>CAZNVB010000270.1:0-83855 GCA_964576265.1 uncultured Eubacteriales bacterium | reverse complement strand
ACGATGATCGGCGTTTTGAATCGAGCGATCCGGGAAAGGACATCGCGGCGGAAGGCCCGGACGCCAATTCCTTGTAATCCGATCGAATTGATCAATCCGCTCGGAGTTTCGGCCAGGCGGGGCGGTGGGTTTCCGGGCCGCGGCTCGAAATACAGTCCCTTGACCACGATTCCGCCGAGTCGCGAGAGGTCGAGGAAGGGAAGATACTCCGTGCCGTAGCCGAACGTGCCGCTGGCGACGAGCACGGGATTCCGGAGTTTGAGGAATCCAAGGTCGACGGCCAGATCAGGTCCTGGCCGGCCCGTCTTTTTCAGCCCGTCTCCTTTCCTCTGTCCTCTCGAGGGAGGGTTCAAATGGCCGGCCGCTTGTCTTCCCGGCGATTCCGTGGAGCGGGTCGGCGGCGTGCTTTTCGCTTTCATCAACGTCCCTCGGCCGGGGTTTCATGCCAGACGACTTCAGAGGCGTCGAACACCGGACCCTCCGAGCAAATTTTTATCCACTCGACGTCCCTTCCCTTTTTGATTTTCTTCACGCAGCCCCAGCAGGCGCCGATTCCGCAGCCCATGATGGATTCGAGCGAGACCTCGACCGGAATATCGAACTCCGCGCCCAATCGGGCGACCTCTTCCATCATGGCGTCGGGTCCGCAGGCGAAAATTCGCGCCGGGAGGGGCGACGTCTTGCCCGCCTGAATCCCGGAGCCTCGGGCCTTTCCACCCTCCGATTCGGAGGAATTGATCGCCGAGGTTGAGCGCCGAAGTTCCGTCTCGAGCATCGAGGTGACCGGTCCGTAAAACCCGAGCGATCCGTCATCCGTCGAAACAAAGATATCAAAATCCCGGGAGGCGAATTTTTCCAGGAGCGGGAGGTCGGGTTCGCTCCGGCCGCCGTAGAAGATCCGCGGCCGGGCTCCCCGGCGCCGGAGCTCCAGGGCGAGAAAATAAAGCGGCGCGATTCCCCGGCCGCCGCCGACAAGATCGAGCACCTGTCCTCGGAGCTCTGTCCTCAGCTCCGCCCGAGCCGGTTTTTTTTCTGCGCCCAGAGATTTTCGCTTCCGCCAGATTCTGAAACCGTTGCCGAGCGGGCCCAAAATGTCGAGCGTTTCCCCCGGTTTTTTTTCCGCCAGGATGGAGGTGCCGATCCCGGTCCGGGCAAAAAAAATCTCGACGGTTCCGGTTTCGCGGCCGTGGATGCTGAACGGGCGCCTGAGCAGAGGAAACGGCTCCTGGCTTGCTCGAATCATCAGAAACTGGCCGGGTTTGGCCTCGGCCGCAATCCGGGGGGAACGCAAACCGAGACAGACATAATCGCCCCAGGTTTTTTTCCGGACGATCAAGGCTGCGGAATCTTTGTGCATCGGGGCGTCTTGTTGGTCAAAAATAACAGATTCACGCGCCTTTGGCAAGGCGGCGAGAAGGAAAAAAGGAATGATCCACGACTTTGACAAAGCCCCGTTTTTTAGCTCATAATCAGAGCGGATTAATTTATCGGCGGGATTTTTCGGCCCATCGACGTCACCCCGCCGCAAGGAGCAATGATCGATGAATATTTCTTACCGGGGCCGGACGATCCAGGCCTCTCCGATTCGAAAGTTCAAGCCGATCGCCGACGAAGCCATCCGAAGGGGAATCAAGGTCTATTTTCTCAACATCGGCGATCCCGATGTTCCGACGCCGCGGCCCGTCATGGAGGCCTTCCATGGATTCAACGATGAGGTCCTTGCGTATGGGCCGGCCCAGGGTTTCCTCGAATTGCGCCAGGCCATCGCCGACTACTTCTCGGGCTACGGCATCGCCCTGACCGCGGACAATGTCATCATCACGACCGGAGGTTCGGAGGCCATCCTTTTTGCTTTCTGCGTCGTCGGGGATCCCGGGGACGAGATCATGATTCCCGAGCCTTTCTACACGAACTACAACGGCTACGCCTCCATCGCCTCGCTCAAGATCGTTCCTCTTCCCCTCCGGGTCGAGGACGGATTCCGTCTCCCATCGCGAGCCGAAATCGAATCCCGGATCACGCCGCGGACGAAGGCGATCCTCCTTTGTTCGCCGAATAATCCCATGGGTACGGTCTACACCCGCGAGGAGCTCCACCGGGTCGTCGCCATTGCCCGGGAACGCGATCTTTTCCTCATCGGCGATGAGGTCTATAAGGAATTCGTTTACGACGGCGCGAGCCACCTCAGCGTCCTCGAATTTCCCGAGATCGGCGAGCGGACGATCGTCGTCGACAGCATCTCCAAAAGGTTCAGTTGCTGCGGCGCCCGGGTCGGAGCGTTCATCACCCGGAACGGCGACGTTTTCCAGGCGGTGCTCAGGTTTGCCCAGGCCCGCCTCTGCCCGCCGAGCGTCGAGCAGCGGGCCGCCCTGGCGGCCTACCGGATGGGCATGGACTACTTCACGCCCGTCAAGCAGGAATACCAGCGGCGACGCGATGCCCTTTACGAGGGACTCCTCAGCATTCCGGGCGTTGTCGCCTACAAGCCTCAGGGCGCATTCTATATCACGGTCAAGCTGCCGATCAAAGATTGCGACCACTTCGTCACCTGGATGCTGAGCGAATTCAATCTCGACGGCGAGACCGTCATGGTGGCTCCGGCGGCGGGTTTCTACTCGACGCCGGGAAAAGGACTCGATGAAGTTCGGATCGCCTATGTCCTCGAGGTCGAAAAGATCAAGCGGGGAATCGAAATCCTGCGCGCCGGACTGGCGAAATACACCTCGATTTTTGCCTGAGAAAGGGGAATAGCGAGGCGAGGCGGTCGGCGATGAGGAAAATCGCGGTCGAGATTCTGGCCGTCGTCGCTCTGAGCGTCGTCCTCGGCACGGCCGTGAATTTTTCTCTTGTCCGCCGGTTTTTTTCCGGCGAGTTTCGTCAGGGCTTCGTCGACCGGGAGAAGTACCCGGGAATTCGCTACATCACGCTCGCCGAAGCCGAGGATTTGTTCTCCCATGGACAGGAGGCTGCGCTCTTCATCGACAGCCGAAGCCGGGAGGAATATGCCGCCGGCCACATTCCGGGAGCTTTGAGCCTGGCGCTTGAAGAGCATGCCGGAGGGCTGGCCGAGGGAGAGGTCGCCGCGCCGGTCGAAAAACCCATTGTGGTCTATTGCGAGGGCGGAGATTGCGCGACTTCAACGGCCATGGCCAAATGGATTTCCGCCCGGGGATTTCAGGATGTCAGGATTTTTTCCGGCGGTTTTGCGGAATGGGCCGCCGCCGGATTGCCCGTGGAGAAATCCGAGTGAGAGGTTGCGCGTCTTGAGATCGGAACAGCGGAGCCGAGAGAAATGATTCGGAACCGGATCGTCCTTTTTCTTTTTCGCCTCATCGTCGGGGGAGTCTTCATCTGGGCCGGGAGCCTGAAGATTGCCGATCCTCTGGGATTTGCTCAATCGATCCAGAACTATCAGGCCTTTCCTCGCCCGCTTGTTTTTCTTATCGCCGTCGTTCTTCCCTGGGTCGAAGTGCTGGCCGGCGCATTTTTGATCCTGGGGCTGTGGCGGCGGTCGAGCGCGCTGCTCCTTTCTCTTCTCCTTTTCGGATTTATCGCTCTCGTCGCCTTCGCTCTTCTCCGGGGGATCGACACTTCCTGCGGCTGCTTCGGCAGTCTCAGCCGACGCGCCGACCTCGGCTTGATTCTCACCGACCTCGTCCTCCTCTTTTTTGCCCTCAGCGTTTTCCTGGCCGATCGCCGAGCGCGGATCTCCTCATTTCTGGAAAATTCATCCAAGACGCCGGCATCGAGCCGCTTTTGATTTTCCCAGGTTTCCTGGGGGATTTAATCGGCGTCAGGAAAAATCTCGAAGATCCGCGGCAAAGACGCCGTCCCGGTTGACGCCGCTCGAGCAAAGTCATATCCTTAGATCATGCCTTTTCCGTCGTCGCCCGAGTTCCAAAAGGGGACGAGAATTGCGGTCGTCCTTTTCGTCTGGGGATTTACGGCCTGGCTTATCTATCCCTTGCTTTTTCTGGACACGGTCACACTTCATAACGCCACCAACTATTTCTATCGCTCCGCCCTGGGAATCATCATCATGATCATCCTTTTCGGCAAAGCTGTCTTCGATCTTTTTTTCCCCCTCGATACCTCGCCGAAGAGAGCGACCGTTCATGTCATTTTTTTGACGGTCTATGCCCTGATGATGGCCGGCGGGATCATCCTCCTGTTGATGCGGATTCTCCTCCTCTATTTGAAAAGCGACTCCGAAGGCCGCCTCTTTTAGTTTGGTTGGCCGGGCGACATCCGGTGTCCGATAAAGCCGAACAGATTCAGAAGCTCGGCGCTTTGAGCAGAGATTTGAATCCGCTGAGGGTCTGTGGTATGAGAAAGGAAGGCAGGGAAAGCCGATGATCGGCCGGCTTTTAAAGCATTATCAGGTCGAGGAGCTAATCGGAGAGGGAGGAATGGGAGTCGTCTACCGGGCGTGCGACATCCAGCTCCAGCGCTCTGTTGCTCTTAAGGTGCTCAGCCCCGAGCTGATCGCCGATCCGGGCCGAAAAAAACGGTTCTTGGTCGAGGCCAGAGCCGCTGCGGCCGTCAGCCATCCGGCGATCGCCCAGATCTATGAAATTGACGAGGCCGACGGGACCGCATTCATCGCCATGGAATTCGTGGACGGCCGGACCGTCGGCCGACTGGTTCGGGAAGGCGAGATCGATCTTTTGGGGGCGGTAGAAATCGGACTCCAGGTCGCTGAAGGTCTGGCCAAAGCCCACGAGGCCAGGATCATCCACCGGGACATCAAATCCGATAACATCATGGTCACGCGGGACGGCCACGCCAAGCTCCTCGACTTCGGGCTGGCCAAGCTCATGGAAACGGGTTCGGAGGATAGCCTGGGGCCCCAAACCCTCAGCCGGACGCTGACGTTGGAGCAGGCTCACACTCTGGCGGGAGCCGTCCTGGGAACGCTGAACTATATGAGTCCCGAGCAGGCGAGAGGTCGGGTTCTGGATCATAGGAGCGATATTTTCTCTCTGGGAGTCGTTCTCTATGAGATGGTTTCGGGCGAACTGCCGTTCAAAGGGGATTCTCCCCTCGACACGATGCATGCGATTGCTTTTGAGGAAGCGAAGCCCGTGACCGCCCTGCGGCGCAACTTGCCTCTCCAAATCCACCAAATCATCTCCCGCTGCTTGCGCAAGCGTCCCGAAGACCGCTATCCCGACGCCCGCGAGATGGCCGCTGACCTCAAGCGCTTGAAATCCGACCTTGAAACAGGCATGCGTTTCTCTTTGACTCCGGCCCAGCGAGTGCGAAACTGGATGGAGTCGGCTAAAACTTTGATTCCTTTCGGCACGAAAGGAATTATCCTGGCGAGTGCCATCCTGGTCGTCGCCATCGTCCTCTTCTTCACCCGGATCCAGTGGGGAAGCCTGGTTGGACCCGCTTTTCTGGCATTTTTCGGCTACAGGATTGTCCGCAACCGGAAGCGCCGGCTGATCAAAGATTTGACCAAGAAAATCTCGGCGCTTCCCGAAGTCCTGGCCGTTCTCGCGCGGGAAGATCAGTTGACCGTTGTTCTGGACAAAGCTCCGGCCCGGACCTATATCCGCATTTCCAGCCTGGTCGATTCGGCCAATGCCAAGCTCTTCTTTGGCAAGCCGCTGGCGGTTCAGATCAAGGACGGTCTGAGCGATGAGGAGACCCAGCGTTTGGTCCGCCAGCCCGGAGTCCTTTATATCCGAGAGGATGGAGAGAATTGAGAATTGGGGTCAGGTCTTAACATTTGACAGATCAGAACGCGCTCTTCCGTCCGCGAATTGTCAATTTTTAAGACCTGACCCCGAGAGAGGTGGCCGATGATAAAAGGCGATGCAACCGTTAAAACCAGAGAGACGGAAATTCTGATCGTCGGTGGGGGGCCGGCTGGCTACGCCGCCGGTATTTACGCCTCCCGGGCCGGAAGAAAGACGATCATCCTGGAAGGGCGGGGCAAGTCGCGTCTCTCCATAGGCTACGAAATCGAAAACTATCCGGGTTTCCGGTCCATCAACAGCCGCGAGCTGCTGGACAGATTTAGAAGCCAGGCGGCTGATTTCGGAGCCGAGACCATCGCGGAAGACGCCATCGACTTCAACTTGAGTCACGAGATCAAGCATGTGGTCACGCGGGAATCGCTCATCGGGGCCAAGGCCGTGATTCTGGCGACGGGTAAGCCTGTGCGAAAAGAGAAGATGATCGCGGGAGAGGCAAGGCTGCTGGGGATGGGAGTGAGCTACTGCGCCACCTGCGACGGTCCGCTCTATCGCGGTCAGGAGGTCGCGGTCGTCGGAAGCTCGGCGGAAGCGCTTGAGGACGTGCTTGCCCTCGACCAGATGGGCTGCCGGGTACACTGGTTTCCTGGGGTGAGGAAAGACGCGGTCGCCGCGCCCGAGCGGGTCGAAGAAATCGGCCGCAAAGGGATCGTCATCTATTGGGAGACCGCGGTCAAAGAGATCGGCGGCGATAAAGGTGTCGAGAAGATCAAGATTGTAACGGCGGAAGGACGAGAGGATGACCTTCCGGTCTCCGGTTGTTTTATTTTCCGGGACAGTCTCACTTCCCCCTTATTCTTGAAAGCCGGCCTGAAGCTCGACCACGGGCAATGCCTCGCCGTCGACCGCTTCCAGAGGACGAATATCGACGGCGTTTTCGCCGCTGGCGATATCGCCTGCGGCGGCATGCAGGTAGTCACGGCGGCCGGAGAGGGCGCCATGGCCGCCCTGCAGGCGATCGCCTATCTCCGCCGGGGCCTTTGACCGGAGCGATTTCGCTCCAAGCCGGCATTTCCCAAATTGAGATCTTCTGAACGATAAGGACCAAGGAATCCTTTCTGGCCTGAATTTCGGACGAAGCGCGCGTCTTCCCGTAAGAGAAAAGGATTGACGAACCGGCGCGGGAAAAATTATTGTTTCTCGACGATCCGGTATTCGAAAATCTGAGCGCCGCGCATCCGGTCGATGAGCAACAGGCGGTCGCCGGCGATGCGGATGCCGTCGATGAAATGACCGACGGGGATGGCGCCGAGGAGAATTCCGTCCGGATCATAGACTTCGAGCCTGGAGGCGTCGGTTTCGCGGAGCTCGATGTTCCCCACGGGTTTCATCGACATGCTCCGCTGCCCGTCGGTCATGCTCACACCGACCGCCATCCCGGCGGACTCTTCCTTCTTCAGCTGCCGCCTGAGAGCCGGGACCCAGACCCGGCCTTTTCCATCGACCGCAATGCCGACCGAACAGCTGTTCATCCGCGGCATTTCGACCCGGATATTGCCTCCCTGTCGCTCCATTTTGCCCTTGTTTTCAGGAGGAGTCGTGCTGTAATCGAGCTCCCGGTCGCATCTCCAGAGAAGCTTTCCGTCCGGGTCGTATTTTTCGATCCGGTTCTGATGGGTGAAGGCAAGATAGACATGGTCCTTTCCGTCGAGGGCGAAGTGAACAAGATTCCCGGCGCGGTTGAGCAGTACGGTGCCGTAGTCAAAAGGCTCGGCGAACTCTTTTTGAATCTTCCCTTCGCCGTCAAGAAGAAGGAGGAGCTTGGGGAGTTCTTTCGGTTCCTCCTCGTCGCCGGAGAACATGACCATGGTTTGGCCGCGGGTCGCGACAACGAGACCCGAGGCCGTTCGTCGCACGTTTCCGGGAGTTTCTTTGATCAGAGATATGGTCTTGAGCTCTTTTCCTTCGGGCGTGAGGACCTGGATCCTTTTATTATTGGGATCGGAAAGGTAGAGATTCCCGGCCTCGTCGAGATCGACCGACTGGGGGAAAAAGAGTTCCCCGGGGCCCTGGCCCTTGCGGCCGATCGTGGCGACATATTTTCCGTCCGGTCCGAATTTCTGGACACGGTGGTTTCCCATATCGAGGACATAGATATTGCCGGCTTTATCCACGGCGACATCGTTGGGCATATAAAGGGCCAGGTTTTCATCCTCAGCCTCGAGTTCGCCGATTGTCCGGACGAGCTCGAGCCGCAACCTCGGCTCTTTTCCCCAGGCGCCGGATTTGCCGTTGTGCACCACCCGAACGCCGTTGATCGTTTCCACCTTTTGGGAAAAAGCGTTCAGGCCGGTGAGGAAAAGAAAGACAAGGGCCGTGGTCAGATAGCTTGACCTGTTCATTATTCTTCGCCTCCTCGTGAGCCCGAACGGGCATAGCGGAGAATCCGTTTCATCGAGCTTGAGTTCATCGCTCTTTCGCCGCCCCGGGAAAAAACCCCTTTCTCCCGACGACCGAAACATCCCCCCTCTTATATCAAAATGTCCTGCTCGTCTCCGATCTTCACCAGGTCGATCATCTTCGGGTCGGCGGTACCGAGGTGGTAGCGGCTCGCGGCGAGGAAAATGTGCTTGGCCGGCGGGTTGAGCGGCCGGTCTTCGGCAAAAAATTCCCGGCGCTTCGCCTCGATGATTCTCAGGCCGGTCGCGTCGCAGGCCACCGGGTCGAACCCGACGATCAGGCCGTAATAAGGCCAGACATATTTCGGATTGAAGTTATGAGGGCCGACGCCGTGAAACTGCGGGGTCAGCATGACGAGGACATTCAGCCGGGTTTTTCCTTTGACCAGAGGGTTGTCCCAGATCGCGGCCAGCCGGGCGCAGGAATCCTCGTGGTAGTTGAACGGATCGGGAACGAACATGATGTAGTTCTTGATGAGCGTGCCGACTCCCGACCAGTGATGGGATCTCATCGGCCGGGCGTTGATCAGCGCCGTGGTCTTCTGAAAGATCGGATGGCGCAGGACGCCCCGGTCATCGATGCCGATCCTGTCCTCCCGGACGCCGGCCGCCAGCACGCCCATTTTCAGGGCTTCCTCAACCTGCCGGGTGGTGGGAATGAAATTCCAGACGTTCGATTTGATCCCCACGATGTCGTCGGGCCGGATGATCGTTTTCCAGGCAGCGGCCGCATCGGTTTCGCCCGTCAGCGCCTGGAGAGCCTGGCCGAGCATTTCCGAGACGACCTCGGTTTTCGGCCGGCCCTCGGAATCCAGGACGTCTTTGTCCCGCACGAGAACGACTTTCGTTTTGCCTGCTGCCGGCGTCTCCGGGCGCGGCCCGGGTGCGGCCGCTTCGGCCCGGTCCGGTTTTTTCAACAGACCGGCGCTTCCTGCAGCCGCCAGAGCTGAATGTTTCAAGAACTCCCGTCTCGTCATCCGATTTTGTCTTTTCATTCTTCCTCCTCGCGGTCGATGGAGATGGCTGCGCCTTGTCGCCCGCGGAGCCTAATCTCTATCAATTCTATCGAAATTATAAGAAATAATCATGATCCTTGGGCCCGGGATCGGATGGCCGTCTGCGCCAGGCGGAGATAAGACCTCAGGAGATCTCTCGTCGGCGCCTGAAAAACGACGCTCAGAGCGTTGCCTTCGAGAAGGCAGCCCGTCCATTTTCCCGGGCTCATCTCCGCCATCCCTTCCTCCGCGGACGGAAGGTAGGTCTTCAGAAACGTCTCCTCCGCCTGCCGGACTTTCCCTCCGTCCGGATAGAGAACGATGAGCAGGAAAAAGGTCTTTTCGTCCTGTCGATATTTTGCCAGGGCGGCGTGGGTTTGGCGATCGATTCCCAGGATATTCTCGTTGGAGACGAAGAAATGACTGTTCAACCAGACGTGGTGCCGGAAATAACGGAGGCTTCCAGGAACGAAGTTCGGCCGCGGGAAAAGATCGACGATCGGCGGGATCTCCCCTTTTCCCGCAATTGCGCCGGCCAGCCGGCGCCCGAGGTCGACGGCGATCCGTTTTTTTCTTTCCGTCTCCGGATAGGCCATGATCGAGATGTAGTAGCGGTCTTTCCAGAACGTCAGCAGACCGGAATTGTATTCCGAGCCCTGCCCGACGAGTCCGTCTTCGACCTCCCGGCCGTGCGAGAAGACGCCGAAGGCGTCATAGGAGTCTCCCATATCGAAGACGTCGATGACGATTTCGTCGCTCGCTCCGTCTTCGTATCGGATCGCCAGGAGTTTCTGAAAATTGTACGAAATATAGAGCTCGGCCCCGCCGTCGATGTAGTCGTAGAGGTTGTTCTTGGTGAAAGTCAGCGGCGGTCCGATTTTTTTCCAGCCGTCGATCTCGGCCGGGAGGATGGAAGCGACTTGATCAATCGATGAGGCCATGGTCAGCTCCGTTGCGACCGCCAGGAGGAGGGCCAAAATCGTCGGTGCCGGCGGCTTCCGTCGGGCCGCCGGGCTGTGCGGTTCCCCTTTCCCGTGGACTTTTTTTTCTCTCGGCGGCCCAGCCATATCTTCCCTTCGCGGCAGACGACGGTTAAAAGCCCAGCCGCAGCCCGAACCGAAGAATTCGTTTGCCGATCAGAACGTTGGTCTGCTGGAAATCGGACAAAAGGAACGTTTCGCCGGGCTTCCCTGCTCCCTCTGCTGCCGGCTTCCAGATGTCGATGTCATTCAGGCCGGTCAATGAGGTCTTGAAGCCGAGGAGGTTCACGATGTCGGCGTAAACGGCCGCGCGGCCCGAAGCGCCGAGCGTCCAGGTTTTCTCGAGCCGCAAATCGAGTGACGACCAGGCCTTTTCCCTCCGGCTTCCGGCCTGCTCGAGGTTGACGGCATAATAAATTCGCTCCGCGTTGCTGGCCGCGCACCAATCGGCCGGCGGAAGAATCTGCGCCCATCTTTGCCAGGGACGGCCGCTCTGATAATGGAAAAGGAAGCTCAGGGCGGCTTCAAAGGGGAGTTCGAACGTTCCCATGAGCTTGAGCTGGACCGGTCGGTCCATGTCCAGCCGCCCGTAGCGGTTGATGAAATCGTTGGGCGTGTCGGCCGCCGCCGTCAATCCGGCTGTCTCTTCGGCCAGACCGCCGATATTTCCCTCCGCCTTGCTCAGGACAAGTGAGCCCTGGAGCTGCCAGCCGGCGGACATTCGTTTCTGGAAATGGAATGTCAGGGACCGGAATTTGCGTTCGAGTTCCGGCACGTTTCGAAGTTGAAAGAAGAGAGGCGGAGCGCTCTTCGATCTCGCGTAGAGCTGGATGGTCTGATCGGGGAAGAAACCGTTTCCCGGGACCGTCGTGGTGAACGGAATCCAGTAGTTTTGTCCGGCGGCCTGAGCTGCCGTGTACCAGGGTTCTCCCGTGTCCGGGTTATAGAGGACGTCTTCGAGAATGTTCTTTTGATTTTTGGAAAGGAAATGGAGTCCGACGGTCAGGTTCCCCAAAAGGACGTGCTCGACTCCGAGCGAGACTTCCGTCGTTGCCGGAGGCTTGATCTCTTCCGCCACCCGCTTCTTATTAAAAGAGGCGGATAAAAAGCGGAAATCCAGGCTGGACGGGCTGAACTCGTCCTCGACATCCGGGCGGCCGTCTCCGTTCGCGTCCTTCCAGTAGAAATCGAAGTGGCGCGGGTAGAGGGGGTTCAAGGGCATGAATTCGCGGTGAGAAAGGTCGTCCGTATAGCGAGCGAAGGACCCTCTGAGGATCGTTTTCCCGTTGCCCCAGAGGTCATAGGCGGCTCCGAGGCGCGGCGACAGGGAAAGCCAGGAGATGATGTTCTTTTGCCCTCCGATGGCGATCTGGTCCCAAGGGTTGACCCCGGAGGGGAATTCGTTCGGATAGGTCGCTTTGAGATAAGGCCGGAGGACAGCATCACCGATGAAGAAGGAAAGAGCATTCCCCGAAGCCGCTTTTGACCCGGCCTCGAATCCGGCCCAGGCGACGTCGAACCTCAGTCCGAGGTCGATCGTCAACCGTTCGGCTGCGACAAGAGCGTCTTTGACGAAAATTCCCAAGCGCTGGGTTCGACCGGAAAGCATGGTCGAACCCTGGGCCGAGCCGCAAAACCAAAATCCCAGGAGCCCCCGGTCCGGATAGAAGAAGTTTCCCGGATTTCGGCTGTCCATGTACCAGAGGAGGTTGTTTTTCCGCCACCAATCGAGCTTCGAGGTGGACATGTGAAAATCCACACCGGCCGCGAGTTCGTGAGTCGTTCCCAGCGCGTTCGGAACGAACCTGCGGATAGAAGCATCGGCCTGAATTCGCGTCCGTTTGGCCTCGGAGTTATAAGCGGCGCCGGAGAGCGGGCCGTAGGAATCGGCGGCGTCATCGACCCAGGGAAGAGAAAGGGCCTGCTCTTGAAGAAGAGAGGGGATTTTTCTTTCGCAGACGGTTGCCCCGGCGTAAACCTGGGTGTCCCGGTCAAGGTCGTAGTTTGCCGCGCCATGGGCGACGATCGCCTTCTCGTGGTCGAGGACATGCGTGGAGAGAAAAGGCAGTCGCGCCTCTGGGTCCTCCTGAACTTTTTGATAGGTGTCTGCCACGTTGATCCAGGCGAAGAACCTTAAATGGGAGATCGGGTTGAGCGTCAGTTTGAAGAACCCTGACCAGGCGCGACGGGACCAATCGTAATGATCGTGAACCCGATTTTGAATATCCTCGAACGGACCGATGAAGATTCCTTCCCGGGATTGGGCCCGGTATCGGCTGGTGAGGAAAAACCAGGCGCGGTCCGGCCAGAAGGCCCCACCGAGATGGAGCGAGGGCTCGACAAGATTCCTGTCTCCCGCCGGTGAAGTCGGCCCCTTCTCTTTGGCCTCGGAGAGCGTCCAGAGATCTTTGTTTAAGCCGTCAAAGCCGAAAAATAGGCCGAGCTCTCCCGAGAGGGAGTTGCCTCCGGACCGGCTGATCACGCTCACATAACTTCCGGGGAGAATTAGAGAAGCCGGCCGGCCGGCAGTGACGACCTCGATCTCCTCGATCAGGTCGAGGCCGATGTCGGCCAGCGGGGTTCGGCCGGAAATGTCGCCGAGAGATCCTCCGTCAAGAACAAAAAAGTTGTCGCGGACCGTTCCTCCGAGGATGGAGACTTCCTCAGAAAAGACGAAATCATTCGAGAGAGCGCCCGGGACAAGATTCATTACAGCCCCGAATTCCCTGGCCAGGGGAATTCTTGAGACAAGCGAGCGGTCGGTCGAGAAAGCGATTTTTGAAGAGCGGCGGTTCAGGAGGAGGTCGGTCTTCCGGGAAATGATTTCTCCTTCTTTTTCAGAAGGCTTGAGCTCGATTCGGAGGGTCAACGACATGCCGGCTCGAAGTTCGATCCCTTCTAAGATCAGGGTCTGAAATTCCGGCTTTTCGGCGGTGAGGGTGTAAATTCCGGGAACCAGACCGGGGAAGATAAAATGACCATTCTTTCCCGCGGCGATGATCTGCATTCCGGGCATGGAAGGGGAGGAGAGATAGATCATGGCCCCCTCGAGGCAAAGGCCTGAGCCGTCGACAACCGTTCCCTGAATGGTTCCGGCATAGTCCTGAGCTCCAATGTTTGGGGCGGCAAATAGGGCGAGAACAGCGAGACCGAAGACGGCGAAGGAAGGCTTTTTTCTCAACGGAGCCCTCCATCGCCGGGCGGAGTCGGTGAATTCTTCTTGATCGCTTTTTGCTTGATCGTGCGGCGGATCTCCTGTTTGTTCTCGGTTGAGGAAGCGGCTTCGATGATGGAGAAGAAGCTGTCGCTTACATCGGAAGCCACGCTGTCCAAATCACTGACCCGGACGCGGCACTGGTCTGAAACCGTGTCGGGGATGACCCAGCGAAAGACTCCGTTATTTTCGGTTACATCGGAAATTCCTTCCCAGGTTGTTCCGCCATCATAGGTGTAGTCGATTTTCACATTCGCCACCCGCGCCGACCTCCAGACGATGTCCTGCTCCGAACCGACCGCCCAGGCTTCTCCGCCGTTCGGCGAGAGAATAAAGATCACGGGTGCGTCCGAGATGGCAAAAACGGCGTCGCTCGTGTCGGATGGGATCCCCTCCTCGGCACCGGAAATCCGGACCAGACATTCTGTCGAGGCAGTTTCCGGAATCAGCCAGGTGAAACGGCCGTCGTTCTCCGTGGCCTCGGCAATGACGACCCAATTCTCCCCTTTGTCGGTCGAATATTCGATCGTCACCTCTCCGACTTCGCCCCAAGTCAGCCAGCGGATGTCCTCTTCGAGTCCCGCATACCACGTCTCGAATCCGTTCGGTGAGACGAGGGTAATCGCCTGCTCCTGGATTTTTGCGACGAATCCGTCTCGGCGGCCGTTGTGGGTCAAGTCCGGGCCGATGGCGACGGGGAAGCTGAGTTCGGTCGAGTAGGTATGGCCGGTGAGATAGATTTTTCCCGAGCCTGTCTGATCGAGGGCAATCCCCGTCCCCAGATCGGCGTCGGCCCCGCCGAGATAACCGCAAAAATCGAGGTTATTGGCGATTCGTCGGACTTTGGCCACAAATACATCGAAGCTGCCGCTCAGAGCAAGAGCCGGACCCTCTTTGACTGGAAAACTGTCTTCGGCCGAGGACGTATAGCCCGTCACATAGACGAAGCCGTAACCGTCCACGGCGATTCCCGTGCCGGAATCGTATTCGGAGCCGCCGATATAGCCGCAATGGACCAAAAAACTTCCGTCTTTCCAGATTCGGGCGGTGAACGCGTCCGAGGGGCCGCCGTTATAATTGAGGTCCGGACCCAGCAGCACGGGAAAGGAATCTTCCGTTGATGAAGTCGTGCCGGTAATGTAAGCATTCCCTTCTGTATCGACTGCGATCCCGGAGCCGAAATCATCGCCTGAGCCGCCGATATAGCCGCAATAGACGAGAGCCGTTCCGCCGGCGGCGATTTTGGCCGCGAACGCATCGAAGAGTCCGCCGGGTTCGAGGTCCGGGCCGATCGTCGCCGGAAAAGCCGGGAGGGCATTGGTGGGCGAGTTCGTTGAGCCGACAATATAGGCGTTGCCTTCTCCGTCGAGAGCAACTCCGGAAGCGATGTCTTCGCCCGAGCCGCCGACGTAGCCGCAATAGAGGAGGTCGTTGCCGCTCGCCGCAACCGCGGCCACGAAGGCGTCGCGATTGCCGCCGTAGATCAGCTGCGGGCCGACGGCGACAGGAAATGATGATTGGGACGAATATGTCGACCCGGCAAGATATGCGTTGCCCGCGGCGTCGACGGCGATTCCTCGACCGAAATCGTCGTCCGAACCGCCGATATAGCCGCAATATTCGAGCGCCGAGCCGTCGGCTTTGACTTTGGCGACAAAAACATCAAGACGTCCGTTGTGGGAAAGGTCAGGACCCTTTCGGACCGGAAAGCTCAACTCATTGGAGGAGGTGTATCCCGTGACGTAAGCATTGCCGGCGCGGTCGATGGCGATGCCGTATCCATAGTCGTTGCCGGACCCGCCGATATAGCCGCAATATTCGATCGCTGTTCCGGAGGCGTTCACTTTGGCTACGAAGGCATCCGCGTCTCCCCCGTTAAAGCTCAGGTCCGGTCCGGCCGAAACCGGAAAGGACGAGACGGAATAGGTGTAGCCAGTGATAAAGATATGGCCGGCAGGGTCGACGGCGATTCCGTAGCTGTAATCGAGATCGGGTCCTCCGATGTAGCCGCAGGAGGTCAGGATCACGGGATCCAGGATGAGAGGTTCGTTTCGGTTGTATTCGGCGACGCGGAACCCGCAGATCGTGCTTCCGCCTGTTCCTTCTTGGATATTTTCCTGAGCCGAGCTGGCTTCGCTCCGGCCGACAATTCGGTGAGCCGATGGAATCGCCAGACGTTTGCCCGAAATCTCCTGATAGGCGACGGGAGGAGCTTCGACCAACGTCCCCTCGGGCGTAGAGGCAATGAGACGTCCCGCTTCATCGACGACGACCGAATCTGCGCCGCGGTAAGCCAGCCGAATCCGGGAGGGGTCTGATCCCGGATGAACGATGAACTCGGACTTCAGCTCGCCTGTCGCTCCGGAGTAGACCAGGTCGATTCCGGGCCAGAGATCGGGATAGACGATCCTGGCATAAGCGGGCAGATCCGTTTTCCAGCTTTCTGGACCCCCGCGGAAATAAGAAAGCCTCATCCCCGTCTCGCCTTCTCCCCGCGGCTCAACGCCGGGGTTGGCGTCCAGAAAATCCACTTTGACGATCCAGCGCGCTCCTTCCACGAGTCGGTGACTTGAGCTTGATTCCGGCCATGCCGGCGCGTTCAAAATTTCATTTTTTCGATCGTTCCGGCGATCCGGGCGGAACGACTGCAGGGCGAATGTTACTCCATTTTTGCTGAAGTAGATCGCCTGGTTTTTCCCTTCGATATAGAATTCGACTCGCTCGTCGAGCTGGCCGTAGTTGGGAAAGAAATTTACCGCCAAGCGGCCGAGGTCGTGCCTGGAATGGAGCGCTCTTGCAGCCGGAGGAAAGGCGGCCGGGGAAATCGTCCTTTGATCTGGAAAGGACGGACTCCCTGTCCAGGCAACGGTCATAAGGAAGCCGAAGATCGTGAAGGCAAGAGGCGCGCGTCTGAGGCCAAGATTTTCCATAAAGGTGCTCCTTACGGCTAAAACAATAGCTTAGCCGAAATGGTTGCGCCAGGCAATATCGGGAGAGATTTCCGTGCGCCGTCTGAAGAAAATCAGGCTTTTTTCTTGACGATTGAAGGTTATTGGACTAGATTTGTCTCTTCTTTTGGTGACATCGACCTGAGACAGGAGGCCGCCATGGACAAAAAGCGAATCCGATATTGGTTTGTCGGCGTCAGCCTGCTTTTCATGATCGCCTTCCAGACAGCCGCCCAGGATATGATCGACCTGGCCATGGCCGAGCGCATTCGTCGTGAGGGGCTCGAGTCCGGCTCCAAGGTGATGGAATATCTTAGCTGGCTCAGTGATGTTTACGGCCCGAGGCTCTCCGGATCCCCTCAATACCGCAAGGCGGGAGAGTGGGCCGTCAAGACCCTCACCGAGATCGGCCTGGTCAACGCCCGGATGGAGCCGTGGGGGACGTTCGGCCGCGGCTGGGAGCTGAGAAAATTCTATGCCGCTATGACCATGCCCCAATACATGCCCCTCATCGCCTATCCCAAAGCCTGGACCCCCGGCACAGACGGCCTGATTAAGGGAGAAGCGGTATTGATCAGCGTCCAGAAGGCCGAGGAGCTACAAAAATACAAGGGCAAACTTAAAGGGGCGATTGTTCTCAGTCAGGGGGAACAGGAAGTGGCCCTGAATTTCGCGCCTCAGGCCCGGCGTTTCTCCGAGGAGGACTTGAAATCGCTCAGCCTAACGCCGGAGCCCGGCCGGCGGCCGCAGTTTGCTGACCGGATGGCCGAAATGTTGTCCCGCCGCCAGCTCGAAGAGGCGACAGCTAAGTTCCTCCGCGAAGAGGGGGCGGCCGTCGTCCTTGAACCGAGCCGGTGGACCGGCGGCCTGGTCTTAGTTTCCCGTGGCGGGTCTCAGATGGTCGGAGCAACCCCGCCGCTTCCTTCGGTCGTCGTAGCTGCCGAGCACTATAATCGTCTTGTCCGGATTGCCCAGAAAAACATCCCGGTTTCACTCGAGATCGAAATTGACGCCCGTTTTACGGAAGACGATACCCAGGGCTACAACGTGATTGCCGAGATTCCAGGGACGGACAAAAAAATCAAAGAGCAGGTCGTCATGCTGGGCGGTCACTTTGACACCTGGCATTCGGGGACAGGAGCGACCGACAACGGGGCCGGCTGCGTCGTGGCCATGGAGGCGGTCCGCATCCTCAAGGCCATCGGCGTCCGGCCGCGCCGCACGATCCGCCTCGCCCTCTGGGACGCCGAGGAACAGGGATTTATGGGATCACGTGGCTATGTGACCGCCCATTTCTTCGACCGGGCGAAGAAGGAGAAGAAGCCCGAGTATGACCGGCTGTCCGTCTATTTTAACTTCGACAACGGAAGCGGCAAGATCCGCGGCATCCATGCCCAGGGAAATATTGCGGCCATTCCGATCTTCGAGGAGTGGCTGAAGCCCTTCCACGATCTTGGGGCGACGGCGGTTGTGACGCGGAACACGGGCGGCACCGATCATCTTTCGTTCGACGCCGTCGGGCTGCCGGGTTTCCAGTTCGTCCATGATCCGCTCGACTACGACACGGTCACCCACCACTCCAATATGGATGTCGTCGATCATTGCTCGCGGGCCGACCTGATGCAGGCCGCGACGGTCATGGCCTGGTTCGTTTATAACGCCGCCATGCGCGATGAGATGATGCCCCGCAAATATTTCAATCCGGAAGAGGCTCAGCCCGCCCGCCGCTTCGAATAGCCTATTTCTTCCCGAGGAAGCGGTTCAGGAACTCGAAGGTCGCGTTGTAGGCGTCCATCCGGTTCCGGTAAAGCTTGAATTCGTGGGGCTCGTCGGGCCGGACCAAGAGCTCGATGTGGACGTCCCCTTTGGCCCGGAGCTTCTGGACCAGGTCGACCGTCTGGGAAAAATCGACGTTTCTGTCGTCGTCTCCGTGGATGAATAGAACGGGCGAGGTCCAGGTCTTAACGCTGGCGACGGGAGAGGAATCGTAGGCCAGCTTGCGCGCCTCCGGCGAGACGCTGGGGAAAGCTCCGGCCCGCGTGTCGCGGCCTCGCGCCGACCAGTCATGCACGCCGGCCAGATCCACGCCCGCTTTGAAGATGTCGGAGTTGCGGGCCAGGCCCATGGCGGTCAGCAGCCCGCCGTAGGACAGGCCCCAGAGGCCGATTCTCTCCGGGTCGACTTCCGGGCGGCTCCGGAGGTATTTCGCTCCGGCGACCACATCCTGGTATTCGGAAGCTCCCCTGCGGCCGGCGTCCGGAGGCATGCGGAAGCGGCGGCCGTAGCCGATGCCGCTCCGGTAATTGATGGAAATCACGACGAAGCCGCGGTTGGCAAAGTACTGGTTGATGCCGTAGGCTTCGGAGTAGAACTCCATGTAATGCCATCCCAGAAGCATCTGCCGGATGGGACCGCCGTGGGTGTAGACGACTCCGGGACGACGGTCGCCTGGTTTTGCGCTTTTCGGAAGGAAGAGCTGACAGGGGATCTCGAGGCCGTCCGGGGCTTTGACGATCACAAGCTCGGGGACGACGAGGTCGTGGAGGGGGAATTTTTCCGGGAGCCGGCGCGGAGCGATGACCTCGATTTTTCCCCCCGCGGCGGGCACGTGGGCGATGGACATCGGATGCTTGGCCGTCGCATACATGAAGACAACATCCTTGCCGGAAGAAATGGCGACCGGATAGCAGCCGATCGTGGCGCCCGTGGTCAGCTGGATTGGCTTGGCACCGCCCGCGGTCGGCACCTTATAGATGTGCCGGCCATGGAGATCGGCCTGATTGCTGCTGAAAAAGAGAGTCCGGCCGTCAGGTGAGAGATGGAAATGCTCCACCTCTCCGTCTCCGGGCGTGAGGTCGATCGGCTCTCCGCCCGACGGGGCAAGGGCAAAAACATGATTCCAGTTGTCGTGCTCGGCGGTGAAGAGAATCCGGTTGCTGGCGGTCCACATAAGGTTGCGGATGGTATAGAACTTCGGTTCAGATTTCGACGGATTCCACAGCTCTTGCCCGTTGCCCGTCACCGCGTCGGAGATCCAGATCGCCGGGTTGGGAGGGTTCCAGAAGTCGATCGTCTCGTTGTATTGCGCGCCCGGCCGACGAAAGAAGGCGATCTGCTTTCCGTCCGGCGACCACACCGGCTCGCTGTCGCGATCGACGCTTGGAGCCAGCCAGGTGATTTTGTTTTTGGCAAGATCATAGACGCCGACAAAGCTGTGGTCATCCCGATTTGAGACGAAGGCGACCTTGGTTCCGTCGGGCGACCAGCGGGGGCTGCCGTTTCTCCCTTGGGCCTTGAACAGGAGCTCGGGTGACGGCGTGTCGCCCGAGGGGCTGGGGTCGCGGAGGGCGACGCGATAAATCAGATTGTCCTTGACGAGGAGGAGAGATCGGCCGTCAGGGGAGAGGACGGGGTTGTTTCCGGCGCAGACTCGCCAGGGATTTCCGCCGTCGGTCCGGACCGCCCAGATGGCCTGCTCGACCCCGGCCGGATCGCTCGTCGGGTTCGTTACCCATCCCTGGCTGTTTGGATTTCCGCCGCGGACATAGACGACGATCGCGCCGTCGTCGGTGATGGCCACATCCGGGATCTCGAAGACTTCGTCCCGGACATAGCCGGTCAGGTTGACGGACTCGAAGTCCGGGCCGGCGGCGGTCCAGATGTTCTTCGCCCCTTCGATATGAAAAACCCAGGCGATGCGGTCGGCGTTTTTCGCCGAGACAAGCTCCATCGGATAGGGGGCGCTCAGGACCTGCTCGAGCGTAAATTTCCCTTCCGCGGTCATAGACGGAGCGCCGACCAAAGTCAAAACGCTCATTCCCACAAGGAACAGAAAGAGGATTAAAAATCGGCCGCTTTTCATCTCCTCCTCCTCAAACAGGGGGTCAGGTCTTAACATTTAACAAATTTTTTTGCCGAAGAAAAGAAGATTCTTGGGCCGACGTACGACTGATCGGAGAAAAGAATTATCACCGGTCGGTCAAATGATCGTAGAAACGGAATCTACTCCGGGTTCTCTTTTGTTTCGAGACCGGCGAGCTTCTCCTGAACCCTTCTCAGTTCTTCCTGGGCTTCTTTGAAGAGCTTGCCTTTGAAGGCCAGCGTGCTCAGCTCTTTGGTTTCGTTCATCGCTTTCCTAAGCCGTTCGATTCTCCGGAGAAGCTCTGCTTCTTTCTGCCGTAACCGGATGATGTCTTCGCTGCGCATTAATTAATATTTTACACTTTAATAGAGAACTTGGCGAGTTTTTCGACCCGCAAGGCGTCCTTTTTCTATCTCCTGAGGAAGCGGTCAATCCTGAGGAAACGTCTGCAGCGTCTCGAGATAAGAAGCGGGCAGACCGATGTCATAGCGCAGGCCGTCGATGATCAACCCCAAGAAGCCGTCCTCCTGACGCAGCCTGTCCAAGGCTGAAGTGAGCTGAAATTCGCCTCTCTCTCGGACGTTGTTCCGGATGTGTTCTTCGAGATAGTTGAAAATCTGCGGCTTGATGATGTACTGGCCGAAAACGGTCAGGTACTCGTTCTCAGCCAGGCCCGGAACACGGAGATGGCTGCGCGCATATTCGAGATTCGGTTTTTCGGCAAACTCCGTGACATTCAGAAGGCGTCCCTCCTCGAGCCAGATTCCGGTCGCCGTCCCGAAGTTGGCGATCTGGTCTTCTGGTGAGCGGCGCAACCCCAGGACGCTGAGGCCGTGATTGTTATAGGCATCGATGAGCTGCTCGGCGCAGGATTTTTCGCCTTTTGAACGATAAAGGTGGTCCCCCAGCATGAGCAGGAAGGGCTCGTTGCCGATGGCCTCCCGGGCACAGAAGACGGCGTGACCGAAGCCCTCCTGAGTCTGCTGGGCGACGAACGAGACATGCCGTCCGATCTCCAGAATGCGCTTCGAGTATTCCTGAAAATGGGCGGGGAGCTTGTTGTAGTTTTCGATCGTGATCTGCATGTTGAAGAAAGATTGGAAGGCCTCGAGGTCGCTTTCCTGGACGATGATGATCACCTCTTCGATTCCGGCGCCGAGGGCTTCTTCGACGATCAACAGGATGGCCGGCTTAGCGATTCCTTCCCGGTCGATGATCGGGAAGAGCTCTTTTTTTGTCGCCTTCGATGCCGGGAAGAGGCGCGTGCCGAAGCCGGCCGCCGGAATCAGGGCTTTGCGGACTTTCTGTCCGGTGCGGAGAGTCAGGGTGAGGCATGACATTCCCAGATCGCGCTCGATGATCTCGATGACCGCCTGCTGGTCGGCTTGGCTGCGGGTGATGAACTGGGCCGTCCCGTCGCCCTGCGAGCCGACGCCCTTGCCACCCCAGATATGAGGTTTCAAAGGCTCGTAATTGAGAACCCGGTGGAGGACCGGAGCCGTCAGTTCCTCCGGGCAGGCGGGGATGGCATAGCGGTCAAAGAATGCTTGGGCTTCGGTCATCAGCGCGCCGAGCATCTCCGCGTCTCCGGCCTGGAGGGCGTCGACCGCCTGGAGGACGATCCGCTTATTGATCGGGCCGAGGAGCTCCTGGACTCCCGCTTCGATTTTGTTTCTCGCCACAGGAAAGGAACGGTTCAGCCGGGCAAGGATTTCCATCGTGTCTTTATGGGCTTGGAGGTCGACGATGACAAAATGCATGTCCTGAGGAACGCGGAGCTCGGTGACGTCGATTCGATCTCCGTCAAAGGTCATGAGAATGGGGCGATTGCCGAAAGCGCAGCCTTGATCCATCCGACCGCAGCGCGAAGGCGTGGTAATTTCTCCTTGATAGGCGATCTCCATCTCGCCCCGGGTGGTCATTTTCAGGTCATAGACCCGGTTGAAAGCCCGCGCTGTCAGGACACAGATGGCCGCGCTCGAAGAAAGGCCTTTTTTCAGCGGCAGGTCGGTCTTGTAGTTGTCGATCACCAGGCCGCGCACATGATAGTTGACTAGGATCTGGTAAGCGACGCCGGCGATGTAGCTCCAAAAGCCCCCTTTTTGGGCCTCCTCGAGGAGAGCCCTGGATTCCATCGGGATTTCTTGCGGCCCGAGACGTTCGCCGGCCGGGGTCGTCGAACTGAGGACGAGAGAAGTGGGGTGGGGTTCGACCTCGGCGTAGATTCCCTGGTCGGTCCCTGACAACATCGTGTATCCCTTCTCGATCTGGGCGTTGATCCGGCGATAGCCTCCCGCCCAGTCCGAGTGCTCGCCGAACAGGCAGATGCGACCGGGGACGAAGATTTTCACTCCCGCCTCCTTACGAGGTTGTGTCGCCATGGCGATGTCTCATCAAGAGAGACCGCCGGAAGGGCGGAAATCATCTTTCTGGTCCACGCCTGATCCGATTGATTGGAACGCCTTGCTCTCTCATCGTGACGCTGCGACACAGTCTCTATATCTGAGTGACCATGGATCAATGACGGAATGATCAAGGGCGGAGGGGAATTTTAGGCAAAGCGAGCGGCCTTGTCAAACGGCATTTTCAGCCGAAGTCGTCCAAAGAACCATATCCTTACCGGCGAAGCATTGGGAGCCGGCGGAGAAACTCATGGGAAGCCCGGTTGAAATGCCGACATGGATCTCTTGACAGGAAAACGCGCATTGTGATATGGTTAGCAACATGAAAACAACAATACAGATTGCCGATAGCCTTCTTCATCAAGCCCGCCGGATCGCAAGACAGGAGCACACCACCCTCAGGGCTCTGGTTGAAGAAGGGCTGCGCAGACTGATTTCCGAGCGCGGCCGGCGTCGGAAACAAAGCTTCCGTCTCCGCAAAGCCACCTTCAGAGGACGCGGTCTGCAGCCTCACTTGGCCGGTGCAACCTGGGACCAGATTCTGGACATCGGATATGAAGGGCGGGGCGGATGATCGCCGTAGACAGCAACCTCCTGGTCTATGCTCATCGGGAAGATTCTCCGTGGCACAGTGCTGCATACGCTTGCCTGGTTGGCCTCGCCGAGAGCCGCCGGGCCTGGGCGATTCCTTGGCCGTGCCTCCATGAATTTCTGGCGATTGTGACCCACCCGCGAATATACGATCCGCCGACTCCTCTGGAGAAGGCCATTGACCAAGTCGAAGCTTGGTTTGAATCGCCCAGCCTTGTCCTCCTCACCGAATCCGAGGATCACTGGGTTCGGCTAAATTCTCTCCTGCGCGCTGGCCACATCGCGGGCCCAAGGGTTCATGACGCGAGGGTGGCTGCGATCTGTATCCAGCACGGCGCAAGCGAGATCTGGACGATCGACCGCGATTTCAGTCGCTTCGCGGGCATCAAGGTCCGGAATCCGCTCGTCTAAATCCGGCTTTTTTGTTCATTGTCAAGACCTGACCCCGTTTGATGAGAGGGAGGCGCTGAATTCGGGACGTCATCGCTAAGGCAAAACTTGTCTATAAAGAGCAAGGAGGTCTACCCACAGAACGAGGTGCTCGCCGGCTTCCAGCGCCAATTTCTTTCGGCCCGACGAGATGGTATGATAAAAAGGAAATGGGCGTGCGCCGATCAGGGGTCTGACCATGCCGGAATACTCGATTTCGCAGCTCGGGACATTTGAGGACTGCGCGCTTCAGTACAGGCTCATCTATATCGATAAGATCAAGCGCTTGGAAGAAGGCGTCGAGGCCTTCCTTGGCCAGCGCTTCCATGAGGCGATGGAATGGCTCTATCGCCAGCGCGCTTTCCGCATCATCCCGCTTGAGGAGCTGTTGACCTTTTATGAAAAGACATGGGAAGAAAATTGGCATGACAAAATCAAAATCTGCCGAAAAGATCGGACAAAGGACGATTATCGAATGCTGGGGCGGCGCTTTATCGAGGACTATTATAAGCGGCACTACCCGTTCGCTGAGGGCCGGGTGATCGGTCTCGAGCGCCACATCCGGTTTCCGCTCGACGGTTCGGGACGCTACCACTGCAAGGGGATCATCGACCGCCTGATGCTCGCTCCCGACGGAGCCATCGAGATCCATGATTACAAGACGAGCTCCAGCCTTCCGGAGCAGAGCGAAGTCGATCGCGACCGTCAGCTCGGCCTTTATCAGATCGGGGTCCAGACGCTCTGGCCCGAAGCGAAGGAGATCCGACTCGTCTGGCACTATGTGGCCTTTGACATAGAGATGAGGTCGCGCCGGACTCCTGAGGCGCTCGAGCGGTTGAGACGCGAAATCGCCGAGCTCATCGATCGGATCGAGGCGGAGCGGGAGTTCGCCCCGCACGAATCGGCGCTCTGCGATTGGTGCTCGTATTGGGATCTGTGCCCGGCGAAAAAGCACCTGGTGAAAGTTGAAGCTTTGCCGAAGGAGCGATGGAAAGATGAGCCGGGTGTGGTGATCGTGGACGCTTACGCCGAGCGCTGGCGGAAGAAGCGGGAACTCGAAGCGGAGGTGAAGGCGGTCGAAGCGGAACTCGAAGAAATCAGAGAGGCGGCGATCAATTTCGCCGAGAGGGAAGGCGTCCAAGTCATCGCCGGCACGGACGCGAGGTTGCGCGTAACGGGAAAGGAGCGACTTGTTTCGCCGGCCAAGGGAAGCGAGGAGCGCGAGGCACTGGAGAGGGAACTCAAAGCGACCGGCGTGTGGGACGAGGTATCGACGCTCGATCCGCCGGCGCTGGAGAAAGCCATGACCGAGGGGAGATGGACGGGCGAGATGGTCGATCGCATTCAGGCGTTCCTCCGCATGGAAAAGCGCTGGACGGTGACACTCAAAGACGACTCCTAGGCCAGAATCCGGCAGACCTGGACACTCTCGAGGCGATTTCAAGGGTTATTTCAGATATCGAGAGAGGAGGGATCGAATTCTCTGCGCTTTAAGTATGGTGGGAAAAAGATCATCGTTTTCCAGAGGTGATATATCAAAAAGACGCCCATCGCTAAGAAGGAGAATGAGGCGAGGGAAAAGATAGGACAAATCGTGATTTAAGGGGGAGGATGAGGACAAGGGGAAAGCATACGTAATTCACAAAATTGGCGGATTAGACATGACGGGTTCGAAAGCCGCTTCCACTCGCGAATGAGGCCAGACGTAATTGGTGAAAGGGGTGAAATTATTTTGAGGCGAATTTAGTGCGCTATTTATTGCGTCCTCCTAAGGGAGGCGCAGGTTTGACCTCGAGCATCCGATCGATGCGGAAGTTGCGTTCCTCGCCGCGCTTGAAGCAGTAGGCGCGCACTCCCTCGAACTCCTTTCCCATGTACTCCATCCGCTCGATCGCCTCGGGTCGGATGCGGCGCCGCGTCTTGGTGTCGTCGGTTTTAAGATAGACGATCTCCAGATCTTGGCCGGTCCGGATCGCCTCCCGGATCAGGGCGAGCTTGTCCGCATAGGACAGCTTTTCGTCGGCCTTCCGGTATTGATAGCGGGTGAGAAACTTGACGACCCGCCAATCCATGCGGATATGCGGCTTACGGATCTCTTTTCTGAGGACGATCCCCTGGAAGTTCGTGCATCGGCTCAAAGCGACGTAGACTTGACCATGGGCGAAGGTGCCGCGGCCGATGTCGATGACGACTTTGTCGAATGTCTTCCCCTGACTTTTGTGGATCGTGATCGCCCAGGCCAGCCGCAGCGGGTATTGGGTGAACGAACCGATCGTCTCGCTGACGAGCTTTCCGGCGCGCTCGTCGAAGTCCAGTCTGAAGAGCTCCCAGGTGTAAGGCTCGACTTCGACCTCGAGACCGTCCTGGAGCTCCACGATCAGGATGTCGGGCGAGCCCGGCACCCTCTCGATGCCGGTGATCCGGCCGAGCGAGCCGTTCACCCATCGGCCGTTAGAATCGTTGTTGACCATCATTACCTGGGCGCCCGGCTTGAGCTCGAGGACTTCGTCGGTCGGCAGGTGGGAGGCGTCAAACTCGCCCCTGCGAAATCCCTGATAGCGATACGTCTTTCCGGGAAGCTGGGTCAATTTTTCCTGGTTTCTCGTATAGGCGAGATCGTTGGTGCTGGTGAGGTAAATATAGAATTCATCGTCGGGAGGAATGAATTTGGGATCGAAGCGGCGGTTGAGCCGGCCGATATCGTCTTCCGTTACGGAGCGGTTGCGAATGGCGTTGAGGAGCTCGATGAAATTCCGCTCTGTCTGTCGATAGATTTTTTCGAGCTCGACGAATTCCATATCGAACTTCGGGTCGTTGAAGATGTGAGAGGAGAAAAAATACGGGGTCTCGTATTGGAAGGCGAAGATCTTCTGCTCGGTGGAGGTCACCACCGGCGGGAGCTGGTAGAGGTCGCCGATGAAAATCATCTGCAGGCCGCCGAAGGGCTTTCTCGGGTGCGGACCGTTAAGCCGGAGGAACTTCTCGACGCAGTCGAGAAGGTCGGCCCGAACCATGGAAATCTCGTCGATGATCACGGCGTCAAGATTTTTATAGAGCGCGGCGCCCCTCTCCGAGACCTTTTTGACCTTGTCGAGGGTGATGTCGGGTTTGAACCGGCAGAACGAGTGGATGGTCTGACCGAGGACGTTAAGAGCGGCGACGCCGGTCGGCGCCAGGACGGCGACCTTCTTGCGGGTCGTATTGCGAAAATAAGCGAGGAGGGTGGATTTTCCAGTGCCCGCCTTGCCGGTGATGAAGATGTGGCGGCCGGTCGTCTCCATGATGTCGAGGGCGCGGCGGAATTCGGGGTTGATCTCGATGCCCGGAAGCGGAGAGCGGGCGGAACGGCAGGCGGGAGATTGGACAGGAGTCGAGTCGGATGAAAGACAGGAGTGCTCAGAACGAGTTCCGAACGCCGAGCCGGCATCGGCGGACGAGAGAATCGTAGACGGCGCGCACGGAGAGGCAGGGGAAGTCCTTGATGTCGGAGTGGGAGAGATTTCCTGAGTCGGGGCGGATCCTGAGGATTGAGCCCGCAATCGGACAGAGGAACGACGCCGTCCTGTGTGTTTTCTCATCGGCATACTCCGATCTCGATATTTTACAACAAACCGCCGGACGACAGCGAATTCGATGAAGACGCGGGATTTCCACGTGGAAAATTGTCATTGCGAACGAAGAAATCTCAGCTTATATGACGGAAAAGAAAGGGACGCGAAACTTTCCAGCTTTAGTGATCGAGGCGGGTTAGGCCGTAGCGACGGGCCCAAGTCAGGGCTTGCTGGTATTCATCGCGGGTGATTCTTCGATTGAGTTCCCGATATTCTTTGGCCTGGTATTCGGGTCGGTACTGGCCCATCAGGTTGACGTAGGTCCGGGGAGAGAGCTCGTTGACCACGAACTTGATGAACTCCTCGGTTCCTGAGATTTTTTGCGGCAGGATGAGATGCCTGAGGATGACGCCTCGCCGGGCGATTCCGCGGTCGTTAAAGCTGAGTTCCCCGACCTGGCGGTGCATCTCTTTGACGGCGAGCTTGGCATAATGAGGGTAATTATAGGCTCCGGATGAATATTTGGCCGCCAACTCTGCGTTCATGTATTTGAGGTCAGGCATGTAGATATCCACGATGCCTTCGAGAAGCCTGAGCACCTCAAGGTTTTCATAGCCGCCGGTATTGTAAACAAGCGGGATCTTCAGTCCGCGCCGGCAGGCGATTTCGACCGCTCGGACGATGTTCGGCACATAATGAGTAGGCGTCACGAGGTTGATGTTGTGGCAGCCGAAATCCTGGACCTGAAGCATCGTCTCGGCCAGCTGATCGTCAGTGATTTCCACGCCTTGACCCTCAAGGCTGATGGTGTAGTTCTGGCAATAAATGCAGCGCAGGCCGCAATTGGAGAAAAAGATTGTTCCCGAACCGTTCTTCCCTACCAGCGGACGCTCTTCTCCGAAATGAGGGAAGGCGCTCGAAATCTTGACCCGGGCCGTCGCTCGACAAACTCCGGTCTCGCCTTTGAGTCGGTTGACCCGGCAATCGCGGGGACAGAGGTGGCAATTTTCGAAGATAGCCCTCAGTTTTTCAGCCCTCCTGGCGAGCTCGCCGGATTTTTCAAGGCCGAGATAAGAAGGATAGGTGGCGGGATCTTCATTCGGCCGAGGGATCGTCGGCCGAATCATGCCGAGAACGCCTGGACCGAGGGCTGCGGCTCCGGCAAGGAGCAGCCCTCGGTCCAAGAATTTTCTCCTTGTCAAGGCCATCATGATTCACCCGCAGGCCCAAGCTCTTTTTCTTTTATAACATTTTCTTATTCTCATTCTCAAGGGCGGGCTGGCGGAGGAGTCGCTTCCCTGATGGAGAGGAGGGATTCAGGAATATCTAAACACAAGCGGCCGAGCGACCGAACATGGACAGGTCTGGCGATCCAGACTGAGATCTTTAAGGTCTGAGTTTTGGTGCTAATCGGGCCTTCAGTCCTTGACCTCCAGGCCGCGGTTGCGGAGCAACGGCTCGATTTTCGGGTCGGCGCCGCGAAAACGCCGGTATTGGATCCCGATCTCCTCTGTCCCGAAAGGCTCAAGAATGTTTTTCCGGAAGGAGAGAGCCGTGGCCCGATCGAAAATTCCCTTTGCCTTGAAGGCTTCGTAGGCGTCTGAGTCCAGCACCTCCGACCAGATGTAGGAATAGTAACCGGCGGCATAACCGCCGCTGAAGATGTGGTTGAAATAGGTACTTCGGTAGCGGGGCACAATTTCCGGAATCAGACCGATCTTATCCATGACGCTCTTTTCGAAGGCATTAACGTCTATATCCGCTGTCGCGAGAAGAGAGTGCCAGGCCATGTCCAGGATCGAGGCCGCGAGGTACTCGCCGGTGATGAAACCCTGGTTAAAGAGCTTGCTCTTTTCGATCCTTTCAACGAGTTCCGTCGGAATGATCTCTCCCCTTTGATAATGTTTGGCGTATTCCGCGAGAAGCGCCGGTTCAAAAACCCAATGCTCCATGATCTGGGAAGGGAGCTCGACCGAATCTCGGGCTAGGAAACGGCTGCGATAGCGGCTTTGGGAAAACAGCGTCGCCAGAGCATGTCCGAACTCATGGAAGAACGTTGTCGCTTCGTCGGCACTGAGAAGAGAAGGGCTGTCGGCGGTCGGTCGAGTGAAGTTGCAGACAATCGTGGCCAGAGGAGGGACCCGTTTTCCCTGCTCGTAGTACGAGCGCCGGAAAGCGCCGGACCAGGCACCTCCGCGTTTGCTCTCGCGCGGATGGAAATCCATAAACAGGAGACCGAGGTGACGGCCGTCTGCCTCTTTCACTTCATAAACCTGGACATCGGGATGGTACCGGGGCAGATTGGGTTGCTCGACGAATGTCAAGCCGTAAAGCTTCCCGCAGAGATTGAAGATGCCCTGACGGACGTTTTCGAGCTTGAAGTAAGGCCGCAGGGCCGTGTCGTCAAGGGCATATTTTTCCTGGCGCAGCTTCTCGGTGTAATACCACCAATCCCAGGGAGCGAGCTTGAAGCCGCCGCCCTCTCGGTCGATCAGGGCTTGAAGCGCCGCCGCCTCGGATTTGGCTTTGGCCAAAGCCGGCTCCCAGAGCTTCATGAGGAAGGCGTTCACCGTGTCCGGATTTTTGGCCATGTTTTTCTCCAGGACAAAATGGGCATGGGTTTGATAGCCTAGAAGTTTCGCTCTTTCCTGGCGAAGAGCGATGATCCTCTTGACATTTTCTTTGTTGTCGTATTCGTTTCCCTGATCACCCTTCATGATGTAGGCCCGGAAAAGCTTTTCCCGAAGCTCCCGTTTCTCCGAATATTGAAGAAACGGAATGAGGCTCGGAACCTGGATGGTGAAGACCCATTTTCCTTCGAGCCCCGCCTGCCTGGCAGCTTCGGCGGCCATGGCGACAACCGAGGCCGGGAGTCCAGCCAGGTCCGTCTTGTCCTCGATGATCAGCTGGAATGCGTTCGTCTCGGCCAGGACGTTATCCCCGAATTTCACGCTGAGCAACGACAGTTCCTGGTTTAATTCTCTCAGCCGGGCTTTCTGTTTCTCGTCCAACAGGGCTCCGGAACGGACGAAGTCCCGGTAGGTATTCTCGAGAAGGTAGAGCTCGTCGCGGTCGAGGTTCAGGTTTTGGCGCTGATCATAGACGGTCTTGATGCGCTGAAAAAGCTTCTCGTTGAGCGAGATATTGTCCCTGTGGGCAGCCAGCAGGGGAGCCGTCTTTCGTGCCAGTGCCTGGATTTCTTTGTTGGTGTGGGCGCTCTGCAGAGACGAAAACACGGCGGTGACCTCGTCCAGGAAAATGCCGGCATGATCCAGGGCGGCGATCGTGTTCTCGAAGGAGGGCGGGGCGGGATTCTTCACAATGGCCTCGATTTCCGCTTCCTCGCGCTTGATCCCCTCTTCGATAGCCGGCAGGAAATGCTCGTTCTTGATGAGATGGAAAGGCGGAACGTTAAAGGGAGTCCGGTAGGGCTTGAAAAAGGGATTGTCGGCCGCCGGCGGAAGGGAAGTTTTTGTCTGCTCGCTGACATCGCCGCGGGGAAGGAAAAAACCTTCGGCAATAGCCAGAGTGATGGAAAAAACAAGGACGATTAGCTGTTTCATCGCTTGTCGAACCTCCTGAGAAGATTCAGCCTGACCGCCTTATTATAGCCGATTTAAAACGGGGAGTTCACTCGTAGCTAAGGAAACGGAAGGAAAGCAAATTTGAATGGTCGCCTTTTTCCGAAAAAGTCAGGCTTTTTTCCCGCCGACGGTGATTTCGGCCACCCGGAAGGAGGGGCTGTTCAGGCTGCCGCGGAGGTCGAGGTCGTTGGCGACTCTGTCGATCCCTTTGAGGATGTCGAGCGTCGTCCCGCCGAGGGTTACTCCGTCGACCGGAAAAGCCTTGGCGCCGTCCGCAATCCAGAACCCGCTGCAGCCGACCGAAAAAGCGCCGGTTGTGACATCGGTCCCCGTTCCTCTCATTCCGGTGACGAGCAGCCCTTCCTTCATGTCCTTGAGAAGTGACGCCGGATCATCGGTTCCGTTGGCGACGGTGACGCACAGGAATCCAGCTGAGGGCCCGCTTTTATAGCCGAAGCGGCGAGCCATGGTGGGGACCTTGACCCCGGCTTTCCGCGCCGTTTGAGAATCGTAGTAAAACAGTTTGAGAACGCCCTTGTCCACGATAACGTTCTTGCGGGTGATGTTTCCCTCGCCGTCGATGGGCGTCGAGCTGATGAATCGCGGCCGCGTCGGATCGTCGATGATCGTGATGAGCGGAGAGGCGATCGCTTTGTCCAGCATCTCGGTCATGAAGGTGACTTTCCGGAAAACGGCGTCCCCGCTCAAAGCCGAGAGAACGCCCATCCAAAAGGAGGGAGCCGCATAGCGGTCAAAAACGACCGGGACTTTTTTCGTTTCCACCGGCCTCGCTCCGAGCTTTTCCACGGCTCTTTGGGCGGCCTTCTTGGCCACCTCCTCGACCGGCTCGAGGTCTTTAAAAAAACGCTTTGAGCTTGACCAGCCGTCGCCTTGCATGCTGTCGCCCTCGCCGGCGATGACATAAGCTCCGTAGGAGAAGCTCGTCTCTTTAAAAACATAAGAAATTCCTTTGGAGTTAAAAAGCCCCGCTTCGCGCTCGGTGCTGGAAAAAAATCCGCCTTCCGTGTTGGTGATACGCTTGTCTTCGGCGAGGGCGATTCGCTCGGCTTCGCGGGCGAGCGCGATCTTTTTTTCGTCGGCAATCCGGCCGATCTCCGGGTCGTAGAGGTCGAGGTCGGGGACCGGCCGAGGTCCGAAATCCGGCAGGCCCTGCCAGGGCTTTGCCTCGGTGATCCTGGCGAGTTCGATCGTCCTTTGAATCGTCTCGGCGAGCGAATCCGGGGACAAATCCGATGTGTAGGAAAAACCGAGCTGTTTATTGATGAAGACTCTGAGGCCGAGTCCCCGAGAGACGGTCTTCTTCAGCATTTCGATCTCGCCCTTCCGGGTATTGACTTCGAACTCCTTGACGTTCTCGATGACCGCTTCCGCTTCTTCCGCGCCAGTTTGGATCGCTTTTTTGACCGCCTCTTGGCCGATTTTTTGGATGTCCATCGTCATTCTCCTTCAGGCTTTTTTCCCGCCCACGGTAATCTGATCGACTTTGAGCGTCGGATTTCCGAACCCGACGGGCTTCGACTGGCCGCCCTTGCCGCAGGAACCGCCGCCGATGACCAGGAGGTCGCTTCCGACGAGGGAGATTTTTTTGAGCACATCCTGGCCGCTGCCCATGAGCATGATCCCCTTGAGGGGTCGGGTGATTTTCCCGGCCTCAATCATGTAGCCTTCAGGCACCGAAAAGACGAAGCGCCCGGTGGTCGGATGGACATTGCCTCCTCCGATTTTGGCGATGTAGAGGCCTTTCTCGACGGATTTGACAATGTCTTCGGGCAGAGAATCGCCGGGGAGAAGGTAGGTGTTGGTCATGCGCGGGATAGGAGGGTGCTGATAGGACTGGCGGCGGCCGTTTCCCGTCGGGGTCATTTTCATCAGCTTGGCGTTGAGCCGGTCCTGGAGGAAAGCGGCGCATCGCCCTTTCTCGATCAGGACCGTCTTTTTGCCGACGCTGCCCTCGTCGTCGACATTGACGGCCCCCCAGGCTCCTTTATAGGTTCCGTCGTCGGCGAGGTTGACGAGAGGGCTGGCGATGGACTGCCCCAGCTTGTCGTGAAAGCAGGACGTCTTTTTTCTGATGCCGTCGGCTTCCAGGCTGTGTCCGATCGCTTCATGGAAGAAGATCCCCCCGTACCCTTTGGCGATGACGATCGGGAATTCTCCGGCCGGCGCATCTTCAGCCGGAAGCATCCGGACGGCCATCTCGGCCGCCTTTCGGGCGAAATCTTCAGCCAAGGCGACGTCGAAATGCTCAAACCCGTAGGTTCCGGCCTTCGACTCGTAACCCATACTTCGGTTTTCGCCTTCGAGCGCGGCGCAATTGACGCCGAATCGGCTGAGGGTCTGGGTATCTTCGACTTTCAGACCTTCGGAGTTGACGATGAGGATCTTTTTCGTCGTATCGGAAAAACCGACGCCGACCTGAGTGATTCGCTTGTCGAAAGCGCGGGCCACCGCATTCGCCTTCGTCAGCAGCTCGACTTTGGTTTTGGCGGCAATGGTGTCTGGAGGAACCTTGACAAGATAATAAGAAGGGGGGGAGAGGGGGACGAATTTTTGCGGTTCATGTTTGGCGCCGCTCGAAGCGATGAGGGCGGCTGTTTCTGCAGCCTCTTTCAGCCGGGCGAAATCGATATCATCGGAGTAGGCATAGCCCGTTTTTTCTCCCTGGATGACCCGGAAGCCGACGCCCATGTCCAGACCCCGAGTGGCCGATGAGATCTTGTCCTCGTCCAGGGAAATGCTGTTCGTGACCGTCCGCTCGTAATAAATCTCAGCGAACTCGCCCCCCCGGCTGAGACAGATTTGAAGAAGCTTCCTAAAGGTTTCCAGGTCGAGAGTCGCCGGCGGATCCGATTCGACGGCCAGGAGCGGGCCGGGATCTTGGCCACCGAAATGTTGCCATAGCGGGAGCGAAACGACAAGCGCTCCGGTCTGGATTCCTTTGCTCAAGAAGGTCCTCCTGTTCATCGGGTGAAAGCGCTGGTCGCGGTCCATTCATCCTCCTTTTTCCCGGGAATGGGATATTTTATTCTTCGGGATGAAATCCCGTCCTTTCAAAGCAAACAAATCAGACCCTTCTTAGAACATCTTATGCCAATTCTCGACAGGAAAGCAAAAAATAACCTCTCTTTCTAATACGCCGGCAAAAGGAAAAATGTTTCTCTTATTGTCGATTCCCCGTGCTGAGACAAAATTAGTATACGATGTCCTCAAGGTTGCCGAATAGCAAATCGTCTTTAGGGAAGGCGGCGACTCGGTGAGGGCCGAGCGCCCCAATCGATAATCGCTTTGACGGCTTGATCGATCGCCGTGCGGGCACCGTTTCCCGCCTTGTTTGCCAGGAAAGAAAACAAGTAATCGCCGCTGTCCGTATGAGCCACGCCGGAAAGGGCCCGAACGGCCTGGATATAACCGGACTTGGCCAGCACCCGGCCGCGATAGGCTTTCTCCCAGAAGTGATTTTCGATCGTGCCGTCGAGTCCGCCGACGGCCAGCGAGTTTTTGAAAAGATTCCAGTCAGGACCGGAGGCGAGGTGCAGCAGGATTCGGGTCAACACATTGGCGCTGAGCCGGTTTTCCCGGCTGAGGCCGCTGCCATCAGAGATCACAAATTCACGCTCGCTCAGCCCGAGACTGGTCAGGTAGCTGAAAACAACCTTTCTTCCGCCTTGCCAACTTCCCTGATCTCCTTCGGAGTTGGATTGAACGGAGATCCTTTTGAATAGCGCCTCTGCCGCCAGGCCGAAACTGTCCTTGTTCGTCCTCTTTAACACTTCGCTGAGGGGGGTGGCGAATTCGGCGACCTCCTGAACCTCGCATTCTTCCGATATCCGCTGTTCCAGGATTTCGCCCGCGACCCCGATTCCCGCTTCGACGAGAGCCGACCGGAGCAAATGACCGAAGAAGAGAGCCGGATTTTCGACGGCCACGGCGTAAGGACCGGCCTCAGTCCGGCAGTTCCCCTGGATGAGAAGTTCATTCGGCACATCCGTGCGGCTGACGCTGAACCAGCTTTCCCGGCTTTTCCAGATGGTCAGGCTATTCCTGAGTCTGAGATAGTCTGTCGGCGGATCGAGCGTCAGGACGATTTTTCCCTGGCGATGGACGGCGGTGATAGCAACGGAGTTGCCGTGATAATTGATTCCGCTGACTTCGCAGGCATATTTTTGGTGAAGCTGGTTCTGAGGCCAAGATGGATGAACGCGCTGGCTGTCGAAAATCGATGTGTCGAGAACGATATCCGTGATCTCGGAGACGCCGAGGTCTCTGAGCCGCCGGGCAATTTCCTGGATGACGGGCTGGGCCCGGCGCCCATTCTTGAGGTCGATTTCTTTGTCTCCAAGAAGCGGGTCGCCGCTTCCTTTGACCATGAGCTTCTCGCCGCACAATCCCACTCGGGTGATAAAAGCGAATTCCGGTCCGAGGCATTCGAGCGCGGCAGCGGTGGTCACGATTTTCATGTTTGAGGCAGGGATGAGGCCGAGATGAGGGTTTTTCTCATAGACGATCTCGCCGCTCTCGCCATTTACGATGGAGGCGGAAAACACGACCTTGGCAAGATTCGGTTTTCCCAGGATCGTCTGAATCCGCTGCTTGAGCTGGACCGGGGAGAGAGGGATGGTCTCTGGCTCTGATGACAGAACTTCTGATCTATCCGAAGAAATGGCTGCCGTTATCGCCGGAGGTTCCGGAGAAATCAAGCGTGCCGGGCTTAAGAAGGAAACGGCGGCCGTGAAGAGAAAGGGAAGCAGAGCGAGTTTCGGGACGATCCCGCTTCTTCTCATCCGTTTTTCGGCCACTCTTTCATGATCTCGGCGAAGCACTGCAGCCCGCTCGAAAGGACGGCGCTGTATCCGCCTCCGGGTCTTGTCCAGGCGCCGGCGAGGTAAAGGTTTTTGATCGGCGTCTTATGCGGCAGGCGCCTGGGCTCGCTGTTGTCGAGAGTCTGGTCCCAGCCGTATATGGCGCCGCGATAATTGCTCGTATAGCGGACGTTGGTCAAGGGCGTTCCGATTTCCATGACCTCGATCGCTTCGCTCAACCCGGGCAGAAGCGTCTCCTCAACTTTCTTGATTAGGATGCCGGCCAGCCTCTCTTTCTCCACCCGGTAAGCCTCCTTCCGGCCAGCAAAATAATCGGTTTCGTATTTTTTCCACGGATCGTATCCCTGAAGGGTGACGATCGAGAGGGTGTTCTTGCCTTCCGGAGAATAGCCTTTGTAGAGATTGTCGTAGAGGGTCAGGCCGAACCCGCCTTTCTCGATCTCTCCGTTCCGGGCATAATGGTAGGCCTCTTCGATGTCGTAACCCGTTTCATAAAAAATTTCCGTGTCTTTGATGCCGACCTCTCCGACCAGATCCTTTTTGAGGCCGAGAAACACCTGAAAAGAGGAAAGACTCGTAGTGAATGTGTCCATCCGCGCCAGGTAGGCCTTCAGGAATTCGCCTTCATCCATCATTTTGCGGACGGTGTCATAGGCGTTGGCATTGGAGACCACAACCCGGCCGAGATACTCACAGCCGTCCACCGTCTTGACGCCGTAGGCCGTGTGATCTTTGGCCAGGATTTTCTCCACCCGCGTCCGCAGCAGAACCTTGCCGCCCCGTTCTTCGATGAAGTCGCGTAACGCATCGCTGATTTTCTGCGAGCGCCCGCGGGGATAGTATCCGCCTGCCTGAAGATAGCCCATTAACGGCAGGATGTAATAGATACTCGCCAGCTTGGAAGGAGGCAGGCCGAAATACCCCCAGAGTCCGGAGATTATCCCCTTAAGTTTGGGATCCTTGATATAAGAGCCAAGAACGCTTCCCCACGTGCTGTTGAAGCATTGGAGAAGATAAGGGAATTCTTTGGGGAAGCTGGCCATGTCGACTTTGCCCTGAGCGTTCTGGTAGCGGTTGAGATCCGAGACCAGGCCGCGCATCATCCGAAAGAGGCTTTCGATGCCCGTCTTTTCTTGCGGAAAGAGCTCGACCAGGAGGGCGACATAGCCTTCCACATCCTTCTGCGGAACGCGAAGATCATGCTCGGGGAAAATGATCCGATAGAGGGATTTGTGAGGAACGAACTCGACATCCTTGATTTCCGGAAAGCCGGGGATCAGATTGGGAAGGCCGTCTCTCTCCCCGACCGTCGTCGAGTGAAGGGAAACATCGAAAACAAAACCGCCCGGTCTCTTGAATGTCGTGGCGTAGCCCCCGGGGATCGAATGCTGTTCCAGAACGAGCGGCCTGAAGCCCTGCCGGGCAAAAGCCGCGGCGCAACTCAGACCACCGAGTCCGGTGCCGACGATGACGGCATCCCATATATCGGCATCCTGGTTTTTCCTCGTTTCAGGATTTCGCCGTCCGTCGCCCCGGGGAAAAGAATTCCAATCGTGCGTCAGAAGGGGAACACCGGCCAGCGCAGCCTTCAGAAACTCTCTTCTGGGGTATCTCTTTTTAAGCAATGGTGTACCTCTTATTCAATTTTCCCTATTATCAAATCGGACCGAGCCGATGTCAAATTGGCCCAGGCTCGATGACGAATAAAGTGCTGAAAATTCGGTTCTCTGCCCGCTGACATTTTTCATTCGTGATCAAGATTTGACAATCTCCGGCTGGGATCATATGATCTCCTCGTCGATGTGGGAAGGAATCTCTCTATTCTAAAGGAAGGGAAAAATGACGCAAAATTCAACGCGGCGGCTTTTATTCTTCTTTTCTTTTGCCATTGTGGCCGGTTCCATCGGCTTCCTGAGATGGAGACCTCTGTCTGCGACTGAGAGCTTCGGTAAAGGGAAAGGGATGACCGGCAGCCCGCCCGAAGTCCATCGGTTTGTCAGCGACGCCACGATTTCGGTCGGGACGAGCTTTTATCGGGCGCTGGCCGGGGATCTTCGGAACGACCGAGTGAACCGGATCGTCGCCGGCACCGACAGTTCCCACTATGCTTACGTTTTCCGAAAAGAAGGGGCGACCTATATTGAGGAATGGAACAATCTCTATGCGGCAGGCGATGTCGTCCATGCCGCTGCCGTAGGAGACGTCGATAACGACGGCCAGAACGAATTTTTAATCAGCGTCCGCTCCTCCGGCATGATCTATATGTACCGCTGGAACGGTGCGACCTATCAAAAAGTCCACGAACAGTATTTCGGCGGCAACTATATGCCGGCGGCGATTTTCGACATCGACCGGGACGGGCAGAATGAGTTGATCGTCGACGGCAGCGGAGCGGGGGCCATGATCAGCGTCTTCAACTATGACAGCGGCAGCGGAACCTTTCTCCTCGCCTGGTCGGCTCCCAAGGGAAATGTCCTCCAGATCGCCGTCGGAGACCCGGACAATGACGGACAGCTCGAGGCTGTGGTCGCCCTCCCCTGGGATTATCCCCCTGGAAAGCTGATGATCATCGGCTATGACGGCGCGGCGTATTCCGTTGAGAATACTCTAACCTCTTTTGCCTCGGGACTGGGCGGCGCGGCCGTGGCCGATTTTGACGGCGATGGAAAACAGGAAATCATCACCGGAATGTATAACGTCGCTTCGGCCACCTATCCCGTTTATCTGGTCAAGCACGACGGCGCTCAATATAACGTGACGACACTCTGTGATGCAGGAAATGGAACCTTCCATATCCACGCCGGAGACATCGATCGGGACGGCCTTCCCGAAGCCCTCGTCATGAGGAATGGCGAGGCGATGGTCGTCGAGTTCAGGAACAGCGCTTACAGCGCCATCCTCATGCCTTCCTATGGCGGCAGGGCCGGAGACCTGGCGGACATGGACGGGGACAACCGGGCTGAGATGATCACCACTCCGACCAGTATTCAAATCATCAGCGATACCGCGGGGCGATCTTACCTGGGGGCGGACCTCGACGGAAACGGGAGCGAGGAGATCGTCGGCGATCTCGCCACCCAGGGGCTATGGTACTGGATTTCAACCTCCGCAAACTGGGCCCAACTGACTCCGGTAGAACCGGAAGGAATGTCGGCGGTTGAAATAGACGGCGATGGCGCCGATGAAATCGCCGCCGATTTCGGCTCCCTGGGACTCTGGATATGGAACGGCGGGGCCTGGGCCCAGATTGCGGGCATCCATCTTCAGGGATTGACCGCCGGAGACCTCGATGCTTCGGGACGCGATGCGGTGATCGCGGATTTCGGACCGACCGGCCTCTGGTGGTACAAAGACGGAGCATGGTTCCAGCTGACCGGCGGCAACGCCCAGGAGATGATCAGCGCGAATTTTGACAGCGACGGTGCCGATGAAATCGCCGTCGACTTCGGTTCCCTGGGCCTCTGGCTGTGGAACGGAGGGACCTGGACCCAGCTCAGCGTCCTTGATGCGAATCTCCTTGCCCGGGTCGATATCGACGGCCTCGGCGGTCAGGAGCTCATCGCCAGCTTTGGGACAGCCGGTCTTTGGCTCTGGGATGAAGGAACGTGGTCGCAGCTCAGCACGTTCTCCGCCGAGGGCGTCGTCGCTATCAACGGGAATGCCGTTGCCGGAGAGGAAATTTTCGCCGACTTTGGCACACTCGGCTTGTGGATGCTGACCGGCGGCACATGGACCCAGCTGAGCGGTCAGAACGCTGATTGGCTGGTCGCCTCGGATCTGAATAACGACGGATCTGGCGACATCGCGGGTGATTTCGCGGGCAGCGGCTTGTGGATTTTCCTAAGCAATTCGTCCTGGCAGCAATATTCTGCCCTTAATGCGGATGATCTTGCGGTTGCGGACACGGACGGTGACGGCTTCGGAGAGCTGATCGCAGACTTCGGGCCGTCAGGCGTGTGGCTCAACAACAACGGCACATGGTCCCAAATTAAATAGGGGCGGGAAAAGCCTCCGGCCCGGTTTGCAAAATCCGGCGGCTTTGACGCCTCGTCTACCGCAAGTGAGTGGAGCCGGGGGAAAACGAAAAAGCCAGGGCACCGCTCTCGGCTGGATTCACTTTTCCGGATAGAGTGTTACGCGGATATAGTTTTTCGTGTTGAGATACGTCTGGGCGGCCTCCCGGATGATTTCCGGAGACAGCGGCTGAAGAGATTTTTCGAAGGCCAGAAGCTCTCTCGGGTCCTCCTGGAGCTGATATTTGGAGTAAATTTGTGTCAGAAGCCACCGGTTGTCTTTCATCCCCGTCTCATATTCACGGAAGAGGGCCTCTCGGGCGTCGCGGACGTCCTTGTCCGAAGATCCTTTGGCTTTCAGGTCTTCGATCTCTTGAAAAATCGCTTTGACCAGCTCCTCCACCCGTGCCGGGTCGCAGCCGAAGCTGATCGTCAAACTGTATTCCTCATCAGGGATCTTGGAATAGCTCGCCTGGACGTTGACGCCGTAGGTTCCGCTCAACTCCTCCCGGACAATCTCCCTGAGCCTCGACTCGAGGATCAAGCCGAGCGCCCGGATGGCCGTGCGATGGGCTTGGTCGTACCCGAAAGGTCCGTTGAAAACGATGGCCGTCTGGCTTTTCGGCTCCATCCCTTTGCGGACCTCTTTCTCGACGACACCCGTCGGGGGGTTGATCCCGACATTCTTCCATGTTTCTTTTCGGTTGAGGGAGGGGAGGGCGCCGAGATATTTCTCGGCCAGAGTTTTCATCGCCTCAAGGTCGAGCTTGCCCACGAATAAGAACGTGAAATCGCTGGCGTCGGCGAAGCGGTCTTTATAGAAGGCGCAGGATTTTTCGAGGTTCATCTCAGCGATGATCTCGGCCGTCATCGGCCGGGCACGAAAGTGGTTCTGGCTCAAAACCGTTTGCAGGGTATCCATGAAGACGATTTCCGGGCTGGCCGCCCGGTTGGCCAGCACGGCCTTCAACTGCGAAGTCAGGACGTCGAACATCGTCGGATCGCAACGCGGCGCGATGAAGGAGAGATAAATGAGCTGGAAAAGAGTTTCGATGTCTTTCGGCGAGGCGCTGCCCCTCAAGCCTTCCTCAATTTCGCCGATCAAAGGCATGACCGAAGCGACTTTCCCCGCCAGGGCTTTGCGCAGTTCGACGGCACTGAAGTCGCCCAGCCCACCGGCGGCCACCACCTGGCCGGCCGTACTTGAAGCAATGAAGTCTTCGTCTTTGGCCAGGGATGTTCCGCCCGGGCTAAAGGCGCGGAAGAGAATTTCGTCCTCTTTGAAGTCGGTCGGCTTGAGGACGACGCGAACGCCGTTCGAGAGCTGCCATTCGGTGATGTTCATCTCCTCCAGGTATTGGGTGCGGATGATTTTTCCGGGCTCGGGGAGAGCCGGAAGGAGAGGCTTCTCCACAGGGGTGTCTTTATAAGGAGCGATTTCTCGGGAGGCTGCCTGGTGAACGATTTCGAGAAGGCGCTTTTCCGGGGGGACGCTCAACCCCTCTTTTTCCGGCGCGCTGATCAGGACAACGCGATTCTTTGTCGTCATCCATTCGCGGGCCAGACGGTTGATTTCTTGGAGAGCGATGCCGGGGAGGAATTGCTGGACCAGCCGGAATTCTTTTTCTATTCCCGGGATCGGCTCCCCGTGCAGAAAATGCCGGGTGTATTCTTCCACATAGGTGCTCGATTCATACTTTTCTTTTTCGGCGAACAGGCGCTCCATGGAGCGGAGGAGATCGATCTTCTGGCGTTCGAGCTCCGATGGCGTGAAACCGAAACGGGCCGCCCGTTCCGACTCGATCAATAAAGCCTCCAGACCGCGCTCAATGCCTTCCTCTTTAACGATCGCGCCGAGCGAGGCGATTTCTTTGGTGCGGATGAATTGTCCCCGACCGGAAAAGGCCCGGAGGAAGGGCGGGTCGGGCTTCTGGGTCAGTTCAAAGAACCGCTGGTTGAGCATCGAGAGATGGAGCTGTTCGACAAGCCTCTGCCGGTAGGCCCCGGCTGTGCTTTGATCTCGGAGGGGCAGTTTGTTGTAAAGCGCAATATTCGTCCCGGTCGCCTCCCTGTCCTGGGCGATGGCGAAGAGGATTTCCTCATGGTCTGGAACTTCATAGAAGGTGCGGGGGCGGGGATCGGCCGGCGAGGCCAGACGGCTGAAGTGTTCGTGGACGAGCTTTTCCACCACCTGCCGGTCGAAATCGCCCACCGCGATGACGGCCATTAAATCCGGCCGATACCAGTCGCGGTAAAAGCGTTTGAGCACCTCGTGGTCGAACGTTTCGATGATCTTCATGTCGCCGATCGGGAGTCGGCGGGCATAGCGGGATCCCCGAAACAGAATCGGGAATTGCTTGTCCTGCAGCCTGGCGTTCGCTCCCCGTCGCAGGCGCCATTCCTCGATGATCACTCCCCGTTCCTTTTCGATTTCTTCCGGGTCGAAAGACAACCCGTGGGCCCAGTCTTCGAGAATCTGAAAGGCGGTCTTCAGGATCTCCGGCTTTTCGGTCGGAATCTCCAGGATGTAGACCGTTTCGTCGAAGCTGGTAAAGGCATTGAGCTCCGGACCGAAGCGCATGCCGATGGACTCCATGAAATGAACGAGTTCTTGCTTGGCGAAATGTTTCGTGCCGTTGAAGGCCATGTGTTCGACGAAATGGGCCAGCCCGAGCTGATCGTCATCCTCGAGCACAGAGCCGGCGTTGACCACCAGGCGAAGATCGGCGCGGTTTTCCGGCCGACGATTCTGGCGGATGTAATAGGTCAGACCGTTGGCCAGCTTCCCGAAGGTGAGTTCGGGGTCGATGTCCAGTTTTTGGTCGAGCGGAATGATCTCCTTTTTTCGCTCTGGAGCTTCTTGCCCGAGCGCAGGCAAGAAGAGGCCGATCACAAGGCCGAGGAAAAACGTCCGTCGGAGAAGGACGGACTTGAGTTTTGTCAAGGAGAGCATTGGATTACCTCGCTTGATTGTTTGAATTTGATTCCTTTTGCTATCTATTCTGCCACGGACAGGGAGTTCAGTCAACCGAATGCCGGCTCTGAATTAGCTGTTTCCGCAAGCCATGGGCTTCAATAATCGCAGAATATGGAATAGAATAGATTGCTTGACGGATAATAAATCCGCGACCTGACAAGTCAAAAAAACAAAACGAAAGGAGAGGCGAATGGAATTCCGGGAAGTCGTTGAGAAACGATACAGCGTTCGAGCCTATCAAGGAACCCAGGTCGAGGAGGAGAAACTTCGCCAGGTACTTGAGGCTGCCATCCTTGCCCCCACGGCGGCCAACCGGCAGCCCTTTCGGTTGATCGTGATTCAAACGAAAGGGCATGAGGCGAATCTCAAGCGGATCTATTCACGCGACTGGTTTGTCCAGGCCCCCTTTGTCATCTGCGCCTGTGCCGTGCCCGGCGAAGCCTGGACGCGAAGAGACGGCAAGAATTACGCGGAAGTGGACGCCACGATCGCCTTCGATCATCTGATCCTCGCGGCGCGGAGCCTCGGGCTCGGAACCTGCTGGATTGCGGCTTTCGATCCTCAGGCGGCCCGCGAGGTACTGCGTCTTCCGGCGGACCTGGAGCCGATCGCTTTCACACCTCTCGGCTATCCGGCCGACTCCTGGAAACCCAAGAAACGCCGACCGGCGTCGGAGCTTGTTCAAGATTTCGCTTGGCCGGCAAAGGGCAAAAAATGAGAACATTTTCCCATATGAATAAGGCGTTGAAGATTTTTCTTGGCCTTGCCTTTCTCTTTTTCTTTTGCGTCGGTATTTCTAAATTGTTTCCGAACTCAGAATGCGCGGCCGGAACGGAGGATAAAACTTCCGGCGAGGCCATGCCTCGGCTCCGGAAAGGGCCTCATTTTTTCTTTGATCAGGTTCTTTTTGTGCGCCTGGAGGGCGTGAAGCTCGAGGCTGGGCGCCCGGAGAAGCACGCCGGCAATCCGATCATCCCAGCCAAGAACCCGTTCGCCGACCTTGAGCTTGCTTCAGGGCCGTTTACCGTCTTGCCGGATGAAAAAGGAGGCGGCTTCCGAATGTGGTATATCCCTTACAGCCGGGGGCCGCTCGGCGTCCATTTCGGTTATGGGACGAGCAGCGATGGAATCGCCTGGCGGCTTCCTGATCTCGGCCTGACGGAGTTTCAGGGAAACAAGCACAACAACCTCCTTTTAACCCGTGTTCTGGGAGGACGCGTCCTCCTTGACCGGGACGCGGCGAATCCGGGAGAGAGATATAAGGCCGTTTTTTATCGGCATGATCCCCAGCCGGTCGGATTTTCTGTATCTTTTTCGCCCGACGGTTTGAACTGGAGCCCTCCCTTATGGATTGAAGAGCTCGATGATCGGGGAGAAATCCAGGGCCGCGGTGCGAGTGACGTGGTCAATGCGTTTTATGACCCGCTGAGGCGGGAATTCGTGGCTGTGTTCAAGATGTGGTCTTTGTCCGGTCAATACGAGATCCCGGTCAAGCGCGGCATCGACGCGCCACGCTGCGGAAGGCGGGTCGTGGGCTCGAGCCGGAGCCCGGATTTCCGTGTTTGGTCCGAAGCGCGACAGATCCTTCTTCCGGATGAAAAAGATCCTCCGACGCTTGAATTCTACGGACTCCAGGCGGTCGTCCGGCGAGGCGACCTGTTCATCGGTTTTCTCCCCTGTCTTATCGATGATGCGCCGCCCGATGGTATCGGCTGGACCGAACTCGCTTTCAGCCGCGACGGTGACGCCTGGGAAAGGATCCGGCTCAGGGTGCTCGACCGGTCAGAAGGAAAGCCGAGCGCACCCGACCAGGCGATCGCCTGGGTCTCCGAGGTCATCGAGGTCGGAGACCGGGATTTTATTTATTACAATGGAATGGAGCAAGGACACAAGAGCGGACCGAGGTCGGGATGTCTGGCTTTTCTCCCCCGAAACCGGTTTATCGGTCTTGAGGCCGGAGCGGCGGAGGGGGTCGTTTTGACGCGGCCGTTCCTCCTTCCCAAGGAAAAGGGACGAGCCCTGATTCTCAATGTGGACGCTTCAGGCGGCGAAGTGCGCGTCCAGCTCCGGAATGACCGCGGGATCATCCGGGGTTTTTCCTTTGCAGATGGCGATCCGATTCGCTCGGACGGGACGGCCGTTCCTGTCCGCTGGCGAGGAAGAGCCCGCCTGCCGGAGACGGATCAACCGCTCCAGGCGGAGTTCAGGCTGAGGAGCGCCCGCCTTTACGCTTTTTCTTTCTGAAATTCTCGTTATTTTTTAGGATTCGCAGCCGGGATCAATTTCAGGAGGACGAATTTTAGATTGAGTCTTGAATTTCTTGAAGATATAATTCAGACGGGATGAAGCTTTCGAAAATTTGTCTCGGCACAGCGCAGCTCGGTATGCCCTACGGCATCAACAATACCTCCGGCCAGCCGGAGTTTGAAGAAAGCCTGACGATCGTCAAAACCGCTCTGAAAAACGGGATCACGACTTTCGATACGGCTCCGGCTTACGGAGAAAGCGAGAAAGTTCTGGGGCAATGCCTCCGGGAACTCGGGGCCCGGGGCGAGCTCGTCTCCAAGCTTCCTCGATTCGACTGGACTTCCGGTCCAGAGGAGGTCCTCCGCCGAGTTTCCCTATCCATTCGGCAGAGTCTCGACAACCTGGGAATAGAGTGTCTTTCTGTCTGTCTTTTTCATCATTTCAACGACATGTATTATCAGGAGGGCGCGGCTCAGCGGAGATTATTGGAACTCAAGGAATCGGGCCTGATGGAGAAGATCGGAGCTTCCGTTTACACCCCTGAGGAGGCGGAGGCCTGCCTGAGGAACCCGCATTGTGAGGTCGTCCAGGTGCCTTTCAGCCTGGCTGACAGGCGCCTTTTGGCGACGGACTTCTTTCGCCGAGCAAAGGCGAGCCGCAAGATCACCCTCGTCCGGAGCGTTTTTCTTCAAGGATTGATCTTTAAGGAGAACCTCCCGGCTGAACTCGCCGGCTTCGAGCCTCACCGCCGATCCCTCGCCGGCCTGGCCACAGAAGAAGGTCTGTCCCTGGCCGAGATGGCTCTTCGCTATGCATTGAGCTTCGATGAAATCGACTCTGTGATCGTCGGCGTGGAAACGAATGACCAGCTCGAGCGGAACCTGGAAATCATACGCCGCGGCCGGCTCGAGGACCGTCTCGTCGAAAAAATCAACAAACTTCCGCCGGTTCCCGAGCATATCGTTGATCCGCGACGCTGGCCGAAGGGGCCGACCAAAAAGGAAGAACGTCCATGATCTCTCTGCCGATCACTCAACCGGAAATCCGACTGGCTATGCTGGGCATGGTCGAGGGAAACGGCCATCCCTATTCCTGGAGCGCCATTTTCAACGGCTATGACCGCGGGGAGATGGCGAAATGTCCCTATCCCGTTATTCCGGTCTATTTAGGGAAACAACCAATCGAGACCTTCGGCATCGCCGGAGCGAAGGTCACGCATATCTGGACGGACAATCCGGCGGATGCCGAAAAGGTCGCCCGGGCCTCTCTGATCCCCCACATTTTATCTCAACCCGAGGAGGCCATCGGCCAGGTCGACGCCGTCATCATCCCCACGGACAAAGGACATGAACATGTCGAACGCGCCCGGCCGTTCGTCGAGGCGGGGCTTCCCGTCTTTATCGATAAGCCGCTCGTGGACAACGCCGAGGACCTGAGGACGTTCGTTCAATGGGTTGAGGAAGGCCGGCCGGTGATGTCTTCGAGTTGCATGCGCTATGCCAAGGAGTTCCTGCCCTATCGGGAGTCAACCCGCGAGCTCGGCGACCTTCGACTGGCGACGGTCACGACGCCGAAGTCCTGGGAACGGTATGGAATTCACGCTCTGGAGGCCGTCTATCCGATCCTCGGGCCGGGGTTTCTTTCGGCACGGAACACCGGAACAGAGGAGAAAAATATCGTCCATTTCCGGCATCGGAACGGCGCCGACGTCGTTGTTGCCGCCATCGCCGATCTCTTCGGGGCCTTCGGCGTGCTGACGCTCTGCGGCACGGCCGGCCATGTGGAAGTCGCTTTCTCCGACACCTTTTACGCCTTCAAGAAGCAGCTCGAGAGCTTCATCCGCTATCTGCGGAGCGGAGTTATGCCGTTTCCATTTGCCGAGACCGTCGAGCTGATGAAGATGGTCATTGCCGGCATTCGGAGCCGGGAGGAGAACGGTCGCCAAGTGCCGCTCGAGGAGATCATCTAAGGAGTTGATCATGAGACGAAGCCGGGTGCTGGAAAAACTCAGGGCGGGCGACGCGGTGAGCTGCGTCAAGCTGAACCTCGACAATGCCCGCGTGGCCGAGCTTGCGGCCATGTCCGGAGTGGATTGCCTCTGGCTGGACCTGGAACATGTCGCTTCGGATTGGTCGGTTCTCGAGGCCCAGATTTATGCGGCCAAGGCCTATAATGTCGATGTCCTTGTTCGGACGGCCAGAGGGAGCTATTCCGATTACGTCCGGCCGCTCGAGCTCGATGCCGCGGGAATCATGGTGCCGCACATCATGAGTCTGGCGGACGCCGAGAACGTCCTCCGCATGACGCGTTTTCATCCCCTGGGCCGGCGGCCTCTTGACGGCGGAAACGCCGACGGCGCATATGCCCAGACTCCGGTTGAAGAATACATCAGACGATCCAACGAGGATCGCTTTATCATTTTTCAGATCGAAGATCCGGAACCCCTGGCCGAACTTGAGGCGATCGCGGCTCTGGCCGGCCTGGACATCCTCTTTTTCGGGCCCGGAGATTTCAGCCATGGACTGGGCTCTCCCGGGGATTTCAAGCATCCTCGTCTCATCGAAGCGAGGGAGCGGGTAGCTCAGGCCGCTCTGGCCAAGGGCAAATTCGCCGGGACGACCGGCCCTGTGGCCAGCATTCCCGAATTCCTGGAGATGGGGTACCGGTTCTTTGCCATCGGCGCCGACGTCCTTGGGCTGGGAGATTATTTCGGCCGGGTAGCCGCCGACTTTGCCAGATTCACTTCGAGCCTTCGAAAGTCTCGTCCCGCTTGAAAGAGAAGGGATGAGTTGAACGGAGAGACGCCATGGGAATTTTGGAGATGTTTTCCCTCAAAGGGAAGACAGCACTTGTGACGGGCGGAGCCGGTCTCTACGGTCGCCAGATCGTCGAAGCTCTGGCCGAAGCCGGGGCCAGGACCTTCATGGCCTCGCGGAATCTTCAGGCCCTGCGACTTTTCGCCGCCAAGCTGTTTGAGAACGGCTTGGAAGTCGCGGCTCTTCATCTCGATCAGGGGGATGAGAAGTCGGTTCTCGCCCTGCGAGACGAAATCCTAAAACGGACCGGAAGGATCGATATCTTGGTCAACAACGCCGTTTTGAGGCCGATGAAGAAAGGCTTTGCCGATGATGCCTCGACCTTCGCCGAGAGCATGCGGGTCAACGCCACCGGACTTTTCGTTATCACTCGCGCCATGGGCGACGTCATGGCCGAACAGGGGAACGGCTCGATTATCAACATCGGCTCGATTCATGGCATGATCGGACCTGATCCGCCGATCTACGAGGGAACCGAGATGCACGCCTGGTATCCGGATTATTTTTTCCATAAAGGAGGGATGATCAATTTCACCCGCTTCATCGCCAGCTATTACGGCGCTCGGGGCGTGAGATGCAACTGCGTGAGTCCGGGAGGATTCCGGACCGCCAAAATGCCCGAGGCGTTCGTCAAGAATTACAGCCGACGGACTTTCCTCGGCCGACTGGCCAATGAGACCGACCTCAAGGGGGTCATTGTCTTTCTGGCCTCGGATAGCTCGGCCTATGTGACGGGAGCGAATATTCCCGTCGACGGCGGCTACACCGCCAAATAATATGATATAATCCCCGCTCGATGATTCACCGAGGTGTCGGATTTCTGGATTGGCTGGTCGTTGCCCTCTATTTTTTTATAGTCATTCTGATCGGCTGGTACTATTCGAGGCGGCAGAAGAGCCGGGATGATTTTCTGCTCGGCGGACGGCGAACAAACCCCATTGCCTCGGGCATCTCGATCATCGTCACCTTGGTCAGCCTCATCTCTTATTTGGCGGTGGTCGGCGAGACGATCAAATACGGTCCGGTGTTTATCATCGCTTCACTCCTGGCTTTGCCGTTTGTCTTTCTGCTCGTCGCCTATTTTCTGATTCCGATCTTCATGAAGCTTCCGATTACCAGCGCCTATGAGATTCTGGAGAAACCGCTCGGCCCAAAAGTTCGCCTGACCGGCTCCGTGCTTTTTATCCTGATCAGGATCGTCTGGATGGCCCTGATTGTCTACCTTTCAGCCAAAACCTTCGTCGTGATGATGAACTGGGGAGAGGGGGCCATTCTGCCCATTGTTCTTGTTCTTGGGGCGGCGACCCTGCTCTATTCCGCCCTGGGCGGTTTTAAAGCGGCTGTGGCGACGGGCGTAGTCAAGTTTTTCCTCCTCTTTTTCGGCGCCGTCCTGACGCTCGTCTTCATCAGCTTCCGGATGGGCGGGATCGGTGCCTGGATTCCTACCCGTTGGGCCCCCCACTGGCAATCGTTCACACTTTTCAGCTTCGACCCTCAAGTCCGGATCACCGTCATCGGGATGATGATCACTTCCATCTGCTGGTGGATTTGCACCGCCGGCTCGGATCAGATCGCCATCCAGAGGTACATCTCCACGCGGAATCTTCGCCAGGCGAGAAAGGCTTTTCTCTCGAACAATATCGCCGATGCCGTCCTGACGATTTTCCTTGGAGCTGTCGGGTTCGCCGTCCTGGCCTTCTTTCAGGCCAACCCTCATCTCGCGGCCGAAGGGCGGAGCATCACCGGCGATGCGGATTTTCTTTTTCCCCATCTGATCGCCAATATCCTGCCCCACGGCGCGGCCGGTTTTTTGCTGGCCGGAGTGATCTCGACGGTCCTGGTGAGTTTCGGGTCGGGTGTGAACTCCACCGCCGCGGTGGTGGTAACGGATTTTATCGGCCGGCGGAAAAAGGCCGAAAAGCATTCCGGAAGCCTGGGAACAAAAAGCAAATCCCAGGCCGGACGGGAGACGGCCGATGAAAACAAAGCGGGAGTCCGGGCTTCTCGATATGCGACCGTTGTCATCGGCCTCGTGGTGATTTTTTTGAGCACGCTGATGAACCGCGTCCCAGGAAATATCATCGAGATGACGAACCGCAGCAACGGGCTTTTTGTCGCCCCCCTCTTCAATTTATTCTTTATGGCGATTTTCTGGCGATGGGCCACTCCGCTCGGGACCATTCTCGGCTCTGCCGTCGGTTTCGTCGCCGCCTTCCTCATTGCCTTCTGGCAGCCGTTGACGGGCCATCCGAGTCCCGGTTTCCAGTGGATCATTCCCGCCTCCCTCGCGACCTCGGTCGTCTCCTCGATTCTGTTCAGTTTGGTAACGGGGAAAAGAAAACAGGCGGCGGAAAGAAGCTTGAGATAAAGCGGACTTTTTTGTATAGTTGCCGGAGACGATGGCAGAGAGAAATGCGGCTCGGCTGACAGTAGCCGAACAGGAAATTCTTGCCGAACTCGCGGACTTTTTTCCTTCCAGGATTTTTGACGCTCACGCCCATCTTTGGCGGGTCAAAGACTGCCTATTTCCGCCAGGTTGCGAGTTTGCCCGGTCGGCGGACGGGTCGATCGAATCCTGGCGAGAGAGCCAGGAGAGAATTTTCGGCTCCGGCCGAATCGTCGGCGGCCTTTTCCTGGGCGAGCCGCGCTCAAATCCAGAGGCGGCGAATGATTATCTGATCGACGAGCTCCGGAGCGCCCCCCAGAGCCGCGGAGCCATCCTCATCAGGCCGGAGGATTCTCGTGAGAAGACCGAAAAGTATCTCGCCTCGGGCGTGATCTCCGGATTTAAGCCCTACCACACGTTCAGCTCAGAGAAGCCCACTTTTTCCTCCTCGATCGGCCGGTTCCTTCCCGAGTGGGCCTGGAAGCTTGCCGATGAGCGCCGTCTGGTGATTGTCCTTCATCTGGTCAAAGCCTTGGCCGTGGCCGCGCCTGAGAACCAGCGTGAAATCCGAGAGAAATGCGAGCGCTATCCGAACGCAACGCTCATCCTGGCCCATGCCGGCCGCGGATTTCATGCGCCGAATACGGTTAAGGGTCTGGCCGCCTTGCGCGGGCTGGAAAATGTCTTTTTCGATTCCTCCGCCATTTGCGAGCCGGCCGCGCTCGTTGCCGTCTTGGAGGAATTCGGGCCGCGGAAACTCCTCTGGGGAAGCGATTACTGGATTTCGGAAACGCGGGGGAAGGCCGTCACGGTCGGCGACGGTTTTCTCTGGTTGACCGACGAGACCGTTCGCTGGGAAAAAATCACTCCTGCCTGCCGGCCGATTCTCGTGGGCATCGAATCTCTGCGGGCGCTTCGGGACGGAGCCAAGATGATCGGTCTTGACCGCTCGGACATCGAAGATATCTTCTACAGCAACGCCGCGAATCTTTTCGGAATCGAGAGGCGCGAGAAGAAAGGCCAGAAGCTTTACGAACGGGCGAAAGCGATCATCCCGGGCGGAACGCAGCTCCTGAGCAAACGGCCGGAGATGCAGGCTCCCGGTTTGTGGCCGGCCTACTTTCATGAGGCACGGGGATGCGAGATCTGGGATTTCGACGGCCGGCGGTTTTTCGATCTTTCGGGAAGCGGGATCGGCTCCTGCCTCTTAGGCTATCGCGACCCCGATGTGACCGCCGCCGTGAAGAGGCGGCTGAACCTGGGCTCAATGAGCCAATTGAATCCGCCCGAGGATGTCGCCCTGGCTGAACTTCTTCTTGAAATCCATCCCTGGGCCGAGCAGGTCCGCTATGCGCGATCGGGCGGAGAGGCGATGGCTGTCGCCGTGCGCATCGCCCGGGCGACAACCGACCGTTCCGTCGTGGCCATCTGCGGCTACAGCGGCTGGCATGACTGGTACCTGGCCGCCAACCTCGGTACCGAGGACGCGCTCCGCGGGCATCTCCTTCCCGGACTTCAGCCGCTCGGCGTTCCCCGGGAGCTCCGGGGAACGGCTCTGACTTTTCGTTATGAACAGGAAGATGAATTCCGGGAGATTATTGAGCGTCACGGCAAAATGCTGGCGGCCGTCGTCATGGAGCCGTGCCGGTACCATGATCCCAGGCCGGGGTTTCTGGAGGAAATCATCGACCGCGCCCACCGGGCCGGCGCTCTGGTGATCTTCGACGAAATCACCATCGGCTGGCGGTTGGTCGGCGGGGGAGCGCACCTCAAGTTCGGTGTTTTTCCGGACATGGCCGTCTTCGCCAAAGCGCTCGGCAACGGCCACCCGATGGCGGCGATCATCGGGAGAGCGGCGGCCATGGAAGGCGCCCATCTCTCCTTCATCAGCAGTACCTACTGGACGGAGAGCATCGGGCCAGCGGCGGCCCTGGCTGCGGTTCGGAAGATGCGGCGGGTCAATGTCCCGGTGCATGTCGAGAAAATCGGCCGCCGGGCGATGGATATCTGGCGAAAATACGGTCAGAAGTATGGACTCCCCATTCTCGTCGACGACGGCTATCCCTGCCTGGCCCATTTCCGTTTCCATCACGACAAGGGAAACGAGCTTCGGACTTATTACACTCAGCTGATGCTCGAGCGAGGCTTTCTGGCCGGCCTTCAGTTCTATCCGAGTTTCGCTCACACGGAAGATATCCTGGCGAAATTCGAGGTCGCCGCCGACGCCGTTTTCGGGGAGATGGCCGAAGCGCTCGAAAAGAACGAGGTGGAAAAACGGCTGAAGGGACCGCCCGGCCACACCGGCTTCGCCAGGCTCTTATAAAAAACCAGGAAGACCGATCAAAGAAAAAGGCCCTTTTTTCGCCGAACGAGCCGCCGCCGTGTTTTGGGGCCGATTCTGTCGAAGAAGATCGAGGGCCAAGAAATTGAGGAAGTCGTGACTTTAAGGGAGAGGATCTTGGCGGTCTATCGCGGCGAGACGCCTGATGTCGTTCCCATGATGCTCGACCTTTCCCATTGGTTCTACCATAAAAACCGGATGCCCTGGGATCTTACCGTCGCCTATGAAAAGCCGGAGACGGAACTCATCGGTTACCATAAAAAGGCGGGGGTCGGATTCTATATGCCCAACCTGGCCGCGTTTTATTCGGTGACGTATGGGAGCGATGTCGTCTCCGAGGTCAGCAGGGAATTGAAGAACGGAGTCCCTGAGATCACCTGGCGGCTGAAGACCCCCCTTGGCGCGATCGAACGCAAGCGGATCTGGAATGAAGAGTCCTATTCCTGGGCGATCACAAAATGGGGCGTCCGCGATGAGCGTGATCTCCGCATCCTGGCCGATGCGCTCCGGTCCCGCGCTTATTCTCCCCTCTGGGAGAATTACCGCACCTGGAGCGATTATGTCGGCGAAACGGGCATCGTCTATGCCCTGAGCGGCTATAGCGCCGTCGGCCAGCTGATGCACTATTGGATGGGCGTCGAGGGGACTCTCTTTGCCGTTGCCGACTGGCCCGAGACCCTCCGAGAAGTCGTGGACGAAATCAACGAAAACAACCTCGACCTGATCGACCTTCTGGCTCAATCGCCGGCCGAGGTCATCTGCTTGGGCGATAATTTTTCGAGCGATATCCAGCCGCCGAGCTTCTTCAACCGCTGGTCCCGGCCGTTCTATGTGGAAGCTGTGCGGCGGCTTCATGCCGCCGGCAAGTTCGTCGCCGTGCACATCGACGGCCGTCTGCGGGGGGCGTTGAAGATGATCCGGGAAACCGGAGCCGACTGCGCAGACGCCGTGACTCCAACGCCCTTTGGCGATTTGACACCGGAAGAATGTCGGGACGAGGCGGGACCCGACTTTATCCTCTCGGGCGGAGTCCCCCCCAACCTCTGGCTTCCCGATGTTCCCCTTGAAGTGTTCAAGAAGTCCGTTCTGGATTGGCTCGAGCTCAAAAAGCGGAGTACCCGCTTGATCGCCAACGCCGGCGACCAGGTCCCCCCGGGCGCGGCGGAGGAACGAATTTTCGTCATGCGCGATCTGGTAGAGCAATATGGAAGGTATTAGCCGGATGGATTCAGAAATATGGAAGGGGAAAGGTTTTAAGAAATTTGCGAATCGTTCGAGCCGAATCGAGAAAAATGGGGAATGAGAATAAAAAGGGGCCGAGGTTTTGAGCAGAAAATCGCTGTCGGGGAAGCGCTGGCCGTCACGATTTGAGACGGAGCCAGCGGATGTCGGTGAGGTCGGGCTCGGGGCCGGCATAAAAGACGACCAGGATATCGCCGTTCGGCAGGCGAGCAGTCGCCGGAAGGCCGAGAGAGAACTTCTCCATCTCCGACCAAGCCTCCTGCAGGGAGCTCTTCTTTCCCGATTGCGAGGCAAGTTCCGGCTGAAAGAGGTTCATCTCGGTTTCGGCCGGCCATGTTTTCCCGCCGTCGGCGCTAAGTCGAAGCTTGATCGCCGGCGCTTCGGTCCTGTCCACATAAACCATGGCCATCCGGCCGCCGGGGAGGCAAACCGGCTGTGCCGGCTGGCCGGCGACGCCCGTATCCCAGAATTCAGACCAGGTTCGCCCGCCGGTCGTCGATTGGCGGGCGTGAATATTCAGATAATTCGCTGCTGCCCGGTCATAGGTCCAGAACACATCCAGCAGTGTTCCGTCATCGAGCACGGCCGGTCGCTGATCCCAATAAAAAATCCTGTTTGTCGGGTCGTGACTGACGACGACATGATCCGGCCATGACCGACCCCGGTCGTTGGAAAACATGAGCACAGAAGCATGGCGCCAGGGTTCCGGATCGTGATAGGGCTTATTGAGTTCGAACTGGAGGGCCCACCCGCCGTTCGGCAAGACGAGAATCGGACCGGTCAAGGGAGTGGGGACTTTGAAGGGGAAGGTGTCGATCAGTCGGGGAACCGACCAGGTGACGCCGCCATCATTCGAGAAAGAAAGAAAAATTCGCGTGTCGAGCAGGCCTTCGGTCTTTTCATTAAAAAAGGGCAATGCGGGGTCGGAATGGTCGACCCAGCAGAGGGCCGCGACCACCTTGTCTCTGCCGAGCGCTGTGGGATATGCGACACGGAAGAGTCCGGGACGGCTGTCGACGGAAGGAGGAACGAATGGACCGACGACCGTGGGCCAAGTTTTTCCTTCATTATCAGAGATGGCGAGAAGAGCGTGCTGGCCGGATGTTCCTGCTTTCGTCGGGGCCGCTCGGAACCCGCAAATCCAGCGTCCGTCCGGAAGCGCGGTGATCCCGGGAAAAGCGCAGCTTGCGTGATCGCTTCCTCGTTCGCCCCGAAAAACGATCCCTTGGTCGACGATCTCCACCGAATTCTTCATGATTCTGCTCGTCGAAAATATATGTGATCAGCCGAGGGGTGTCAACTCAGCCGGGCCAATGGAATTCCCACTCACTCCTTTGGGGAATTTCCGTTGAACCATTCGACGACAGCCGGGTGCTTGATGGAGATGGGACTTCCGCTCTCCAATGTTCAGGCGCCACAAATCCCGCCGAAGATCCGGCAATGTTCCGCCAGGAGCGCTTTTGTCCGGGCGATTACGGCCGGCAGGATGTTCTCTTCGCCGCTCTCTTCGCGCAGGATTTCAGCCGAAACGGGCCGGCCGAAGCTCACCGACGGGGTGAACATCATTTTTCCGGGAAAAAGCATTTGGTGAGTGACCTGGCCGAACTCGGCCAGGCGGCGTTTGTCGACATCTTTCCGGCGCAGCCAGGTGATCGGGCTGCGGGCCCATTTGGGTGAAACCACCCCGCTGACGATCGTCGGCATGAGCCGCAGTCCGCGCACATGGCGAAAGAAGAAATCGATCCCTTCAAGCCATTCTTCGATCTGCTCGTCCGCGTTCGGATAGACCGCCGGATCTGGATCTATTTGACCCGAGCCGATATATAACAGAGCTCCGCCGTCCTGCAAGTGTCGGATGCCCCTGCGCATGGCGGCCATGCGCTTGAAGGCATTCGATCTCGAAGCAAAGATGACGTGGTTCCGGACGTGCGGAAGATGATCGAGGAAGGGAATCTCGGTGGAGATCCAGGAAATGTCCTGCCGCCCCAGCTGCGAGAAAATGATGAGTGCATCGTAGGTCCCCGGGTGGTTCGTGACAATCAGGAGGGGACCCTCGGCCGGGATATTTTCGCGGCCGCGCGCCGTAATGCGGCGGCACCAATGGGTCAGCGCCCATCGGCTGGCCTTGGGAAAACCCGCTTCAGCGACCAGCCGGTCAAAGGTCGAGCCGATGCGGGCAAAGCGGCAGATCGGAATGCGCAGTGGAATCCAGAACAGGCGGAGGAAAAAGCTGGATCTGGGCAAGCCGAGCGCGCCGACAAACTCGGCGTTAATAAGTTTGCCCAAGGCGATAATTTCCTTATCCGCACAGGGCACGGATAGATTATATGAATCGAAAAAAATTCCGCAACCTCAATTGACGGAGCGAGGCCGGCTATGTTAAGAAAAGCGGAAGCTCAGGGCCGAGAAATCATGAACACAAAGCAAGTCCTGCGGCGGAGGACGGAAGACAACGTTTATCTTCACCCGGATTTCCACGGCGCTCTGAACCAGGCCTGATCTATATCGAGACTCGTTTCGGTGCCGGGGCGGTCAGAGATTACCTGCGTCAATTTGCTCGGGTGTATTATTCCCTCCTGACCAAGAAGTTGCAGCAAAAGGGGCTGAAAGCCCTAAAGGACCATTTTATCGGGATTTATGGAGCTGAGGGCGCAGAATGCGAAGTGGAGGAGTCTGCCGAGAAACTGATCATTACGGTTCTCCGGTGCCCGGCTGTCCGGCACATCCGCAAAATGGGCCTGGCGGTTTCGCCGCTTTTTTATGAGACCACAAAAACCGTGAATGAGACGATCTGCGAGGGCACGCCGTTCCAAGCCGAACTCCTCGAATATGATTCTGAGACCGGCCGGAGCGTCGTCCGTTTTTCGAGGAGGGGGTCGTGATATCCTGCGCGGAGTTCATCCCTGCGTACAGCGAGCTCTTCAAGTTTCCGGAGAAAAAAGGCGGAAAGGGAGCGGTCGTTGATTTCTGGAATTTCCTCTCTGATACCTATCTGACAAACCTGCGTGATCTTGTCATCGCCCACGGCCTTCGCGGCTGCTGGATGTATTGGGAGGAGTCGCTCAACGAGGAGGCCGCCGATTTCACCATGGAGCTTGACGAGGCGGCAGGCGAATTCCGGATCATCATGCACCGCTGTCCTTCCAAGGTCCGGCTGCTCGAACTTGAGCACATCGAGCCCTACAGAGATTATTGCGAACACTGCGACGTCCTCTATCGGTGCGTCCTCGAGTCGCTCGGCTATGCTTACGAAGTGGATTTGAGCGAGGCCGACGAGGCCCGCTGTTCGGTGACGGTACGCGGCGCTGAGAAAATTTTCCTTTGATGAAATTGAACCCGAGGCCGATGAAATTGGCCGACTGTCGGAAGGGGGAACGCGGAGCGGTTCCCTTCCAGGTTGACTCGGCAGACAACCTAAACCAGACAATTACCCTGATTATGGCACCGACTTGGACGCTCAGGAAAGTGAATATCCTCCCCTGGTGGGAGAAAGAACAGAGAGACAAGGGAGATTTTATCGGCCGCACGACCGAAGCGCGGCATTCTCAATCAGTTGGGAAGAGGATCGGCTCGTCGGAAACCAGATGAATGACGCTATCAATATTCGTGTGATACAGCTCCCGCAGCACTTTGCGGACAATTTCTCTTTTTAAGGCGCCGACCTTCTCGATTTCGTCCCTGCCGATCCTCACCTGGGCTCCGGCAATGAGCTCGTGGCCTCCGGCCGTGCCGGACTTGGGGATCGCCTTCTTGAGCAGCCGGGCCGCATTGGCGTGGGTGGTGTTCGACCGGATAGAAACGTAAATGAGATCGGCGTAGTTGCCGAGACAGATCGACCAGCGAATGTTTTTGATTCTCAACAGAAAATCGGCAATTTCGGCGGCAAAATCGGGATAGGGGAGCTCTTCCAGAATGGCCCCGGCCAGCTGCCTGTAATAGAATCCGCGGGTCAAAACGCGCTGTAGGTTGGAAATAAAATCGCGCGACAGGGGAGGATACTGAATCCTGGAGAGGCGCTTGAAATTTACCCGGGGAAGGAGATCGAGATAAGCTTTTTTGTCCTCCGGGCTGCCTTCTCTTCCCAGACCCTGGGTTTCGCTGAAGATTGCGTGAAACAAGGCCGTAGCCACGGGAGCGGGGATGACGATATCCTCGGAAACAAGATATTCGTAGATGATGGTGGAACAGGCTCCGTAGTTCGGCCTGACATCATAGAAAGAGAGCCTTTTTGTCCGTTGCCGAAGAGGGTGATGGTCAATGGCGGCCAAAGGCTCAGCGTTTTCCGGCAGGGTGACGTTTCCGGCGCCGGGCTGGCTGTCGAGGAGCACGAATTGTCGGCGCGAGGGGATTCTGGCGTTTTTTAGATGATGAATCGGGATCTTCAGGATCTTGATCATGGCCTTGTTTTCCGCCCGTCCGATAAATCCGTTATAAATCGCGCGGACGCGGGGGAACCCCTTCTTTTTGAGGAAATATTGAAGAGCCATGGCGGAAGCCAGGGAATCGGGGTCTGGGTTGTTGTGGACGACGATGCAAACGGGACGGTCGGGATGGAGGATACTCAAAAGGCCGTTCATCGCTCTATTTTAACCATTTTTGCCTGAGCTTCCGCAAGCTCGAGGATTTTCTCGTATCCCTCTCGTTTTCCCAGATTCATCTTGGCCAGGCAGCTCTCACCGTCATCATGCCCTGCGGTCTCAGTCAGAGTTTACCCCGAGGCGGCCCGGATGCAGATTTGGGTATTTAGAGGCCCGGGCGGTCGTTTGACATCTTGCGTGCCGCGGGATATATTCCCTTCCCATCGCATCACTCCGATAGGAAGCAAGGAGGCCAACGTGAAACGAAGGGATTTCATCGGCACAACGGCCGGCGCTGCCGTCTTGGGTGTCGTCAAAAAGAGACCACGAGGGATAAATCGAGATCTCCCCAAATATCCGGCGGCCGATTCGGTGCAGGCCCCTCCTGCCGGGAATGTCGGAGTAGAAGTCCGATCTCAGGCCCCGGCGGCCTCGTCCGGCCAGACCCTCCCGATCCCCAAATTAACTCTATTTGAGCCCCGAGCGTGGCCGGAAAGGCCGGCGGACCTCTATTTTCAGGGAGACGTCAAGGACCTCCTGCCCGGGATAGAGATCATGGGACCGGAGCTGAACTGCCGGATCTCGCTCGATGCGAGAAACAGCCTGAGGGTTAAAGTCAGCCGGATCAAGCAGAACCTTTTGCGTGTGAGCAAGAAGGGAAGGAGCGCAGAGATCCATTTCGGCGCGAAAAACCATTTTTTCCGCGGCCTGAGTCTTCTTCTTCAAGAGATCATGGAAAAGCCGAAGAGCCCGAGTTTCGAAATCGTCGAGGAGCCGCAATTCACCACCGTCGGCGCCATGTTCGATGTGTCGCAGGGGAACGCGGTCATCGGCCTGCCGAGCGTCAGGGTTCTTCTCCGGCTGATGGCGGCGATGGGAATGAACATGATCATGCTCTATTCCGAGGACAGCTACGTGATCAAGGAGGAGCCCTATTTCGGCTATATGCGCGGCCGTTACACCCAAGAGGAGCTCCGAGAGATCGACCGCTACGCCGGCATTTTCGGCATCGAGGTGATCCCCTGCATCCAGACGCTGGCCCATCTGACCGATGTCCTCCAGTGGGCGGTCTATCGCGACATCAAAGAGGATGAAGACACGCTCCTTCCGGGGAGCGAAAAGACCTATGCCTTCATCGAGCGGATGATCACCTCGGCTTCGGAGCCCTTCGCCTCCCGGCGCATCCACATCGGTATGGACGAGGCCTGGCGTCTCGGCCAGGGAAATTATCTCAAGCTCCACGGCTGGCGCAAGAAAATCGATATCATGACCGAGCACTTGGCGCGCGTTCTCGAGATCACCGACCGGCTCGGTCTGCGGCCGATGATCTGGAGCGACATGTATTTCCGGGCCGCTTCGAAGACCGGCGATTATTACGATCCGTCGAGCAAGATCGATCCGACGGACATCGCCAGAATGCCCAAAAATGTCCAGTTTGTCTATTGGGATTATTACCATAACGAGCCGGATTTTTATAAAGAGTGGATCCGGCGTCACAGGGAATTCGGCTCGGACCCGATTTTTGCCGGCGGGATTTGGGGCTGGCAGGGTTACGGGATGAGCCATGGAAAGACATTTGTCACGACGAACGCCGCACTTCGGGCATGCAAGGAAACAGGAATCAAGGAAGTGTTCGCAACGATCTGGGGAGACGCCACGACCGAAAGCAACATTTTCGGCCATCTCCTGGGTCTTCAGCTCTTCGCCGAGCACGGCTATGCTCTCGAACTGAGCGAAGCCAAACTTAAAAAACGCTTCGAGTTCTGCACCGGCTGCGGCTTTGAGGATTTCTGGGAAATCAACGGCCTGAATGCGATCCCGGGCGTGGATAAGAATTCGCCCGCCAACCCCAGCCGTTACCTGATGTGGCAGGACATTCTGATGGGGATGTTCGACAAGAATATCGAAGACCTGGCCCTCGAAAAGCACTATTCTGATCTGACGGAAAAACTCAAGCTCGGAGCGGCGAAGGGCGGCCGTTTTGATTTTATTTTCCATTATTATGCCAAGGCGAGCGCAGTTCTGGCGGCCAAGTCCGAGATCGGGTTGAAGATCCGCCAGTCTTACCTGGCGAAAGACATGACGGCCCTTGAAAAGATCGCCCGGGAGATCCTCCCGGACCTCGCCGGCCGAGTTTCCGACCTGAGGCAGTACCACCGCTTTCTCTGGCTTTCCATCCACCAGCCGTTCGGCTGGGAGGTCATGGATTTGCGCTACGGCGCTCTTCTGATGAGGATCGATACGGCGCGTTCGAGAATCGAGGACTTCATCGCCGGCCGAATCAAATCCATCCCCGAGCTCGAGCGGGAACGGCTGCCCTGGCAGGGAAAAAACGGCGTCGCCGACCTGATTTGCAATTCCTACGACCGCATTGTAAGCGCCAGCCGCCTCGCCTATTCGTACAAAATGTAGTCCTTTATCTGTAAAACCAGCCGAGGTCGGCGCGGCGCAGCCGGAGGCGGGTCACGGACCGGCCATTTTTCGATTCGCCGTGCCAGTAGGCGAGGTAGACCCATTTGTCCTTGAAATCGATGGCCGTATAGCAGTAGCCGGAGCCGGGATCATTCTCGATTTCCCGAAAATTCCCCCAGGTCTTTCCTTCGTCGCGGCTCACAGCGCTGACCAGGGGAGTGCGGCCGCCATACACCGCATGATTCTTGGGATAAGGGAAGCGGCCGGAATGGTCGTTCCAGACAGCCAGGAGGTCCCCCGTCGAGGGGATCCGCTTCATCGAGAGGGGAGAGTTCGGCGACTTGAACGGCGCAGGAAAGGGCGCGCTCCAGGTTTTTCCACCGTCGGATGAGATCATCCCGTACTGGCATCCCTGGTCGGTCCGCGCCCAGGCAAAAAGCGTTCCGTTCTTAAGCTCGATCAGCCCGGGTTCCTGGAGGCCGGTTTGAGAAAAAGCCGGGAGCGCCCACCAGGAATCCGATTCCCTCCAGCTCCGGCCGCCGTCATCGGATAAATAAAAGAGAGCGATGGCCCGGGGATCGAAATTCTTGAAATCTTTGGGGTTCTCGCCCTTCAAGCGGTGGAATGCGGCGGGTACGATCAGGCGGCCGCTTCCAAGCTGAACCAAGCGATCGTTGTTGACGACGAAGTAGCCCGGGGCGGGGATGGCCAGGATCGGCGGGCCCCAGGTCTTTCCCTCATCCGACGAAAAGCGAAGATATGGACGGCAGTCATGGAGGCCGTTTTTCCGCAGATAGAGCAGGGCGATCCGTCTGTCGGCGAGCCTGAGAAGGGAGACACTCATGACGTTCTCGGCGGCGTCGTTTTTGATAATGATCTCGGGCTCGCGAGTCCAGGTCAGCCCGTTGTCGGACGAATAGACGGCGGCGATATCGGCGCCGGCGTTGTCGTCGCTTCCGCCGTAGAAGCGGGTGTAGGCGAACATCAAGCGGCCGTCATTGAGCTCGAGGAATGCGCCCTCGGAGTTGCGGGGATTGTCCGGGCCGGTCTCGAGGTCGCAGACGATCCTGTTTTCCGGCGCCTGGGTTTGAGCCGGACACACGACGACGCTCAACAGCACAATGAGAAACGCGCCGATCGCGATTCGGGAGGGCCAAGCGAATAAAGCCTCATGGTGACCAACGAGGTTCCGAAGCGATCTCAATTTCAGGGACGGTGATCGCTCCGTCGCCTTCAGCCGCCGAGAATGAAACGGAAAGGCGGTTAATTGTAATCGCCTGCGATCATTTTCCATTGGACGTTTCCTCCGGGCATTGATTCAGCCTTTCGGCTTCGCCCCGAAGATATCTCCGGCGGTTCCCCCTTGTCAACTTCCGGCGGTGACGAGAAAGGGTCGATATTTTTATCTGAAATTGCGAAGGGGCATAAGCTCCCATTTTTTATTTTGATCAATCGTGCGGTTGTTTGACAATAAGAGCGCTCTGTGGTATCCGAAATCCGATTCCATCCGAGGAGGTTGGCGATGTCTGAAGACGAAGCGAAAAAACATATTACCGGAGGCGAGACCGAAGGCGGGATCACGAGTTCCTACGCCACGGACGACGGCGTCAAGCTCAAGGTCCCCTATTCGTTTTTCGGCTCTATTTATGACGAAGCGGAGGAGAAAGCGGTTTTGGCGGCGATGAAGCAGGACACCCTGACCATGGGCCCGAAAACGACCGAGTTTCAGAAAAAATTTGCCGCCATGTGCGGCGTCAAGCATGCCCTGGCCTGCTCCAATTGCACGAGCGGCATGCACATCGCGACCCAGCTTTTCGATATCCGGCCCGGAGATGAAGTTATCGTCACGCCGACGACGTTTATCGCCACAAGCCTGGTCGTCTTGAAAGAAGGCGGCCGGCCGGTTTATGCCGATATCGACCCGCGAACCTATAACATCGACCCCCGGGAGATCGAGGCCAGGGTGACCTCGAAAACCAGGGCGATCTACGTTGTCCATTACGGCGGCCTGATGTGCGACATGGATCCGATCATGGAGATCGCCCGCAGGCATAAACTCTACGTCCTTGAGGACTGCGCCCACGCGGTCGGAGCCGAGTACAAAGGCCGCCGAGCGGGAAGCGTCGGCGACATCGGCGTGTTTTCTTTCCATTCGCTCAAGAACATCACGACCTGCGGCGAGGGCGGGATGATGACGACGAACAATGACCTGTTCGCCGAGGGGATCGAAAAGCTCCGCTGCATGAACCTCAACAATTGGGACCTTCGGCAGACGAAATGGCGCTTCGGTCCGATCGAAGTGGAGAAAGAAAGCCGCCTTGATTACTGGCTTCCCTCGCATTTCGATGTCGACGACTGGAACGGCCACTGGGGCTGCAACTACCGGATGAACGAGATCCAGGCGGCGGTCGGCTGCGTGCAGCTCGACAAGCTCGATCTGCTGACGGAAAAGCGCCGGGCGATCGGGCATAAGCTGACAGCCGGCCTGACCGGCATCAAGGGGATCACCCCCGTCTATGAGCCGGAAGGATACAAGCATGTCTATCACCTTTACACGGTCTGCGTCGAAGAGGAAGAGCTCGGGGCCTCGCGCGATGATTTTCTGCGCGTGCTCTATCGAGAGGAGGGCATCCAGGGCATTCTTCACTACCAGCCGACCTATCATTTCACCGGACTCAAAAAGCTCGGCTACGGCCAGAACCTCTGCCCGAACGCCGAGAAATTTTTCTACCGGCGCGAGTTCAACCTGCCGATGCATCCTCGTTTGACCGAAGCCGACGTCGAGACGATGATCGGCGGCATCCGCAGTGCGGCCGAGAAAGTGCGGGGGAAGAGAAAGACGATTTCTTGAGCGGGTTCCCTTCCCCTCTGAAATGGGGAAGGCCCGAAGCAAGCGGCCTCAGGAAGCGCCGGCTAAAATATCCCCGGGGAGGCGATGATGACTAAGACCTTTTCCAAACTGGCTCTGGGTTTGCTCTTGTTATCGAATCTTCCGCTATCCGGACGCAGCCAGAAGGCTGCAGTCCGGCTGTCCGAAACCTACGAGACGATCGACGAACACAACCAGCTTCCTCTTGATCCCTACCCGCCTTTCGGGCTGCTCACCGGCTATATCTGCTACCCTTACCAGTTTTACGGCAGCAAGCGGTTCCAGGTGACGCCGCGCAGGCTCCGGCTTCTCGTCGCCGAAAACGAATATCTGAAGATCGCCATGTGCCCGGATTACGGTGGCCGGATTTACTATCTGTATGACAAAATCCGCCGCCGCGAGGTCATCCACCGGATCAACACGGCGGCGAAATTCTATAATGCCGGCATGGGCTACCAGTATGTCGGAGGCGGCCTGGAGCTCAATCTCCCCAATGCCCATTCCCAGACCAACGCCCGGCCGCGCGAATGCGTCGCCCGCGCCGACTCCGACGGCTCGGTGTCGCTCATCATGAGCAACACGGAAAAAATCGGCCGCCTCCACTGGACGGTTCGTTTTACGCTCTTTCCCGGCGAGGCACGGGTCCGTCAGGACGTCCGGGTGGCCAATGAATCGGCGGTTGAAGCCCGCTACCTCTACTGGGCGAACTGCGGTATCCCGCTCCGGGACAACACCGAATATATCTATCCCGAGACGAAAGGCGCCATGCACGGAAAATATGACGTCGTCTATTCCTGGCCGACCTATGAAGGCGCCCATATCGCCCTGATCAAAAATCTGGACGAGATGCTGGGTCTTTATATGCTGGAGGCCCGGGAGGGCTTCTTCGGCTATTTCAGTCACGACGACCGGGCCGGCCTGGTTCATTACGCCGACGTGAACGACCTGCCGGGAAAGAAGTACTGGAGCTGGGGCTGGCATCCCACGGCTCAGCATACAAAGCACACTCATGCAGACGGACAACCCTACGGGGAGATCCAGGCGGGTCGGATCGTCATCCAGGAGAAGTTCGACCGTCTGGCGCCGATGACCTCGCAAACCTGGACCGAATACTGGTATCCGGTCGGCGACATCGGCGTCTTCAACGGCGCTTCCGAAAACGCAGCCGTCAATTTTGAGGTCCGGGCCGTATCGGAAGAAGCGGCCGCGGCGTTCATCAGAATCGAGGCGAACAGGCCTCTGGCGGATGTTTCGCTGGCGATAAAAAAAGGAACCGCAACGCTCAAAGCTTGGCCAGGAATCGTCCTTCAGCCTGGCAAGCTCCTTACGATTCAGGAAGAATTTCGCTGCCCCCGTAATGAGATCGATGAAGTCTCATTCGAAGCGCGGCACTCCGACGGCCGGAAAATCGCCGAAGTCTGGCCGAAAGCCAAAAAACCCATGGTCATGGACAGCTATTTCGTTCCCGAGAAGCAGAGAGCGGCGAGAGCCGAAGAATTTACGGCCGAAGGAATATACGCCAGAGCCGAAAACTTGGCCAGCGACTGGTTCTACCATCTGCCGCGCCAGAAAAAGCTTCTCGAGGAGTGCCTCCGTATCGACCCGGGGTTCAGCCGAGCGCACGCGGAGCTTGGGTTATTGGCTTTTCAGGCGGGGAAATTCGAGGACGCTCTCGGTCATTTCAATCAGGCCCTGGAACGGATCCCCGACGACGGTCGGACTCTTTATTATAAGGGATTGGCCCTTCGCTATCTTGGGAAAACGGAAGACGCTCATTATCATCTCCGCCATTCCGGCCGTTTCGGCTACGAAGCGGCCGAGAGGATGGCGGAAGCCGAGATGGCCAGCGCTGCGGGCGATATGAGAGCGGCCGAAGCGCATCTCGCCCGGGCGATCGCCGTCAACGGCTCGATTCTCAAGCCCTTGATCTTGAGAGCCCTGGTCTTGAAGCGGTTGAACAGGGTACAGGAGGCGCGCGAGATGCTCGACCGGGCGCAAAGAATCGACCCGGAGAACGCTTTTGTATCTTGTGCCCGATTCTTGATCGAAACACGGCAGCCGGGATCAAGGACAATAGGTACGACGCCGCCAGCTTCGCCTTCAAGAACGGAGGCGAAGACGACGACCGCATCAGGAGATTCGATCCGGGCACGTTATCAAGATTTTTCGGAGGAGCTTCTCGAGGTCGTCGCTACGCTCTATTCCGCCGCCCTTTACGAGGAAGCCTTTGCCGTCCTCGACCTCATCGACAACGACAATGCGATCATCCGGCTCTACCAGGTCGAGCTCGAAGCGCTTCTGAACAGGAAAAGTCGATTCCAAAAGAGGCCCTTCCGCAGCCAGGATTTTGCCTGGAGGATGGAAGAATATCTCATTCTTCAAAAGCAAATTGTCCGCAGCCCTCAGAACGGCGAGCTCTATTATCACCTGGGAAATTTCGCTTACGCCCACGATTTAGAGGAGGAGGGTATCTTGCTCTGGGAAAAAGCCTATAGTCTGGGATATAAAGACCCGGTTGCCCTGCGCTCTCTGTACCGGGCAAGAAAGAAGCTCAACGGGGCGGATGGGAAAGCTCTTGCTTACCTTGAGGAAGCGCTCGCCCTGTCGCCGGACGACGCTTATCTTTTTGACGATTATGTTTCCGAAGTCCGAGCAAGGGAGGGGCTTGAAGCTTCGATCAAGCTTCTGGAGAAAAACATCGATCGCTTCCTCCCCTGCTTCACGACCTGCGGAACGCTGATGAACGGCTATCTGCTCACCGGCGCCTACGACAAGCTCGAACAGTTCATGCGCCGGGTCGATTTTACCTATTTCTGGCGGTCGTCGCTCGGCCGGAATTGGGTCATCATGAAGCTGGCTGCGGGCTTCCGGAAGCTCAAGGAGAAAAGATACGGGGAGGCGCTGGCCGATTTCGAGGCCGCCGGCCGGGTCCCGGAGAACCTGGATAAACACTATCTTGTGGATTTCCCGTCCCAGGCCCGCCGTCTTTTCTACATCGGCTATTGCCGTTCGATGATCGGAGACCGTGAGGGGGCGAAAAAAGCCTGGTCCGAGGCTTTGAATATCAAGCGCCACGTCCGGTTTGAGGTGTCTCATGTTTTCACTTTGATGCAGACGCGCTATTATCAGGCGTTCTGTCTCCGCGGGTTGGGTCGGCATGAGGAGGCCGATGTGTTTATCCGGTCCATCCGGGAATTCGCCGCCAGCCAAGCCCTGGCCAATGCGACGCCGGAGACAAAGAAACACCTGCTGACGCTCGCTTTTCTCGGCCGGGAGCGCAATCTCGACAATTTCGATCGTTTTGATACGGAATTGGGCATGACGACCTTCGCCGGCATGAGCACCTCGGTCGAAGATTGAATCTCTTTGATTTCGGGCGATTTCGAGCGTCTCGGCAGCTTTTTGACAGGCGGGAACAGCTTCTTTTTGTCCTTGGCACGGCTCGAGTCTTCTATTACTGTCTCGCCTGGATGTTGGATGGGAAAGTGACGGCCAAGCTCGACAGTCAGCCGAGCTGAAAACATAATTCTAAAACATAATTCCTGGCTTTAGCCCGGATTAGCGATCTTTTTCTCGTCCACAACGATCTCGAGGCCGGACAAAGCGATGTCTCCGGTCCTGGCGGGGAAATTCGGCATCGTTCTCGACGGTTTTTCTCTCCTTGTCATCAAGCAGGAATGAAAAAAAGTCGGCCCTAAGCGATGCCCGCCTCCCGCAAGGCCCTGTCTAATAGCTCGGAGACGCTAAGTTTCAGGGCCCATTTCTTCATATAGGCTTGATCCAGTTTTTGTCCCTGCACTTTCATGACACCCTGCACGTCCTGCCATTGGCGGCCGGAGACAAGACCGCCGTTCTTGTACCACTCGAGTTTGCTCAGGATGATGTCTTCGGGAGAGGCCAGATAACATGAGAAGGTGATTTCTTCTTCGGATAAAACTTCTCGCCGTCGCCTGGCCATCGCCGCCCTGTCATAATCCCGGTCTTGGGGAATGAAGACATCCACCTTTAGTGCTGTTTCGGAATGGATGATATTAAAAGAGGAGCGGCGTTTTATGGCCGCTGCAATCTGGTCACGGTCGATATAAAAGGCCGCTTGGAGGGTGTCGGCCAGTCGGTCGGCTTGAAAAGGCTGGACATCGGCTATGATGTCGATATCAAGAGTCGTCCGAGGAAGTCCCATAGCCGAGCTGGCCATGGAGCCGCCCAGGAAGTAGGGGATTTTCAAGTGTTCCAGGGCCTTGATGACAGAACTCAAGGCGGTTCGAAGGCTGGAAGGACTCACCGGCGTTTCTCTTGGCGGAGGATTCGGCACATTTTTGCCAGTGAGGCTCCATAGCAGTAATCGACGAAAAGAAGATCCAGCTCATTGGGAGCGAGCCCGGGATGCCTTCTTTTCAAACCCTGGCGTGAAAAGCTGATCGCAGCCTCCGACAGCAAAAGCGTCAACTTGAGGCGGCCGGCAATTCCGGCCTTTCTCAGCAGGTCAAATTGAAGGTCCCTGATTTTCTGGGGGGTATCGGATTTCCCAGCGTCCCCTTCACTAACCGGAAAGTCAACCATACGACTATTATATCCGGAGCGAAAATCGCAAGCAATTTCAATTATCCGAATATTCGGAAGAGAGCCGCTTGCCGATGCGGCCCCCGAATTTTGATATAATCCGTCTGTGCGTTTCCAGAAGAGGGAAGCCTTTGAACCGAGCCTCAGCCGAGCCCTCGGTGCTTCGACTAGACGGCAATCGGGGCCAATCAGGTCATCGGGGCGGCCATTTTCCTCATGCCCTCCCGGGTCGCAGCGCCTGTCGGCGATTGGAGCCCCTTTCTCGTTTCTGAATCAGGGGCGCGCGGGAGCAAAAAAATCTCCTGGAATTGACATTTTCTTTTCGGCCGACTACCCTTTTAAAGCCGGCTTTTCTATCGACCGAGAAATTGTCGCGCCCTTTCCTGGATAAGAAGAGCGGACGGAGTGCGAGCGATCCTATTGAATATGATAAGAAGACAAGAATCGGTCTTGCGCAGCCCTTGTGTTCAGAGCAGTCCCTGATGAGGAGGCGGAGGGATGTATGACGGCGTCATGGATGACATCCAAACCTGCGTTCGGCTGGGAATGCCGAAGAGGATTCCCGTTTTTGCCCTGAGCGAGGAGTTCGACGTCAAATGGCACGGGAAATACGCTTACGAGGATGTCTGCCAGGACGGGGACAAGATGGCCGAGGTCTGGATCGCGGCGACCGAGGCCTTTGATTATGACTGGGTCTGGCTCCAGGTGGACGACTGTTTCGAGTTCGAGCCCCTCGGAGTCGGATGCTACGGCCAGGGAAATATCCTCCGGGCGACGAAGGATTACCTTCCGCCGACCAGGGAAACCCTCCATAAGCTGAGGGTGCCGGATCCTTTGAAGGACGGCCGGATGCCCGAAAAGCTCAAGGCGCTCCGGCTGATCCGCAGGCATTTCGGCGATCGGGCCTGCGTCTGCGGCGGGAACGCGGCGCCGTTCTCTTCCGTCTGTCTCCTTTTCGGCCTGACCGAGGCCCTGATGCTCATTCATACCGATCCCGGCTTGCTCAAGGCGGCCTGTGATTTCTTCGTCCAGGTCCAGATCGACTGGGGGCTGGCCCAGTTCGAAGCCGGCGCCCACGCTCTCTGGCTCGGTGATTGCAACGCCATGAGCAACCTTATCTCCGCCGAGCACTACAAGCGCTTCGCTTTTGAGCCCTGTGCTCGGGTGATTGAGGCCTACAACAAAGCCGGCGGACTGACGTTCCTTCACAACAGCGAAGAAGCCGTTTCCCATCTCGAGGTCGCGGCCCAGTGCGGCGCAAGCTGCATCAACGTCGGGCCGGGGATCGATATTGCCAGAGCGAAAGACGTCTTGAGGGGCAAGGTCTGTCTGTCGGGGAATCTCGACCCGATCAAAGTTTTGATGAACGGGACGCCGGCCGAAGTGGCGGCCGAGGCGGAGCGGATCATGAGAGCCGCCAGCCCGGGCGGCGGCTACCTATTCAATACCGGCGAGATGAATCCTCGCGAGGTTCCTGAAGAGAATATGCGGGCCATGATCCGGACGGCGAAGAATTTTTGTTCCGTCCCCGGCGCCCGTAGCTGATGATCCTGACCGGCGAGAAACGGTGTTTTCAGGTCATGGCGGGAGAGCGAACGGATCGAGATCGTCTCATCCAGAAGAGGAGGGATTGATGAACAAGACGAAGGGCGGGATTTCATTCTTCATCGGGTTAGTTTTTTTCTTTTTGACAGTTCTGCAGGTCATTCCCGAGACCCAGGAGTCCGAGCTTCGATCGGTCACCGTGCATCGGGCCAGGGGCAAAATCTGGGTCGATGGGAATATCGACGAACCGGACTGGTCCAGGGTCGGGCCCGTCGGGCCGTTCCTCGTCTATCCGACCCATGAGCCCGAACAGGGAGAGGCCACGGAAGCGAAGATGCTCTGGGATGATGAGAATCTCTACATTGTTTTCAGGACAACCGACAAGAATATCGTCGCCACGAGGACCAAGCGCTATGAGGACGTGTTCAATGACGATTGCGTCGAGGCCTTTCTCTCGCCGTTCGCCGACTCGCCCCAGATCTACACGAATATCGAAATTAACGCCCTGGGAACGTTTCTCTCCGAGATTCATCTCGCCGCGCCCGATCCCGAAGTCGAGAAAATACCCCTGACGATCTCCTCCCGCTATACTCCAAAACCCGGCCATTACCTCTGGTCGCCACCCGGACTCCAGATCGGGCGCCAGCACGAGGGAACGATCAACCTGGAAACGGATGAGGATTGCTGGTGGGTGATCGAGATGAGTATCCCGTTTTCGACTTTTCGTTACCTCGGGATGAAGGAGAAGCCAAAGGAGGGAACAGTCTGGAGGTTCAACCTCTACCGCATCGACGGCAAGACGGTTCCGCCGCGGCGCAACCTCTTTTTCCTGCCCGAGCCGAAGGGCAATCATTCGCCTGAACATTACGGCCGGCTCATTTTTTCCCGATAGTCCCGAATTCTATGGATGAAATAGCTTTTATCAATCGCCGCGCGACAAGGGGATGGCATTTTTCTTGACCGGCGAACATGACAAAACGAAGAGACGATCGACGAACCTGATCGAGAAAGGAGTCCATGAATGATCAACGTCGGATTGGTCGGTTATGGTTTTATGGGGCATATGCACGCCCAATGTCATCAGGCCACCGGCCAGGCCAGGATTGTTGCCCTGGCGGATGTCGAGCCGGAGAGGCGCAGGGAGGCCGAAGAGAAACTCCGCTGCCCTGCGTACGGAAGTCTGGCGGAGATGCTTGTTTCGGCCGACATCGACATGGTCGACATTTGTGTCTCCACCGATCTTCACGAGGAAATGGTCATCGCCGCGGCCGAGGCGGGGAAGCATATCCTGTGCGAAAAACCCATGTCGCTGACGTTGGAATCCTGCGACCGGATGATCAAAGCCATGCGCCAGGCCGGGGTCAAGATGATGGTCGCCCACGTCATCCGTTTCTGGCCCGAGTACCGGGCGATCAAAGACCTCGTGGATTCAGGGAAATTCGGCCGGGTGGAATGGCTGAGTGCCCGTCGGCTGAGTCCGCCGCCCACCTGGTCCTGGAAAGGATGGCTCCTCGACCCGGTGAAAAGCGGGGGAGCGGTCCTTGACCTTCATATCCACGATCTCGATTATATCGCCTGGCTCGTCGGACCGCCGAAGAACATCCAGGCCTGCGGTACTCCCGGACCCCAGGGCGGCGTCGATTCGATTCTGACGCTCGCCTGGGGACATCCTTCCGGAGCCAGGAGCTTTGCCGAAGGATCTCTGGTTCTCGCCCCGGGGTTTCCCTTCAATATGTCTCTTCTCGTCGCCTGCGAAAAAGCGACCATCCGCTTCGACAGCGGAGCCTCGCCGTCGCTCGTCGTCTATCCGATGGAAGGGGAGACGTTCGCTCCGCCGCTTCCCGCTCCAAAAATCGGCATCTCTACCGAGCCCCAGGGAAATATCGCCTCGCTCGGCGGATACTACAACGAGATCAAGTATTTCCTTGACTGTCTCGAGGCCGGCAAAGCCCCCGAGGTCGTCACCCCGGAGGACGCCCGGGAAGCCGTTCGTTTCAGCCTGGCTGTCAGGGAATCGGTCCAGACGGGGAAAACCGTAAAATTTAAATAATCGTTCTTCGCCTCGAAATCATCTCTTCTATTAGATGCAGGGGCGATGAGAAAAATGGGAAGCAAAAAACGCTTCGTCGAAGTCAGGAGGTAAGAGATGTTTTTGAAGAGCATCAGCTACTGGTCTTTTCCGGGCGGGCTTGAGGGAAGCGCGCCGCTGGCCGAGGTTTTCGTCCGGGCAAGAAAGGCCGGGTTTGAGGCCGTGGAGCTCGCTCTCTCCGGCGGCGGCGAACTCTGTCTTTCGACAACCGAAAAAGAGGCGAAGAGCATCGTCAGAGCCGCGGCCGACGCGGGAATTCGCATCTCCTCTCTGGCCACGGGGCTCTTCTGGGGAAAACCGCTTTCCTCTGATGACCCCGGAGTCCGGGCCGAGGCCCTGGATATCGCCAGGAAGCTTATCGAAACGGCCGCCTGGCTTGAAGCAGGCGCCGTCCTCCTCATCCCCGGCGCGGTGGATGTCTTTTTCGACCCCTCGGCTGCGGTCGTCAATTATGATACGGTCTATAAGAGGGCGACCGATTCCGTTTTCCTGCTCCTTTCCCAGGCCGAGGCTGCTAAAGTGGCCATCGGGATCGAGAATGTCTGGAACAAGTTCCTGGTCGACCCCTTTGCCATGCGGGCTTTCGTCGATCAGTTCAACTCCGACTGGGTCGGCTCCTATTTCGACGTCGGGAATTCGATGCTGGTCGGCTATCCGGAGCAGTGGATCCGGATTCTCGGAAAGCGCATCAAGCGCGTCCACCTCAAAGATTTCCGCCGCTCGGTCGGCACTGCGGATGGGTTCGTCGACCTTCTCTCGGGGGACGCCAATTGGCCCGAGGTGATGAAGGCTCTCCGCGAGGTCGGCTATCACGGTCCGCTTACCGCGGAGATGATTCCCATCTACAAGCACTCGCCGGAGGTTCTCATCGAGAATACCTCGCGCGCCATGGATGCCATCCTCAGGCTCTGAAACGCGGCCGGAAGCTGATGCGAGATTCCATTTTGAAGAACCCGGCGGCAAAAGCGCCGGCTCGGATTCCGAGGCTTACTTCATGGCGGTTTTGAGTTTAGCGGCGAAAAGCCGCTCGGCGTTCCGCCGCAGGATCATGATCTTTGCTTCGTCGCTGATTTCGGCGCTATCGATCCGCGCCCTTTGCATGGGCGCGAAGTAGAGGGGCGTATCCGTGCCGAACAGGATCCTCTCCGGCCCGATTTCTCCAACCGCCCATTCGATCAAGTTGCTGGTGACGGACATCGAGCTCGAGGTGTCGGCAAAGATGTTGCCGTGTTTACTCATCTTGACAGCCCGGACCTGGCGCGTCATATCCCCGTCGCGGCTCCAGCCGATATGAGCGAGGATGAGCTTGACCTCGGGGAAGGCGTCGGCGAAGGGAAGAAAGTCCGACGGAAGACTCAAATCCTCTCCGCTGTGGGTGAGAACGACGGCGCCCTGACTTGCGGCGAAGGCGAAGATTTTCGCCCCGTGTTCTTTGATCAAGTATCGGTGCATCTCCGGATGGATCTTGAGGCCGACGCAGCGTGGCGTCCTCAGCAGGTCCTCAGCCTGGGCGAAGGTTTCCTCCTGCCGCGGCTCGATGACCGCCCAATAGAAGAGTCCGGGAAAACGCGGCACAACATTCGCCAATTCTTTGTTTGCCGCCAAGGGATCCCCGCCGAAGTGGGTGAAAATCGCTCCGAGATGAGAGATGAAGGTGAACTCGATATTGGCCAAAGAGGCGCGCTCGAGGACTTTCTCCGGGCCGCCCGAGTAAAACTGGTCGATGAGCTCGAGGGCCGAGCCTTTATAGGCGCCGATGTGGCCGTGAATGTCGATCGCCGGGAGCGATCGGATATCTTCGCTGCTTGTCATCCCGTTTTTTTGGCGTCCCTCTGCTTGCCCAGGCGGATAAGCATCCCTTTGATATCCTTGATCCCCCGGATGGCGACGTAAACTGTTATGGTCGAATACCATAGAATGACTGCCGCCGTGATCACGATCCAGAAGGCGTGGCTAAACACGGGAACCTCCTTCGGTCACCAGTCGGCCAGGCTTCGGCTTGAGAAGCGAGCCGATGACCATGGCCAGTCCGACAATGAGATAGGTGGCGATGCCGGAGTAGTAGGGGCCGATTTTCTTGGCCAACCCGGCTGTCGCCTGGATCTGCTCGAGGACCAGGAAACTCACCGGTATGAGGGCGCCGAAAATGATGGCCGCCGCGGCTCCCCAGCTGTTGGCCCGCTTCCAGTAGCTGCAGGCGATGAGGAGCACCGACATGCTCGAGAGGTAGATCGTTCCCGTGACCCCGAGATAGGTCCACAAGTCGCCCTTGAGCGGATACCAGAGACCGTAGAACAGCAGGAAAACTCCGATCAGAGCGATGATCATCCGGTTCCAGAGCAGCCCCTTTTTCTCCGACCACCGGGTCTTGCGGAAAGGCGCCATGATGTCGTTGTAGATGACGCCTCCCCAGGTGATCATGTAGGACGAATCCGTGGACATGTCGGCGGCCAGCATCGCCGCCACGAGGAGTCCCATCATCCCCGCCGGCACGACCGAGCGCAGCAGGATAGGCATGGCATGAAGAGTGTTCGGTCCGATCTGGGCGGCGGTTAAAGTGGCCAGGGCGGCCATTCCCCAGATTCCCGGGATGAGGAAGCGGCAGACGAAAAAGAAAGCCGTCCCGTTATAGACCCTGAGGCCTGTTTTCGTGTCCTTGGCTGAAAGGACCCGAACGATCGTCGTCTGCCAGGTCAGGACAGCGGCCAGGTTGAGGAAGGCGTTGAAGAGGACGAACTGCCAGCCCATTTCGGGATTGACGAAGGGATTGAACCCACCCGCTCCGTAATGAGATTCGACGGCCCGGATGATCGTGCCCAGGCCGACCTTGGCCAGGATGAGGAGGGTCACCGTGAGCAGGCCCAGGCTCATGACGACGAACTGGAGGAAGTCGGTCACTAAAACCGACAGCATTCCGCCCAGGATGGTGTAGATGGCGACCATGAGCAGGAGCGCCGTCATCGTGATCTCGAGGTACTTGATGTTCAAGCCCGTGACCTGGACGAGGAACTCGCCTCCCGTACGCAAGAATACGCCCATGTTAAGGAGCCCGCCGAGTACAATAACGACGCCGGCGGCCCAGCGGATCTTGGGGCCGAATTTTTTCTCGAAGAGCTCCGGGATGGTCAGCACGCCGGAATCCCTGAGCGGCTTGATGCAGAACCCGGTCATTCCGACAAGGAACATGGCCAAGGCCTGGAGGAGTCCCGGCGTCGCGCCGGAAAACCCGTAGCGATAGCCGTTTTGAGCTGTGTACATGCAGGTCACGATACCGAACTCGGTGGCGGCGAGCGAGGCGATCCCGAGATAGACGTTCATCTCCCGGCCGGCCACCAGGAAATGCTCCACCTTGCCGACATACTTGCGGACCATGATGCCCGCAATCATGGTCGCCAGGAGGTAGAGCCCGATAATGCTGCCGTCGATGGGCCAGAAAAAGTTGGTCATGGCTGCGTTCTCCGTTCCTACCTTTTTATGCTCTGAAGCCCGATCCGCTCCGGAATTCCAAAATTATGACCAGCCGGACGTTTTTGTCAATGAAAAAGATCATCGGCCCGCCAAACCGGGGGCGGGAATGTTGTCTTCTCTCAGAGAGGCCATCCATGCCTTGGACTTCTTCGAGTCATGCTTAGGAGGTATACCCAACGGCCCCTCCGAGCAAAGATGTTCGAATTGGAGAAGAATTTGTTCTATAATAGCAACACGATGTCTGAAGGTTTTCTGTGGATCGGGTTGGATAAGGTCGATGTCACTCCGTCCTATCCCGTGCGGCTGGGCGGATACTTCAACGAGCGCATTTCTACGGGCGTTCTCGACCGACTCTACCTGAGGCTCGCCGCCCTGTCCGACGGGGAAAGCCGTTTTCTTTTCCTTCAGCTCGACAACTGCGCCGTCCCGAGCAAAGACGCCGAGGACATTCGCCGCGAGATCGCCCGGCGGAGCGAATATCAGAAGCACGAGATCATGCTCTTTACCTCTCATATTCATACCGGGCCCGACCTGGTGGGGTTTTTCGGCTTGCCCAGAGAGGAGAAATATCTCGGCGAACTGAAGAAGACGGTGGTCGAAACCGCCGTCAGGCTGAGGCCTCATCAGCCCGTTTCGATTTCGATGGCCCGAGCGATCTACGAAGGGCTGGCCTTCAACCGGCGCTGGGTGATGAAAGACGGCCGCGTCGTCACGAACCCGCCGAAGAAATCGCCCCAGAGGCTGAGGCCGGAAGGGGCGGTCGACCGGGAGGTGAATACGATCGTCTTCAAGGACGGACAGGGGAGATTCCAGGCTGTTTTCGTCAACATCTCCAACCACACCGATGCGATCGGCGGGAACATGATTTCGGCCGACTGGCCTGGCGTTATGGAAAGGCGGCTGAATGAGTGGCTGGGGACAAACATTCCCGTTTTTCTTTTTCTTGCTCCCCAGGGAAACATCAATCACCTCGAGTTCGAAGACGAGCGGCTGCAGTCGGACTATCAAGAAGCCGAACGGCTCGGCCGCGCTTATGCCGAGATTGTGGCGAAATCCCTGGGCGACCTCGAGCCGGTCTCCTTGGCAGAGAATCCCGGCAATCAAGGCAATCTCGAAGCAAGGGAAATTCTCCTCCGCATCCCCCCGCGGGAAATCCCTGCGGAAGAAATGGAGAACGCGAGGAGAATTCTGTCTCAATCGGAGCCGGAACAAAAAGAAAAAGGAAGTTCTTTGACGGCCGAGGACTTGGCGAGGGGAGATCCGGTCGTCGAGCGTCTTTTCGCCCGGGATCTCATTCGGTTCGCCGAGACGAGGCCGGAAACTTACGAGGTTCCGCTTCAAGCCGCCAGACTGGGGAAGGTGGCTTTTGCCGCTATCCCCGGCGAGCCCTTTGTCGAAATCGGCCTCGAGCTCAAGGCGAGCCCGCAATTCAAGCTTGTCTTTCCCGTTGCCCTGGCCAACGGCTATTTCGGCTACATTCCTCTTTGGGAGAATTTCGGGCGCGGTGGCTATGAGACCCGGACAGGATCGGCGAGTTGCCTCAGCAAGGACGCCGCCGACCGCATCCTGGCCGCCTTTCGCTCGCTCCTCGCTTTCTCGACCTCCGGCCAGTTGTCCCTTTGAGCTTGGAAATTTTAGATTGACCAGGGCATAACCGCCACCACGCTCCTCGTTTCAGGGTATGTCGATGCCGGCCTGCCTTTCGCCGAGCGCCGATCCTTTTTCCGCGATTTATTCGATATTCCGGATTCAAAAGGGCTCTCCCCCGCCGAGGGAACCGGCTGGCCGAGGCTTAAGATCGGACCGAGAGTTTTTAAACGCGTGGCTTTCTATTGGAAACTGGAGGGTAGTAGATCAGAAGATAAGAGACGCGTTCGGATTCGCCGATGTAGATTTCGCCGTTCGGTCCGACGGCTAGAGCGCTGATGTCATAGCACACCCAGTTCTTGGGGAAATGGACCATCGGCAGGCCCAGGTCCTTGACTTCTCCGGTCCGGGGATTCCAGCGGAAAAGATGGGAATTTTTTCCCGGGCTTCCGGCGGCGCCGTAGAGCACTCCGTCTTTCCCCAAGACCAGGGCTCTGATGCGATGATCGGAGATCGGCCGGCCGCAGCCGATAAGCTCAAGAGTCTCCGTGTCCAGACGGAAAATCGTTCCCAGCACCGTCCCGCCGTAGACTGTTTTTTCGCCGTCAAAGACCGCGGAATCAAGAGCGTTCAGAAACTCCATTCCCTTCGGGGACGGGAGCTGGAGGTCGAGCATTTCGACGGCGTTATTGGCGATCGAATAGCGGAAAAGATGGCCGTTCTTCGCCGACCCGATGAGGTTTCCCCGGCTGTCGAGAGCCATGGCGTTGGCTTTTCCGGCGCCCTCGATTTCCAGAATTTTTCGGCCGGTTCGGTTTTCGAGATCGATCTCGACGAGGGCGGATGTTTTCCTGGTGAGAGCGAAAATCTTCCCGACCCGGGGATCAAGCACGGCGCTGGCCACACTTTCGTTCAGGGAAAGGCCGGGGAATTCGATGGGGTTGACCTGGTATTTCCAGAGGACGGAAAATTCGCCCTCCGGAGAATAGCGAAAAATCCGGCCTCCGGGGTTGACGATTCCCCAGAGGATTCCTCGCTGATCTCTCATCAGCAACCGGCATTCGGCTTCCTCTCCCAGGACGCCGATGTCGACGACATGATCGGCTGCCGGGCTCGGATCGTAATAGAAAAGGTGAGATTTTTTCCCCGAGGTCGCGCCATAGATTTTTTTCCGCTTTTCTCCAGTGACAAGCGCGGTAATCGCCGATTCTCCGTTCGGGATGGGCGGCGTGACTCCATAATGGCCGAGTTCGCGGAGCGCCACTGTTCCCTCGGTGATAAAGGCGAAGGCTCCATCGCGAAAATCCGCCGTGCCGGCCATGATTTCCGACTCTTTGAGATGGTAATTTGAATCGGGCGAAGGCCCGTTTCCGCTCTGAGCGCGTTTCGCTTCCTTATCCGTCATTCATCTCCTCCAGTCGAGCGATTCAAGGTCGACCAGGAGAAGCCGGGGAACGGCTTTCATGTTGACCTCGGCGAAATAAAGCGTTCGGCCGTCCGCTCCGAGCGTTCCCTCCGCCAGCCAGGCCGTGGGGTTGTCCTCGAAGTCGAGAAGGGCGACGATTTCCCGCCGACCGCTTTCGGTATCCAACACGACGAGGTTCGTGGGTTCCCAAATCGTGTTGCAGCCGTAAAAAAGCCAGCGATCTCGGTAGAGAACCGGGGCCTGGGCATAGGGCGGCGTCCAGTCGCGGCCGTTCCATCCGCCCGGCCAGCCGAAGCCGTAGTCCTCGATCGCCGGCTCGACACCGGCCCGGGGGTTAATCCGGAAAATATGGCCGTCGTAGTAACCCGTGGCGCAGATGAAATCGTCCCGGAATTTCTTGGCGTTGAAAAAGAAATTGTAGAGGCGTTCCCGGCCCGGAATTCCCGGGACGCGGAGCGTGAGGTCTTCAAATTCGTCCTTGTCGGGCGAATAGCGGAAGAAGCGGCCGTCATCGTAGGAGCCGTAGATCAGCCCCTCCGCGTCGGCGAAAATTTCGAACCCGCCCCAGGTTCCGATCCGGCCCACAAGCCGTGACTGACGGGAAGAAAGGTCGTATTCGTAAAGGCAATGCCGCGGATAGCTGACAAGATAGGCCCTGTTAAGGCGCTCAACAATCTCCATCGAACGGCAGCCTTCGTGGGGGACGGCCAGGCCGACGTATTCGGCTCGGCCGGTGGCCAGCTTGACCCGGAACATCTGCGCTCCGCGAAACCCGTAAATCGGGTCGCCGAACGTTCCGTTCACCTCGAAGAGCTTCTGCCCGAAGCACGGGGCCGTGGCGTGGCTGACGCCGTAGAGAAAACCGTCTCCCGTTTCCCGAAGGCAGGTGTGGATCTTGCTCTGGGGGACCCGGCCGGAGTCGGCGGGGTCGTCGGCCAGCTCGCCGATATCGAGGAGATCCCAGAGACGTTTCTCCTCTGGATCGAAGCGGAGCAGATGGGCGCTCGAGGCCCGGCCTTCGCTGCAGCTCGAGAAGTAGATCCGGCCGTCGCTAGCTGAATGGACAGCCCAGAGGCTGTCGTGGTTCGGGTCGACACTCCAGGTCAATAGGCTGAAAGCGCCGCGCTCGGAAAGGTCGAAATCCACGGCTTTCATCGTGCGGCGAATCTCATTTCAGTGACAGCAAAATGATGCCGGCCAAGCCGACCGCAATGCCGAGATAACCCAGCGGTTTGATTTTCTCCCGGAAAAGAAGGAGCGAAATGAGCACGGCGCCGATCACGGGAGCGGAAAGGCTGACGGGGAAGACGATGGTCTCGGGCAGCCTGGTCAGGGCTTTGAGGGTGAAGAAGTTTCCGGCAACGCTTCCGGCTGCCGCCAGCGCCCCGAAAGAAAAAACATTTCCGGCCAGCCGGATCTTTTTCATCGCGAAAAAGATCAGGAAGGCGAGCGCACCGGAGAGAAAGGTCAGGAAGAGATAAAACCAGAGGTTGATGGCGCTCAGCCGGACGGCCGCCGCTTGCGACAGCTGGGGAATCCCGGTCAGGAAGAACGCCGCCGCCAGGAAGAGAAGCCATTTCAGCCACAGCCCCGATTTTTTGCTATCCGGCGTCGAGCCGGAGGCCGAAATCAAGACGATGCCGATGAGGATGAAAATGATCCCGAGAGCCAGGATGGTCCCCAGCGGCCTTTTCCAGAAAATGACGGAGAAGACGACCGGGATGAGAAACGTCATCGTGTAAATCGAAATGGTCAGAGCGTAATTTCCGATCTTGAGAGCGCTGAGGAAAAAGAAATATGCCACCGCGCCGCCGACCCCTCCGCCGACGGCGAGGAAGACGACCGGAAGCGAGAGGTGGAGCGGTTGGCGCAGGAAAAGGAGAAACAGAAGACAGAAAAAAGAGGCGACGGCGAAGAGCGATCCCGTCAGCGCCGGCGAGGAATGCCCTTTCAAGCTTCCCATCTTCATGACAAAATTCATCGCCACATATCCGGCAACGACCAAGGCGAGGAAAACCCAGCCCATTTTTGTTCTCTCCTTTTCAGGTCGAGATCGACCAGGGACTTTTTTCCCTTTTTCCACCCCGGGCGGCGGTGTTGAGGAGGTCAAGAAAAGCGAGAAAGCGGGTCAATTCTCGGCTCCATGAATTTCAATCGTCGAACTTCACCAGAGTTCGGATGTTTTGATAAAAAATCATTTCGCGTTCCTCTTCGGTCAAGGGCAAGAGGCGGATCTTCTCGATTTCGAGCCAAACCTCCTCCTTCCGGGAAAAGCCGAGGTCGGTGCCGAAGACGAGTTTTCCTATAGGAATAGTAGAAATCATCTCTTTGACCGCGGCGAAGGGGGAAGCAGCCGGGCAGAGATAGATATTCCGATACTTCTTGGCCACGGCCACGGCGTCCAGCCAGAGGTCTTTCAGTCCGGCCTCGCCGAGGATGAGCTTGGCTTCGGGAAATTTTCGAGCCAGATTGCCGATCTGGGTCGGGCAGGCATAAGGAGGGCTGCCGCTGTGAAAAATGATCGGGATGTCGAGGCGGACCGCCTCCTCGACGACTTTGAGGAAATAGGCGTTGGTCAACGAAAACGCCTGCAGCCAAGGGTGAACCTTGAGTCCCCTCATCCCAAGCTTCAGGACCGCCCGTCGGAGGTCCTTCACCGCTTGATCTCCCATGTGTGGATCCACTGTGGCGAAAGGGAAAAGCCGGTTTTCGAATCCTTTGGTCAGAGAACAAAGACGCTCGTTCGATCCCCGGGCGTCAAAGAACCCCTCCAGGGTAAAGACGCAGGCCTTCTCGATTCCCGTCTCGTCCATGATGCGCACAAAATCTCGCGGTCGGATCCCCCGGAGATTCAGCCAGCGGCCGAAGAGATGGGTGTGGCAGTCGATGATCATCGGCTTTTTCCCAGGAGGCGGAGGAGATTGTGCCGAAAAATCCGCTGCTTGTCGATTCCCTCGCCGAGGAAATTGATCTTTTTGATCTCCAGATCGAGGGAGGAAAAGGGGAAATCGCTGCCGAAAATGAATTTTTCGATTCCCGCTTCCCTGATCCAGGCAGAGATCTGGGAGGGGAGGATATAAGACGTTTCGATAAAGAGGTTCGGGCAGCGGCGGAGCGCATCGGGGATGTCGTTCCAGAAATCGCAGAATCCTCCGTGGCCCATGATGAACTTGACCCGCGGATACCGTTCCGCCAATTCCGCGAGCTGAAGAGGCATGGCACAGATCGGAGTTCCGGTGACGCAGTAGACGGGCCAGCGGGCTTTCTCGGCGAATTCGATGAGCGGGAAAACTTGCGGATCGGTCAGGATGAACCCCTGAACGGCCGGGGAAATCTTCAGGCCGGTGAGGCCGAGGTCCAGGGCTCTTTCCAGCTCGGCCACCGCCTTGGGACCTAACCAGGGAGAAGCGACGGCAAAGCCGATCAGCCGGTCCGGGCGGCGGCGCACGGCGCCGGCGACATACCGATTGCCGGCCCTGTTCTCGACGGCGATAAAATTCCTCTCCGGCCCGATGACGGCCCGTTCGATGCCGCAGCGGTCCATCTCGGCCAGCAGCTCTCCGACCCGGCCTCTTCTCAGGGTGCAGGCGGAATCGATGATTTTCATCTTTTCTCGCCTCCCGCCGCCCGGTCTTCAGGCTTCATCAGCCTGAATCGCCGGCCGATCAGGTTGATTTTTCCTTCCGAAAACAGAGCGATCCGAGGTTCTCCTGGAGAGGCCGGATATCCGTCGCCGCATATCCCAGATGGCTGTGCTGACGCCAGCCCTCCGCATATTCGCACCGGCCGGACATCGCGCCGACTTTCCGGCTCATCTCTTTCATCGCGATCAGGTAGGAATCCAGGCCCTGGCTGCGGTCGAGCCAGGCCTTCTGGCTGACATGGTTGGCCAGAAAGTCGGCCTTGCGATCGATGACCGAAGTCACGTCGACATAAAATTCCGGAACGACGGGTTGTCGGACCATATCCGTCAATCCGTAGGGAAGAGCGTGATAGAGCGCCGTGTCCTTCAGGATAGGCGGCCGCGGCGGCACGGTTTCATAATTCCGCATCGTCCGGACGAACAGCGCCGTGACGGCGATCCGGGCCGCGTTCATGTGGTCTTCCATATAGTCTTTCAGGGAAAGGGTGAGAACGATGTCCGGCTTAACCTCCCTCATGACGGCCGCCACCCGGCTGATCAGCTCCTGAGTGTAGAAGACGGCCAGGTCGTCGGTGATGCTTTCGTGATAAACGGCTCCGATCGAAGAAGCGGCCCGGAGGCTCTCCTCCCGTCGGATGCGGATGATTTCCTCCTTGCTGTGGACTTCGGTCCCGCAGCTCCCGTTGGCGATGTTCATATAGTGGAGCTCGTGGCCGCGGTCCTTGAGCAGGAGCAGCGTTCCGCCCATCATGAACTCGATGTCGTCGGGATGGCTGCCGATGGCGAAAACGATCATTTTTCTTCCCGGCTCAGTGCATTTCGACTTCGCATGTCCCGATTCCGCCGAGGTAGTAATTGAACTGGACATTCGGATGGTCGGCCAGAAGGGACATCGGCACGGCCGAATCGGGGATTTTTTTCGAGATCATGAACGCGGTCAGGCGGATGCCGAAGGGATTGTCGTGGGCGCCGAAGTGCCAGATCGACACCTTCTCCGCCAGCCAGGTCTCGACCGGCCCGACGGTGATCGCTTTGGTGGGAATATTGCTGACCACTCCGCCGCCCGATGTCCTGGCGTTCTGGATGAGTGTCATCGGATGGAGCTCGACGACCCGCGTTTTCAGCTTTCGGTATTCGGCCGGCGTCGGCGGACGGTCCTTGTATTTTCCCTCCCGCCTCGGCGGGTCGTTGAACGCCCAGTGTTTGACCTCGCCCTGACCCCCTTGCATGGTGACGCAGCGGATCTCGCGGAAGCTCTTCGAATACTCCTCGAGCCGGGCCACGCTCGGGAAGTGGAGATTCTCTTTGGGCATGGCGTATTTCTTGTCGATCCGGTTGAAGCAGAGCTCGAGGTCGGTCCGGGCGAAACCCAAGGGATGGTCCAGGCCGACTTCTTTGTCGCCGACGACCCATTCGTCCATTCCCCAGAAATGGGCGTTTTTCAGGCTGATCCCGAGCTCGTTCACGAGCATGGCAACAAGAGGGAGCTGCTCGGTCGGCCCGATGGGGCCGCAGATGCCGGCGGGCCGGCTCGGCGTCGCCTGTCTCCAGGCGTTGATGTACTCCAGCGCTTCCGCCATGTAAAAGGCTTCTCGCGTCTCGTACATCTTGACCGTGAAACCGGGCCGCGACAGCTGCCGGATGTCTTTGACCGTCAGCCGGGCGGCATCGCGGATAATTTCGTCATCCAGAGTGGTGTAGTCCCACCAATCCGGAGCAACCGTGCTGAGTTTTCTCATTGAAACCTCCTTGGCTTTGATCATTTTTTGATGGCTTTCCCCTCGTTGGGCTGCTTGCGATTTTTTCCCGATTCAAGGGGGCATGGAGAAGGGGAGGCATCGCTTTTCTATTTGGCATAGGCCGACGCCACTTTGTTAAAAGCGGCGATCATGAGCTCGACATGTTTTTCGGTGTAAACCGGATGGGTAAAAAAGGAGACGGTCCGGTCGGTCAGCCAGTGAGCGGTCGGGCAACGGACGGCAGAATAGTCGATCCGGCGCGCTAAAGGATCGTCGAACGGGTAATTCGCCGCGCCGAATCCTCGTCTCGCCGTATAGGCTTCTTCTTTATACATTTCAGGCCAGAGGACCGTATAGGCC
>CAZNVB010000269.1:0-6202 GCA_964576265.1 uncultured Eubacteriales bacterium | reverse complement strand
GGGTTGGTGATGAAAAGAATCAGGAAGATGGCGGCGGCGATAATGATGAAGATGGTCTCGGCGATTTTCTTCCCTGTTGCTCGTGGGTGCGGTTCTCCACCCGGCGTTCTGGGCGCCGCGCCGGTGCCTGAAATCGCCCCGAGGATCGCTCCCGCCGCCTCCCGGACGGCGCCGTCCGCGTCGCCGGAGCGGATTCCAGGAATCAGAATCTCGTTGATGATCCGGCCGGCGATGACATCCGGGACAACTCCTTCCAGACCGTAGCCAACCTCGATCCGGACCGTCCGGTCCTCGACCATGATGAAGAGGACGAGGCCGTCGTCGAGCCCTTTCCGCCCGACTTTCCAGGCCTCAAACGCTCTCGCCGCGAAGTCCTCGATCGGGTATCCCCCGGTCGTTTTCCCGATATAGACGAGAACCTGATGGCCGGTCTCCTTTTCGTAGGATTCGAGCCTGAGGTCGAGCTCCCGGGCCGCAGCCGGCGAAAGGAAGCCGGCCGTGTCCGTCACCCATCGCTCGGGGGAAGGGGGAATTTTGAGGTCGGCCGCGTCGGCGAGGCAGAAGGCGGAGAAGATGATGAGGAGGGCGATCCTTGTTGGGCCAATCCCCGGTCGGCCGGTCGACACGTTCAGAACTTGACCTTGGGGGCTGTCTCAGAGCCAGGCTGAGCCTTGAAATAGGCCTTCTCGGCGAAGCGCGAGCCGAAGAGAGGGGCCACGAAGACCATGGGGAAACTCAGCCGCTTCGTGTTGAACGCCTGGGCGGACTCGTTGAAGCGCTGGCGTTCGACCGTGATGCGGTTCTCGGTGCCTTCGAGCTGAACCTGGAGGTCGCGGAAATTCTGGGTGGCCCTGAGCTCGGGGTATTTTTCAACGGCCACGAGGAGCCGGGAAATCGCCGAACCGAGTTCGTCCTGGGCCTGCTGGAATCGGGCGAAGATTTCGGGATTGCTCAGGTCGTTCGCTTCGATCTTGATCTGGCCGACTTTCGCCCGGGCTTCGGCAACCGCGGTGTATGTTTCTCTCTCGAACTCTGCCGCTCCCCTGACCGTTTCGACAAGGTTCGGCACGAGGTCGGCCCGGCGCTGATAGACGTTTTCCACCTGCGCCCAGGACTGGAGGACCTGCTGGTCGAGCTTGACCAGTGTGTTGTACTGGCCGGCGACCCAGGTCCCGAGGATGAGGAGAACGATGAGGGCGACGACGAGGCAGCCCAGGCCGAGCCCGATTTTTCGCTTCGGGGACGGCGTAAGAGGAGGATGCGTTTCGCTGGTCATTCGATCCCTTCCTTTCTCCGGAAAATCAGGAAATCAGACGCCGCTTAGATTTTAGCGTCCGGGCGCCGCGAATGCAAGCCGGCGCAGCGCGAATTTCGAACACCCGGCCGTCAGGAGGCGCGAGAGGAGCCGGGAAGGGACTCCGACTGCGGCCATGAGGACCCAGCCGGACGGGAATTCTTTCTTCATTGGCCATTCCCGCCGGACAGGCGTTTCAGCGGATCAGGATGAGCTCGGTCAGCGGGGGCGTCAGGTAGCGGGCGCCGTCCTTTCCGACGATCACCATCTCCTGGAAATGCATCCTCAGGTGGCCTCCGTGCGCCTCGGAATAAGCCCCGAGGCTGGGTTCGACGGCATAGATGTCGTTCTCGTGGATTCTCATCCGGATCTTTTCCCCGTAGGCTCTCCAGGGCGGGCCGAGGATGACGCCCAGCCCGTGCACCCAGACTCCCGTCGTGTGCCCGGTGGCGTGGCCGTACTCGGCGAACCCGGCCTTCCTGACGACTTCCCTCGCGGCGAGGTCAACTTCGTACCCGGTGGCGCCGGGCTTGATCCTGGCGACGGCCGCCCGGGTGGCCTCGAGCCCGGTGGCGAACAGCTTGCGGATGAGCTCGGGAGGCTCCGTTTCTCCTTCCCGCAGGACGTAAGCGGCCTTGTTCAGGTCGGACATGTGGCCCTCGACAAGAAATCCGGAGTTGACGACGACGAGGTCGCCGCGCTCGATCACCTTGTCGCTCGGCGGCCGTCCCAGGCGGAACGCGCTGACCGTGACCGTCGGGCACCACCATTCCTGCCAGCCCGGCCCCATTCCTTCTTCTTTCATCCTCCGGCGGATGTGATCGAAGAGTCCTCTGGCCGTCGTCACCCCCGGCTTGATCATGCGGAGGGCTTCGAGCGTGATCTCGGCCGATTTGCGGCTGGACTTCTCGATGAGCTGGATCTCCGCGGCGACCTTGCGGTTCCAGAGCGAGATGACGACCATTTCCGCCGAGACGACTCTTGCGGCGAGCTCCTTCCCGACCGCCTTATCGAACATCAACTTCATCCCGTAGCTCAGGCCGTCGGCCACGCCTTCGTCTTCCGAGAAGTTTAGGCCGATGGTCTTCGGGTTCAGGGTGCGGAGCACCCGGCCCAGATTTTCCAGGAATTCGCTGTGACCTTTTTCGCGGTTGTAGACATACTTCAGGACGGATTTGTAAATCCCGCTGTCCCTAACGGCCCCGGCATCGCTCTCTCCGACGATGGCGATTCTTTCGCCCGATGCGGTGAAGATGAATGCCGCCGGGACGGTGACCCCCTCGCCGCCGATGTACTCGACGATCGGGTCGAGCTGAAGGTCGCGTTCCCAGATCACGTTGGTCATGTCGTCGCAGGGGTCCCGGGTCAGAGTGACCCAACAGTCGATCCCGTATTCCTTCATGATCGGGATGAGGTGCTCGTCGAGCTTGCTCTTCCGGATGAGGTCGCGCAGCTCCGGGTTGGTGTAGCGGTAGCCGAACTGAGCGGCGAGCTCTGAGGCGAGCAAAAGACAGAGCGAGAAGAAGAGAAGCCAAGGCTTTTTCATCGTCGCCTCCTTTTTCATCGTTCCACAAGACGGCCCTTTCGAGTCCGAGAGCGCATCCGTCACGAATTTCCGAGGAGGAACTCGGATTCTTTCCGGGCTCGGCGGACAACCGCAGAGGGATGAGTTCTGTTCCGTCACGCGGCAGGCCATGATAAGCCGCCATGCCGGCCGGTGTCAAATTGGACAGAAAATCGGGGTTCTCTAAATCCGAGGCCAAGAGAAGCATGAAAGGACAAGAACTCGGCCGGCCCTTTTTCCGAATTCCGCCAGGTAGAGCCCGAGCCCAACGCCGACCCGACGGAGCGAACCGAGCTCCGAGTCCTTTTTGATGACACGAACCTTTATCTCGGGATCATGTGCTTCGACAGCGAGCCCGGTCGGGTCGCGGCCAACACGATGGCCCACGACGCCGCCGGATCGCCGAGATCCGGATCCCCTTCAAGACGATTCCCTTCAGGCCAGGGCTCTCGGTCTGGGGGATCAACGTCGAGCTGGTCATCCCTCGGAAGCTCGAAACAGTCCGCCTCTCCGGCACGAACCGCGACAGCAACTTCAATAACCCCATGGAGGCGGCGCTCGCCGGCATCCACCACGTTCGGCAGGGAAAGGGGATCACCTTCCGCCCCTACGGTCTGGCGAGCACCCAAACAGGATTCTCCGGCAAGACCGGCCGCGAATACGGCCTCGACGGCGGTTTTGATCTCTATAAGAACTTCACTCCCAACCTCGTCGGGGTGTTCAGCTGCAATATGGATTTCGCCGAGACCGAGGTCGATGAAAGGCGGATCAACCTGACGCGCTTTCCCCTGTTTTTTCCCGAAAAGCCGATGTTCTTTCTCGAAGGGTCGGAGACCTTCAGCTTCAGCTCGAGCGTCAGCTTTATCCCGTTTTTCAGCCGCCGGATCGGCCTTTACGGAGGCGAGCCGGTCCCGGTCCGTTTCGGCGCCAAGCTCAACGGCAAGATCGGTAACACGAACTGGATGTCCAGACCGAAGATTTCCCCGGCCTTGCCGGCTCGAACCTCTTCGCCGTCCGGCTGGCTTATAAAAGGCCGACCTCTTCCTTTCCCCGAACCTCGGGCTGATGAACTATCTCCAGTACGACGACATCTCGAGAAAGCTGGGCTGGAGCGTCCGGCTGCGATGGCAGGCCATGCCCGGAAACGATATCTACGTCGTTTACAACAAAAAATGGGAGCGACGCTTTGACCCGACCGCCCGGTTCTTTTCCCTCCAGGATCGCGGTGTGGCGAAGATCGCCCTCTCCATCAGGCCCTGAACAGCCGTTCGGATTTGACAGGAGTCCGGCCCGAAGGTAAAGTTCTTTCGCCATGAAAAGACAACGGATTTTCTTCTTGCTGACAGCGGGTGTGATGCTTGTTTCCTGTGACCGGTCGCTGTTGCCTGAGCATTCATTTTTCATCTACGGAACGGAACAAGCGATCACGGTCGACGGACGGTTGGCGGAGCCGTTCTGGAGAAAGGCCAAGCGCTTGGGGGATTTCAGAGTCGGCGCCGACCCCGGCAAAATTCCGCTCGTTTCGACCGAGTCTCGGCTCGCTTTCACGGCGGACCGACTTTATGTCGCTTTCGTTTGCCGGGGCGAAAAGCGAAGCAGTGCGGAGAGCGAAGAAGATTTCTGCGAAATCTCGCTTTTTTCCCGGCCCGAGACCCCGTTCTATTCTCCGTTTCTTCAGCGGCTTGACTATATGAACGCCGCCGATGCCGTCCGGACCATGCGGCGTTTCCGGGTCGATTCGGCCAACCAGAGGAGCGAAGCCAATGTTTATAAGGTCGGCGCCCACACGCCCTACATCGTCGATGAAGCCTGGGACGGCGCTTGGGAGAGCGCGGTTGAGCGCCGGAAGAACGGGTTCACGGCCGAGATTTCTATTCCCTGGGCCGAAATCGGCGGCCGGCCGAAACCCGGGCACACCTTCCGGCTGAACTTCATTCGCAGTCGCAAGAACGCGGCCGGCGAGCGGGAGACATCCTGTTTTAACTGGTATTCCGGCGAGAACATCCGGGTCGAGCCGTTCGCTTCTGAGAATTTTATCCAGGAATATCCGACGATTTTCGCTTCGCTCGAGTTCGAGGACGGAGGGGCGATTCTGCGGCGGTTTGTTGAAACCGAGGATCCGTGGCGAGTCGTCCGGCGGCGGACGGAATACGAAAGTCTTCTCGGTTCCGAGCCCGAGCCGCTGCGCTCGGTTCATTTCTACCTCGGGCTTTCGAGCTTTCTTCTTTCCGACAGGATCAAGAGCCTCTACGATCCGCAGACCTGGGAGGCGGAGGAGGCCAACTTTGTCGAAGAGCTCGGTCGGGCAGGAATCGACGGCCCCTTCCTCCCGGGGTTTCTGAAAAAAGCCGGACTTTCGGCGATTGAGGACCTTCATCGCCGCCACGGCATGCGATTCAGCTATCACGGCTATGTCGGAAGCGAGGAGGCCAAAAAAGCCGGGGCCTCGATTTTGACGCCCCTCGGGACGGCAGCGTTTTTCGACCCTGTTTATGTCCGGCTCAAGAACCGGATGCTCGAGGATTTCCTCCGGGAGCACGGCCGAAAACCCTGGCTATTTGACGTCTGGGGCCAGGACGAACCGTTCAACCAGATCGCCACGATTCTTCAACCGGGGATGTACGAGCGCACAAAGAAGGAGCTCAAGGAAGCCTACGGTGTGGAGCTTGGAGTTCCTCCGGGACTTTCTCATGTTCCCTATCAGAACCAGCCTGTTCATGAAAACAGCCGCGGCCTCCCCGACCATGAGACGGCTCTTTCACGAATTGCCGTTTTTCGCTGGGTCAACAGGATTTTTGCCGAGGTGGCAAGAGGTGAATACGAGATCGTCCGCAGGCGGGCGCCCGGAAAGCTTTACCAGGCTTATAACCGGAATACCGTCGCTGATATGGATTTTCTCGACCAGGCCCTTCTTTGGGATTTTACCGATTATTTCTCGGCCGACCCCTATCCCTCGTTCTGCATCTATGTCTACGGCCCGGCGCGGTCGGGCTATCACGTCGGGTTCACCTCGAAGTTCGTTACCGACCTGGCCGCGGGAAAGCCAAGCCGGATGATCGTTCAGGGCTGTGAGATGATCCAGCGGCTCTCCACGGCCGAGAATGTCCGGGAATGGGCGAGCCAGGCGGCAAAGGCCGGCGTGACCATGCTCGACTGGTGGGGGACGCCGCGGCTCGATTATCCCGAAGTTTACAGGGAGATGGTGCGCTTGTCGAAGTTGTGGAAAGAGCTTCCCCGACTTTCTCTTCCTTCTCGGTCCGATGTCGCCGTCTTGTTCAGCGATGACGCCCGGGCGGCCGCCGGCGATGAGGGAATGCACGCTCATTACACCCTCCATGTCCTCC
>CAZNVB010000268.1:0-4384 GCA_964576265.1 uncultured Eubacteriales bacterium | reverse complement strand
GCGACCCAGAAAGCCTTGGATCTGGTCCGCCGGCATCTTCTTGCTCTTAAAAACTAAAGGGGGAGAAAAGCGATATGAGGACGTTCATCGCCATCGATCTGGACGAAGCGATCAAGAAGAGCCTGGCCGCTTGGATCGATGAGCTCAGGCCTCGGGCGAAAGAGGTTCGTTGGGTCAGCCCGGCAGGCATGCATCTGACGCTCAAATTTCTCGGGGAGATCAGCCCCGATTTTTCCCCAGAGGTTTGTCGCGCGGTCGACAGAGCGGTCAGCCGACATCCTTCCTTCGGCCTGGCTTTAAAGGGAACCGGAGTTTTTCCTCCGGGAAAAAAGGCGCCGAGAGTCCTCTGGGCGGGAGTCGAACCCAACCCGGCGCTCGATTCTCTTCAGCTCGAAATCGAAGAAAGCCTGGCAGAGATCGGTCTGGAAAAAGAGAAAAGGGAATTTCATCCTCATCTCACGGTCGGCCGGGTGAAGTCTCCCCGCGGGATAGAAGAGCTTCTTTCGGAACTTGAGAAGAGTCGCCATCGGTCCTTCGGCCGGATGGAGGTCATAAAGGTGACTTTTTTTGAGAGCCTCCTCAAACCCTCAGGGGCAGAATATAAGTCTTTGGCCGAATTCAGACTGACATGAAGCTTATCTATCTTTGCCTCGCCTATCTCGTCGGATCCATTCCCTTCGGCTATCTTGCCTTTCGCCTGGGAAGCGGAGATCAAAAAGACATCCGGCGGTTTGGCAGCCGGAGCACCGGAGCGACAAATGTCCTTCGCTTGAAAGGCTGGGCCTACGCCGTGCCGGTGGCGATCATGGATGTCGCCAAGTCGGCGCTTCCGGTCTGGCTGGCACTCCGATTGTTCGGAGATCGGAGGCTGGCGATGGCGACGGCTGTCTTCGTCATCCTCGGTCATTGTTTTCCGATTTTTCTTCGATTCAGAGGAGGGAAAGGCGTTTCCACGGCCATGGGGGCATACCTGGTTCTTTCTTTTCTAAATTTCCTTCTCGGCCTGGCGGTCTTCGTCGCTTTTGTTGCCGCCACCCGATTTGTCTCTCTGGGTTCTCTGGCGGCGACTTTATCGTTTCCCTGTTTCGCCTTGCTCACCAGCAGGGATCAAGATCTGGCTGTCTTCGGACTGGCGGTCTTTATCCTCATTGCGATCCGGCACGCGGCCAACATCGGACGTCTCTGCCAGGGAACGGAACGAAGGCTGGGCGATCGGGAGAAGGTCGAATCCGAATGAAAGCCTCGGTCATCGGTGCTGGAAGTTGGGGTTCGGCGTTTGCCATTCATCTCGGGGGTCTCGGTATTCGAACTCGGCTCTGGGTCCGTGAGCCGGAGATTTTTGAAGAGCTGCAGCGCAGCCGAGAAAACACCGTTTTCCTGCCAGGTTTCAAGTTTCCGTCATTCGTTTCTTTCAGCTCCGACCTCAAGGATGTCGGCCGGTTCGGCGAAATCCTGTTTGTCGCCGTGCCGGCTCAATTCTGCCGGCCGGTTTATTCCGCCCTGGCGCCCGTTCTTTTGCCGGACCAGATCGTCGTCAGCCTGACAAAAGGAATCGAGGAAGGGACGTTGAAAAGGATGACCGAGGTCATGCGCGAGGTTTTCCCTCGCCGCGGCCAGCCGGCTCTGGCGGTGCTGAGCGGCCCTTCCTTCGCCCTGGAAGTCGTGAAAAAACACCCGACGGCTGTCGTTGTCGCCTCTTCAGACCAAGACTGCGCCAAAGAGGTCCAGCGATTGGTTTCGAGCGACCATTTCCGGGCCTACACAACTCCGGATGTCATCGGCGTGGAGCTCGCTGGTGCGATCAAGAACGTCATCGCCCTGGCTGCCGGGATTGCGGATTCGCTCTCTTTCGGGCATAATTCAAGGGCGGCGCTGATCACCCGGGGCCTTGTCGAGATCACCCGTCTCGGCGTCAAGATGGGCGCCAGGAAAAGAACTTTCTATGGGCTCGCCGGGATCGGCGACCTCGTTCTGACGTGCACAGCCGGGCAGAGTCGGAACTATCATGTCGGCTACGAGCTCGGCCAAGGCCGCCCGCTTCGTCGGATCCTGAGTTCGATGAAAATGGTGGCCGAGGGCGTGAGGACGACGGTTTCGGTACGACACCTGGCCAGACGCGAAGGGATCGAGATGCCGATTTCCGAAGAAGTCTACCGCGTTCTCTACGAGAACAAAAACCCCCGGGAGTCCATTCAGGATCTGATGAGGAGGACGCTGAAGCCAGAATGACAAGGAGAATGACCAGATGAGAAAAGCGGTCATGGGCTTGACGATTCTTGGACTGAGTTTTTTTGTCGCCTGCGCTTCGTCGCCGAAGAAAATGGAACAGGCCAATGAAAAAAATCCCCGGCACCAGTATTCTCTCGGCGCAATGCAGCTGAACAACAACAATCCGGATGAGGCGATCCGTTATTTTAATCGGGCCCTGGCCCTGGATTCCAGCCATTTTCAATCGCTGAACGGGCTCGGGCTGGCTTATGCGATGAAGGGGAATCATCACCAAGCGGTCAGTTATTTTTTGAAGTGCTTGCAAATCGCGCCGCAATTCTCCGAGGCCAGGAACAATCTCGGCATGTCCTATCAGGAGCTGGGCTTCCTGGATAAGGCGGAGGAAGAATGGAAGAAGGTCGTTGCCGACCTTGAGTATCCGAACAAAGAATTGCCCTATAAGAATCTTTCCTGGCTCTATTGCCTTCGCCAGGACTGGGAACGAGCTCTGGTCTATGCGAATCAGGCCGTTCGATCCAACAGCCGTTTCCATGTCGGCTACGCCCTCAAGGGGTTTATTCTGGATAAGCTCGACAGAATCCCGGAAGCGATCGAAAGCTACGAGCGGGCGGTAAAAATCCTCCCCGACGATATCAACTATCGGTTCTATTTGGGAGAAGCCTATTTGAAGAATAAGGAGTCGGACAAAGCCTTCCGGATTTTTGAGGAAATTTCGCCCCTGGTCACCGACCCGGAAATACGGGACAAGCTGAATTCTTATCTCAAGGAAATCAAGGAGAAAAAACAGCCGGCTTAGGTCCCTTCCTCCCAGGAGGCGAGATAGGCTTTCTGCTCGGCGGTCAGGGTGTCGATCCGGATGCCCATGGAACGCAGCTTCAAGCGGGCGATTTCGGCGTCGATTTCTTTGGGAACCGGATGGACGTCTTTGCTCAAGGCCTTCCCTTTTCGGCTGAGGTAAAGGACGCTCAGCGCCTGATTGGCAAAACTCATGTCCATGACCATGGCCGGATGGCCTTCCGCGGCGGCGAGATTGATCAATCGGCCCTCGCCTAAAAGATAGATTTTCTTCCCCCCCCGCAATTCGTATTCTTCGACGAACTCCCGGATTCTCCTCTTTTTTCTGGCCAGAGCAGAAAGGGCGGGGAGATCGATTTCGACGTTGAAATGACCGGAATTGGCGACGATGGCCCCGTCCTTCATCTTGAGGAAATGGCGGCGCTCGATGACGTTCTTATCGCCGGTGACGGTGACGAAGACATCACCGACAGCCGCGGCCTCTTCAAGGGGCATGACCGCAAACCCGTCCATGACGGCTTCCAGAGCCCGCACGGGATTGACCTCGCAGACGATCACTTTCGCCCCCGCGCCGCGGGCCCGCATGGCCACTCCTCGGCCGCACCAGCCGTAGCCGGCGACAACGAAATTCAGCCCGGCAAACAGGATGTTCGTTGCCCGGAGGATCCCGTCGATCGTACTCTGACCTGTGCCGTAGCGGTTGTCGAAGAGATGTTTGGTTTCGGCGTCGTTGACCGAGATGATGGGATAAAAAAGGACTTCCCTGGCCGCCATGCTCCGCAGCCGGATCACGCCGGTCGTAGTTTCCTCGGTTCCGCCGATGATCGTCTTGAGCAGGGCACGCCTTTTGGCATGAACGGTGCTGACCAGATCGGCGCCGTCATCCATGGTAATCTGAGGCCCGTGGTCGAGGGCGGCATTGATGTGCCGGTAATACGTCTTTGAATCTTCTCCCTTGATGGCAAAGACAGGGAGCCGATGGTCCTTGACCAGGGCTGCGGCCACATCGTCCTGGGTGCTCAGCGGGTTGGAGGCGGTGAGCCGGACTTCGGCGCCGGCCAGCCGCAGTGCTTCCATCAAGTTTCCGGTCTCGCTCGTCACATGAAGACAGGCGGAAATCCTGACGCCGCGCAGCGGCTTTTCGCGGGCAAATTTTTTCTTGAGAGAAGCGAGGACGGGCATGAAGCGTCCGGCCCATTCGATTTTCAGCCGGCCTTGCGCCGCCAAGCCGAGGTTTTTGATGTCGTACTCCATGGTTTCTCCTTGCAGCCAAATCGTCCCGTCGGAAAATTCGAAGCGGACGACGGGTTCGCAAGTGCCTTAAAATCGACTATTTCTATAAATTCGATCGATTTATGAT
>CAZNVB010000267.1:0-17344 GCA_964576265.1 uncultured Eubacteriales bacterium | reverse complement strand
TCCGCCCCGGATCCATTCGTCGAGGACCGAAGACGACTTCGCCCTCAGCCGCCAGGACGAGCTTGTCTTTAAGCTTCGGATTCCCGATGGCCAGACGAAGCGTCCTCTCTTCCTGTCCCGGGGCAAAGCCGAAAGAGAAATAAATCAAAAGAGCTGAGAGAACGGCGAGCTTACGGAAAGATGGCCTCAGCGCGCTCGTCGTTTCCTCCAAATCCGGTTCAGCGCTACTATATCCCTCGCTTTTCGGCGAGTCAATCGCCGCCGCTCGTGATACTTGACAGGGCAAGGCCGCCGCGCTACGCTTGATCGTCCCGCTTCCCTCATGGATCGAAAAATGTGTCGCTCAGCGACCTCAGAAAAAAAGACGCTCCGGGTCTTTGCCGCCTCTTCCTTCCTCAATGATATGGGTTCCGACATCATCTATCCGGTCTGGCCTCTCTTCGTCACCGATGTCCTCAAAGCGAACATGGCCGCCTTGGGATTCCTCGACGGCCTCGGAGACGCCCTGGTCTCGCTCTCCCAGGCCGCTTCCGGGTATATTTCCGACCGGATCCGGAAAAGAAAAATTTTTATCTGGACCGGATATCTCTGCGGCTCCCTTTCCCGCCTCGGCTACGCGTTCTCAAGCCTCTGGCCGCATCTCATCCCCTTCCGCATCCTCGACCGGGTGGGAAAAATTCGCAGCGCTCCGCGCGATGCCATGATCGCCGACCTCTCGACCGACCTCGACCGCGGCCGCAACTTCGGGCTTCTGCGAGCCATGGACAACCTGGGCGCGGTGAGCGGAATTCTTATCTGCCTGGTTTTGGTCAACGTTCTCGGCTACCGGCTTCTTTTTGCCCTGGCGGCGATTCCCTCGCTCCTCGCTTCGCTGCTGATCGTTTTATGGGTCAAAGAAAAAAAGAGCGACCAGCGGAAAATTTTCAAGGGGCTTCGCCTCCGTGATATTACGCCAGGCCTTAGGCTTTACTTTCTTCTCAGCGCGATTTTCGCTCTCGGCTCTTTCAGCTATTCCTTCCTTCTCATTCTTGCCAGAAATCAGGGATTCCGAACCGGATTCATCCCCGTTCTCTACCTGATCTACACGGCCACGGCTTCCCTCTTCTCCTATCCTTTCGGCCGTCTTTCCGACCGAATCGGCCGGAAACACGTCCTTTTTCTGGCATTTTTTTTATGGGCGCTCGTCTGCCTGGCAGGCTTGAGATCGCCGGGCCGGCTTTTCATCCTTCTCGTTTTTGTTTTGTTCGGCGCCCATAAGGCCGCCCTCGAGCCTGTTCAAAAGACGCTGACCTGCGAGCTTGCTCCGTCTCCTTTCCGGGCCAGCTGTCTTGGCGCTTTCCAGATGATCATCGGCCTGGCCGCTCTGCCCGCCTCGGTTGTGGCCGGCTTTCTCTGGGAGGCCATCGGACCGGCCGCACCTTTTGCTTTTTCTCTAGCTCTCACGGCCCTTTCCTCTCTCCTCCTCCTTTTCGTCAAGGAAGACTGATTCTCCCCCGCTGTGTTTTCTTGACTTTCTCTTTTTGGCCGCCTATATTGGACCGGAAATAAATAAACTGATTATAAGAGGCAGACGGCAATGAACAAGACCGAGATCCTTAAAGACGGAAAACTCGTTACCATCCGGTCTCTGAGCAGACACGATCTGGATCGGCTCATGTCGTTCTATCGCAGCCTTCCTGTTGAGGACAGGAAATACCTGCGGGTGGATGTCACGGACAGAAAAGTCGTTGAGGAAAGGATCAAGTCGGCGGAGCGCGACCGGATTTACCGCATCGTCGCCCTTTATAAAGACAGGATTGTCGCCGACGGAGCTCTCGAACTCAGCGGAGAGAACTGGCGGAGACACCAGGCTGAGCTCAGGGTGATCGTCGCCCGGCCGTTCCGCCGCCGCGGGCTGGGCCTGATCATGATGAGAGAGATCTATTTTCTGGCGGCGGCCAATAAGGTCGAGAAGCTCGTCGCTAAAATGATGCGTCCCCAGAAATCGGCCCGGGCCATCTGTCACCGTCTCGGGTTCAAAGAAGAGCTCGTCATTCCCGACTATGTGAAAGATCTCTCCGGAAAATCCCAGGATCTCGTCATCATGACCTGTAATCTTGAAGAGCTCTGGTCGGAGCTCGATGAAGTCTACGCCAGCTCCGACTGGGAACGCTGCCGTTAGTTCTGAGATCCCTGACCGCTGAACACGAAAATCCGTCTCGCGCCGATCCGGTCGTCCGGCCCGCTGACGATCAAAGATTAATGGGGGTTTCGAGACAACCTACTCTTCTTCCGGCTTGACCCGGCCTTCCTTGACCGCCTCGGCGATGATCTTTTGCTGAAGCTGGGAGGGGACCTCTTCGTAATGGGAAAATTCCATGAGAAAAGATCCGCGCCCGCCGGTGATCGAGGTCAACGTCGGCTCGAAATCGAGCATCTCGGCCATGGGGACCGTAGCCTTAATAATCCTCATGTTCCCCTTTTGCTCCATTCCCTGGAGTCTGCCGCGCCGGCCGTTCAAGTTCCCCATAATATCGCCCATGAACGCTTCGGGCGTGTAAACCTCCACGTTCATCACGGGCTCAAGGAGAGTCGGCCTGGCCTGGCGCATGGCCAGCTTGAAGGCTTTGGAAGCGGCAATCTTGAAAGCAATATCCGAGGAATCGACTTCATGATAGGAGCCGTCATAGAGAATGACCTTAAAATCGACCACGGGATAGCCGGCCAGAACACCCTTTTTTCTCGCCTCGAGAATCCCTTTTTCGACGGAAGGAATGAAGTTCCGCGGGATCGCCCCGCCGAAAATCTTGTCTTCGAAAACGAAATCCTGGCCTCGCGGCAACGGTTCCATCTTGATCCAGACATCCCCGAACTGGCCCCGGCCTCCGGTCTGCTTTTTATGCCGTCCTTGGACATCGGCCCGACCTTTGATCGTCTCTTTGTAAGAAATTTTCGGCGGCTTGAGTTCGACGTCGACATTGTAGCGCTTTTTCAGCTTATCGGTGATGATCCGGACGTGGAGCTCGCCGCTGCCGGAAATGAGAAGCTGATTGGTGTCGGGATCCCGCTCGAAACGAACGGTCGGATCCTCCTCCATGATCCGATGGGAAGCCTGGGAGATTCGGTCCTCGTCGGCCCGGCTCTTCGGCTCAATAGCAAAAGAGATCGAAGGCTCGGGAAACTTGATGGGCGGAAAAACGAAATTCGATCCCTTGGCGGCGATCGTATCGCCGGTCGACGTAGCCTTCAGCTTGGCCGTGGCGACAATTTCTCCGGCTTTCGCCTGACCGGCGGGAATTTGCTCCTTCCCCTGGAGAAAAAACAGGCCGCCGAGCTTCTCGTCGGTTTCCTTGCTGACGTTGGTGACGAGGCTGTCCGGGCTGAGCCTCCCCGAGAAAACGCGAAGGAGCGAAATCCGGCCGGTGTACGGGTCGGAGATGGTTTTGAACACCAAGCCGGCCAGGGCTTCGTCGACCGAAGGCTTGATCTTGATTTCCTGGCCGTCCGAAGTCGCTTTGATCTCCCCCCTTTCGACAGGCGAGGGCAGAAGATCGAGCGCGGCCCTGACGAACGGCTGGACCCCGACGTTCGTCAGGGCGGAGCAGCCAAGGACGGGGACGAGCAGGCCATTGAGGACGCACTTTTTAAGGCCCTGACGGATTTCTTCGGGTGAGAGTTCGCCCTGCTCGAGATATTTTTCCATCAGTTTCTCATCGTTTTCGGCAATCATTTCCACGAGTTCTTCCCGACTCTTCACGGCCTCCTCTCGAAGGGACGCCGGGATTTCCTCTTCTGTGAATTTCCCGCTTTCGTCTTTCTCAAAGACAAAGGCTTTCATTCCGACGAGATCAATGACTCCTCGGAAGTCTTTTTCCTCTCCGATCGGCATCTCTATCGGGACAGCCCGCCGGCCGAAAAACTGGTGGATCGATTCGAGCGTTCGCTTAAAATTGGCATTTTCCCGGTCGAGCTTATTGATCACGATGAGCCTGGGCAGGTGAATTTCGTTGATCATTTCCCAGACTTTCTCCGTCCCCACCTCGACACCGGCGACGCCGCAGACCAGAACGACAGCTCCGTCCACCGCCCTCAGGGCCGCCCGGGCGTCCCAGAGAAAATTGCTGTAGCCCGGAGTATCGACGAGATTGACCCTGCTGCCGTCGGCTTCGAAAAAGCAAAGAGCCGAGCCGATGGAAATCTTCCTTTCGATCTCTTCCGGCTCATAATCCGTGACAGTGTTTCCTTTATCCACTTTGGTCAGCCGGCTGGTTGAGCCGTAATCGAACAACAGAGCCGAGGCCAGAGATGTCTTGCCTGAGGAGCCGTGCCCGACCAGGGCGATATTTCTGATCTTATCCGGCGCATAATCTTTCATCACGAAGCCTCCACGGATTGGAAAATTCGGCTGTGGTCAGCTCTTCGGACTTCAGCCGCGGCAAAAAAAGCGAAACTTATCTTACACCAAAAAGGTCGTTGATCTCAAGAATCGGTCGGGGTCGAGGTCCGAATGACGGCCTGAAATTCAGGCGGAATCGGGGCATAGAATTCGGCCAGGGTTCCCCGGGTCGGGTGGCTGAAGACGATCCGCCAGGCATGAAGAAACAGGCGTGTGTATTTTCTGGATTTGTCCCGGCCTCCATAACGAGGATCGCCGACGACGGGATGACCCGCTGCCGCCAGGTGAACACGAATCTGATGGGTCCGTCCTGTGACTGGCTTGACTTCGAGCAGGGTTAGATTCTCCAGGATCTTTTTGACGGAGAAGAACGTCAGGGCCGACCTCGGCTTATGGGTCCGAATCGAGATCCGCTGCCGGTATTTCGGGTGGCGGCCGAGCGCCCAGTCAAACTTTCCCGCCTCCACCTGAATTCTTCCCCAGACAAGAGCCAGATAGATCTTCTCCACTTCCCTGGTTCTAAATTGCCTTTTTAGCTCCGTGTAGGCTTTCTGGCTGCGGGCCACGACCATGACTCCGGACGTTTCCTTATCGAGCCGATGGACGATTCCCGGCCTGGCCGGATGCCCGACTCGTTCGATCCCGGGAAAGTGATAGATCAGGGCATTGGCCAGAGTGCCCGAGGAGATCCCGGCTCCGGGATGAACGACCAGACCGGCCGGCTTGTTAAGGACAATGATGTCGTCATCCTGATAGATCACGTCCAGAGGGATATCCTCCGCCAGGAGCCTCTCCTCATTTTCTTCTTCGATCTCGACCTCGACGACATCTCCGGCCTTCAGGCGGTGAGCCGGCTTTGTCCATGTCCCGTTCAGCCGAACCCTCTGGTCGGCGATGAGCTTCTGAATCTGAGATCTGGCCATCTCCGTGAGGTGAGCGGTGAGAAAAACATCCAGCCGCTGGCCCGAGCCATGAGAAACGGTGATAAAAAATTTTTCCCGGCGGCTTGTTTTGGGGAGATCCCCGGGGGCGAAATCCGTCATGGCTGCGGTCGGTCGTGGCTCTTTTCAATCGGCCGCTCTTTTGGCTTCCTTCGTTTCATGAGGGAAAGGAAAAGGAGTCCGGCTGCCAAACCGATCAGACAAAAAAATTGCGGATAGGACAGACTGGTCAGCGGCGATTCCCCCCTGAGAAGAAAAGCTTTCTCCGGATGATCGCCGCGGAAATATTCGGTGCAGAAGCGGATCAGGGAATAGTTGACGACATAAAAGCCAAAGACCTGGCCGTCGAATTTTTTCTTCCGCAGAATTAGGAAAAGGACAAGAAAGTTCAGAAAATTGAGCAGCGACTCATAAAGCTGAACAGGATGAAGCGCTTTTTCAAGCGGAATGCTGGTCAGTTCATGAGCATAGGAGCTTTTGAAACTCACACCGGGGAAAGCCGAGCATTCCCGACCATAGCAGCAACCGGCGAGAAAGCAACCGATCCGGCCGAAGCCGTGTCCCAAAGCGAGAGCCGGTCCGGCGATGTCGGCGACCGGCCAAATTGAAATCTTTCTCCGCCTAAAATACCAGAGGGCGAAGATGACGCCGAACGCCAGGCCGCCCTGGAACACGCCGCCCGAGCGGGCGAGGCTTAAAAGCTCTCCGGGATATCGAATGTAATAAGAAAAATTTCCGGCCAGGAGGACCAGTTTGGCGCCGACCAGCGAGACAAGGATGATATAAAACCCGGCGTCGACGATCCGAGGGGCGTCCAGCCCTCGGGCCTTGGACTGGACATAGACGAACCAGAGAGCCATACCGACCCCCACGGCCATCATCAGGCCGTAGCTGTGAAGGGTCAAGGGGCCTAAGCGGAAGAGGATGGGGTGCATTTCGGTCTCCTTTTAAGGAAAAAGACAACAAGAAGGAGCGCACCGATCGTGATGGCGGAATCGGCGACATTGAAAAACGGCCAGTGGCGGCCGGCGATATGAAAATCGAGAAAATCCACCACCGATCCTCGGAAGACGCGATCGACCAGGTTGCCGAGCGCTCCGGCGAGGATGAGGGCAAGAGAAAATTTCACTCCGCGCTCGGAAGAAGGAGTGCGGAAAAAATAATAGACGACAAAGGCCAGGGCAAGAAGCGAAGCCGCGGTCAAGAGCAAAAAAACGACCCGATCTTGAGCCTGGCCGAAAGCGCCGAAGATCGCCCCCTTGTTACGGATATGGGTCAAATTAAAAAAACCGGGGATGACGGTGACGCTTTCGTAAAGGGCAATCGAACGCGTGACCAGCCATTTGGTCGCCTGGTCGAGGGCCAGGATCAGCAAGATCAGATCATAATAAATGAGGTCCTTTTTCATACGTTCTTCATGGCCCGGACGACGTCCTCGCAGCGCGGGCAGAGTTCTGGGAAATCCCGGCCGCTGCCGACCTCAGGCGAATAGTTCCAGCACCTCGGACACTTCCCTCCGGGAGCGCGGCCGACCTCGACTCTGAGCTCGGAAGCGTCCTCGGGATCGATGAGGACAGAGGAAACAATAAAAAGAGAGGAAAGTTCTTCCCGATATTTTTCCGCCAAGTCTCGCTTGTCCGCCGGCAACAATAGCCGGACCTCGGCCTCGAGCGAATTCCCGATCCGCTTCTCCTCCCGGGCTTTCTCCAATTCTTTAAGCACCGCTTCCCGAAGATCGATCAGGCGTCTCATCTCTTCCTCGGTCTCAGGGTCCAGCCATTTTTCCTCAAAAGAGGGGAAAAGCTCGAGGTGGACAGATTCTTCCTTGCCGGCGAAGGCGGGCAGGCATTCCCAGGCTTCTTCGGCGGTGAACGGCAAGATCGGCGCCATGAGGACGAGAGTGCTTTTGAGGATTTCGAAAAGAGCCGTCTGGGCCGATTTTCTTAACCCTGAACCCTTGGCCGAGCAATAGAGCCTGTCCTTGAGGATATCGAGGTAAAAGGCGCTGAGATCGACGGTGAAAAAGCTGAAGAGCGAGTGGAAAACGATGTGGTATTCAAACTCCCCATAAGCCTTGAGAATTCTTTTCCCGACCGCGGCTGTCCTGTTCAGGATCCAGCGGTCGAGAAGAAGCAGGTCTTCCCCTTTCATCCGTTCGCTGTCGGGGCAAAAATCATAAAGGTTCCCCAGCATGAAGCGCCAAGTGTTGCGGACTTTTCGATAGGCATCGACCAGCCGCTCGAGAATTTCATTCCCGAACCGGGCATCTTCTTTGTAATTGAGCATGGCCACCCAGAGCCGAAGAATCTCGGCCCCGTGACGCGAGATGATTTCCTCCGGCTCGATGAAATTGCCCAGCGATTTCGACATCGCCCTCCCCTGCTCATCCAGGACGAACCCGTGCGTGATGCAGGTCCGATAAGGGGAACCGGATTTCGCGCCGAGACCGACGATCAGCGAGCTGTTGAACCACCCCCTGTACTGATCGGTGCCTTCGATGTAAATATCGGCCGGCCAGGGCAGGTCCGACCGCTTCCCCAGAACGGCATGGCTGGCGCCCGACTCAAACCAGACGTCGAGGATATTGCTCTCCTTTTCCAGCCTTTGTCCGCCGCACTGGGAACATTTCGTCCCGGCCGGAAGCAGCTCTTCAGGACTCCGGTTGTACCAGGCGTTCGAGCCTTCGCGGGAGAAAATCTCGGCCACGTGCAGCGTGATCTCTTCCGAGGCGAGGATGGCGCCGCAATCGCGGCATTCGAAAGCCGGGATGGGGACGCCCCATTTTCTCTGGCGGGAGATGCACCAATCGGGCCGGGCGGTCATCATGTTGGCGATCCGCTCCTCTCCCCAGGGCGGAATCCATCTCACCCGCTTGATTTCATCGAGCGCCCGGCGGCGCAGGCCGTTCTTGTCCATGGAGATGAACCACTGGCTCGTCGCCCGGAAAATCACCGGGTTTTTGCAGCGCCAGCAGTGAGGATAGCTGTGGCTGATTTGACCTTCCTTGAGAAGCGATCCGTCCTTCTTCATGTCCGCCGTGATCACCGGGTTGGCGGCGAACACATTCATCCCGCCGTAGCGCTCGACCTGAGGAATGAACCTCCCTTCTCCGTCCACCGGCGTGTAGATATCAAGATGATAGGCCAGCCCGGTGAGGTAATCCTCGTGCCCGTGGCCGGGCGCCGTGTGCACCGCTCCCGTGCCGTCTTCCAGGGTGACATAATCGGCCAGGACGAGGAGCGATTGGCGATCGATCCAGGGATGACGCGCCTTAAGCCCTTCGAGCTCTCTTCCCGGAAACTCGGCCAGGATTCGAGGCTCATCGAGTCTGAGCTCCTCAGCGATGATCGGCAGGAGCCGCTTGGCCGCGATGAAGACTTCTTCGCCCGCCGTGAAGGCCGCATATTCATGCTCTGGATGAAAGGCGATAGCCAAGTTGGCGGGTAGCGTCCAGGGAGTCGTCGTCCAGATGAGGATAAATATTTTTCGGCCTCGAAGAGCGGGAAATTTCCCCGTCAGGTCAGAGATGAGAGGAAATTTCACGTAGATCGACGGAGAGGTGCGGTCACGGTATTCGATTTCGGCTTCGGCCAGGGCGGTCTGGCAATGAGGGCACCAGTGAACGGGCCGGAGACCCTTATAGACATTTCCCGAGCGGACAAAAGCGGCCAGGCAGCGCAGGACGTCTCCCTCGTATTCCGGCGACATCGTCAGGTAAGGCGCATCCCACTCGCCGAACACTCCCAGCCGCCGGAACTCCTGGCGCTGAATGGCGATAAATTTGAGGGCGTATTTTTCGCATTCCTCGCGGAAGGCGATGATGCCCAGGTCTTTTTTCTTCTCTCCGAGGAGTTGATCGACCTTGATCTCGATCGGCAGGCCGTGGCAATCCCAGCCCGGGAGGTAGGGTGCCGAGTATCCCTCCATCGTCTTGCTTTTGACGATGAAATCTTTGAGGATTTTGTTCAGAGCCGTCCCGAGATGAATCCGGCCGTTGGCATAGGGCGGCCCGTCATGGAGGACGAATTTCGGCCCGCCCTTTCTTTTCTCCAGGATCTTAGCATAGAGGCCCGTCGCCTCCCACTTCTTCAGAAATTCCGGTTCCTTCTGCGCCAGGCTCGCCTTCATAGAAAAGGAGGTCCGCGGGAGGCTGAGCGTGCTTTTATAATCCAGCTTGTCGGGCATCACGGTCTCCAAAGCCTCAATTTATTCCGTGATTATAAACGAAGTCTCCCGGGGACACAAGGCCCATTACCGGCCCCAGAGTGCCCCGGGAGAAGACTGATTTTCTGAAGGGGCTGTCGCCGGCCGAACAGCAAGCCCTAAAAGAGCTCTCCAAGGCACTGGGCATTAAAGTCATGGATAGACCCCCCAAAAGTGTTGATTTGGTGGTGAGCCATCATGGTTAGATTTTTAGATGACGTGACAGGATATGCTCTACTCATACGAAATGGAAGAGAACCGCGAAAATTAACCCCTATTTTTGGGGCAAGTCCTGCTTCTTTATTGTTTTGATCGTCCAAAATACCTAAGATAAGGCTATGACATCTGACAGAGTCTCCTTCGGCTTCCGCCAGGTTACACCCGAGGAGAAGAAGAGGCTTGTTTGCGAGCAGTTTAACGCTATCGCCGCGACCTACGACCTGGCCGATGTCGTTTTGAGCGCCGGTCTGGATGAGCGCTGGCGGAAAAAAGGGATCCGTCTCCTGAAGCTTGAACAGGGAGACCGGGTGTTGGACCTCTGCGGGGGGACGGGCGATTTTGCCCTCCTGGCCGCTTCCCGGACAGGCGAGCGGGGCCGGGTTATCATCTGCGACTTCAACCGGCGGATGATGGAAGTCGGCCGCCGGAAGGTCAGGCGGTCCGGCCGAGAACAAAACATTTTCTTCGTCCAGGGGGAAGCCGAGTTCATCTCTTTCGCCGATGAGTGTTTTGACGCGGTGACCCTTGGCTTCGGCCTACGCAATTTTGTGCATCCCGAGCTCGGGTTGAAAGAGATCCATCGGGTGCTTAAGCCTGGAGGAAGGCTTCTGGTACTGGAGTTTTCGCTGCCGGAGAAACGCGGACTAAGGTCGCTCTACCATTTTTATTCATTCTGGATTATGCCTTTTGTTGCCTGGATCGTCTCCGGGACGGCAGGGCCCTATCGCTACCTGTCCGAGTCGATCCGCGTTTTTCCCCCGCCGGATAAAGTGGCGGAGATGATCGCTCAATCGGGCTTTCTGGATGTGCGTTTCATCAGACTTACGCAGGGATTGGCGACGCTCTATGCGGCCGGGAAAGAAATAAAGGAATCTTGAACCCGGAGGATGAAAATGGACAAAGCCGCGGACGATATTCTGAGGACTGCCTCGCAGTGCCGGCACTACGCTATGTGCAAAATTGATTATCTCGGAACCGGCCTCTGTCCCTCCGGAAAAGAATATCACTTCGTCAGCTATTATCCACAGGGACGAATGGACCTCTATGCGGCTTTGGCGGATAATCTCATCCCAGTCACCGAAGGCCTTGTCCACATCGCCGAAACCTGCACGCTGTGCGGCTGTTGCGAGCTGCCGTGCCACTTTGTTACCGGCCTGCGGCCTCTCCAAGTCATGAAGGCGCTCAAGGGCCTGGTCGAGGATTACTTGAGGAGCGGCGGAACGCCGGTTTCAGTCCCTCTGGACGATCCTCTGCGGCGGCTCCAGAGCATCGTCGGCGCCGACTGGGCGTCAAACGATCCGGCGGTGCTCGTCACGTACGCCAACGATCCTTTCCCCCTAGCGGACATGAAGATGCCCAGGTACGTCGTCCTGCCCGGGAGCCGGGAGGAAGTTTCGGCCGTCGTCCGCCTGGCCAATGAGTCGGGCTTACCTTACGCTGTGCGCGGAAACGGCGGGAGCGTCTTCGGGTTCGTTTTCAGCGACGGCATTGTTCTTGACATGCAGAGGATGAGGCGCATCGTCATCGATAAGGATAACTGGAGCGCCGTGGTCGGGCCGGGCGTCACCTCTTTCGAGCTTCAGCAGGAGGCTTTCCGGCACGGCCTCCGGGTCAACGCCGCTGAGCCGGCCGCGACCGTGTGCGGCAACATCGTCTGCACGGGAACGTTCTCCACCTGGTCGCATGCCTACGGCACAGCGGCCGACGGGTTCATCGACATGGAATTTGTCGATGCCCGGGGCGGCACATTCCATCTCAATGACAAGCGGGCGCCCAACGTCTTTGCCTTCGAGAACGCCGTCCTTGCAGCGCCGGGCATTTGCACCGAGGCCACGGTCAAGCTCCAGCCGACGACCGAGGATGAAGACGGAATGCTCGTCCCGTTCTGGGATTTCGACGAGGCCATCGCCCTGGCCCGGGCCCTGGGACGACGCCGAATCGGGCTGGCCGTCGCCGTCCTCGGCCTCCACTACATCGCTTCGTTCATGTCGCCTTCCAAAACCCTGGCCGACCGCTTGAAAGAAGTCCTGCCGGATGCCTTGGGTGTCCGCTATATGGTCTTCGTTGTCGGAGATCGGTTCGCCAGAGAATCTGTCCGCGGGCTGACTGGGCCCGTCATCGACAGCGATTTGTGGCGGACACTGACGCTCGGCCTGCCCCGGCTCCTGGATCGGGAATGGCAAGACCTGGTCAAAGGGTTTGAATCCGGCCGGCCTCCCTATGAGATTCTTTGCCGGCCGGAGATGAGGCCCCTCATAGAGGCGGTGCTCAGACCGTCGCCGGAGACACTTGCGGAAGCCGTGGAGGATGACCTTCGGGATCTCTATGCCGGGATCTATTCCCAGCCGCGCTTCACCGACATGGTTTGGCTCAATATGTTCCGGATCCTGAGCTCCCGCATGTCACGGCATAAGCACATGTTTGCTTTCCTCATCTATGTGCCGCTCGACAGGAAGGACATTATCCGCCACATCGTCGCGGAGTTCGCCCGGATCGCCGAAGCCCAGAAGCTGGATCATGATTTCGGGTTTCTCACTCCCATGGACTTGGGAAAGAGGGCCATTTTGGAATACGATTATTATATCGACCACACTGACCTGGCCGAGCGCGAAAAAATCCGGCGGGCAATGACCGAAATTGAGCCCTGGCTCGACGGCCTGGCCGGGCGGACGAAGGGTGTAACGTTCCTCAAATATGTCTTTTCCCAAGGCTGCTCCCGGAAGGAGAATTTCCTCTACCGATGATCCTGCTCACGGGTGGAACGGGTTTCTTGGGGTCGCACGTCGCAGCCCACCTGGCCGGGCAGGGGGATGAAATCATGCTCTTGGCCCGCTCCAAGCAGGGGCTTTCTGCTCCCGCTCGTGTTGATCGGCTTCTCGATTGGCACGGCCTCTCCCCTGAAAAAAAGAGAAATATCCGGGTGGTCGAAGGCCGAATCGACCAGCCCGATCTGGGGCTTGAACCCGACTCTTTAAGCTCGATATCTGGGGAGATCGACGAGATCATCCACTGCGCCTCCGACACCTCGTTTGCGGAACGCAAGAGGTTCGAAGTCGAGGCGGTCAACCTGGCCGGACTCAGCCATGTCCTCGATTTAGCCGAGCGCTACCGCTGCCGTCGTTTCCATCTTGTCAGCACCGCCTATGTGGCCGGGATCATTTCGGGTTATTGCCCCGAGGAAATCGTCCACCCATCCGCTTTCACCAATGTTTATGAGGAGACCAAGTGCCGGGCCGAGTGGCTGGCCGCCGAGCGCTGCGCCCGGGCTGGAATCCGGCTTTCGATCTACCGGCCTTCGATCGTCTACGGCCATTCTGAGACCGGAAGGAGCCTTATATTCAACGCCTTTTACTATCCCATCCGGACAACCCTTTTTCTCAAGAACCTTTACGAAAAGGATATCCGCGAGCGTGGAGGGAGGAAGGCGGCGGAGATCGGTGTGCGCCTGGACGGCGATGGCTGGACTGTCATGCCCATCAGGATCATGGTCCAAGACGGAGCCGGCATCAACATCGTCCCGGTTGACTTCTTCGTCCGGGCTTTCGCGGCGATCCGGGACAGAGCTCACGATGGAGGCGTCTTCCATATCGTCAACGGCCGCCAGACAAGAATCCAAGATGTCATCGAGTACACCCAGGCTCTGTTCCATATCCGGGGAATCTCGGCCTCCCCGGCGCGGGAGATGCTGGGGAAGCCGCGTAACGCCCTGGAAGCAATCTTCGAGACCTACCTTGAGGCCTACGGGCCGTACATGAGAGATAAAAGAATTTTTGGGACCGATAGAGCCGGTCCAATCCTGGAAGAAAAAAGCCTTCATTGTCCCGACCTCACCTATGAAATTTTCAAAAGATGCTTTGACTTTGCCGTGCGTTGCGGCTGGGGCGCGAGGTTGTTTCGGGATAAAGAGGATTGAACCTCAGAGCCCTAAACAGAAATCGCGGCGAATGACCTGACAAGGTCCATGAACTCGGCTAAGATCATGGCCGTCGCGCCCCAAGTCTTACGCCCAAGGGTACGCTGAGATCCATCCTCCGGAGGGGCCATTTTTCTTTCTTGATATTCTAAGGATCCAGGAGATGATTCAGAGGAATCTCGATCACCTCGACCACTTCGCGTGGCGCCGCCCCCGCGGACTTGGAGCCTGAGGCGGCGACTCGCGAGGGAGAAAGGCTCGTCTATTTTCCGTATGCGGCCGTTCCGTGGAAAGGGATTATGGCCGGCGGGGGCTACGAAGGCGGGTATTCAAAGAGCGCGCCGATCGGCATTTATGAAGAATCCTCATCGCTTGAGATAAGCGGCTTCGAATTTTTCATCGGCTATGTCATCAAGATAAAAATTATCGCTCCTTATTTCAAGGTCGGCTACGGAGCCCATTCTTACCGGCAGAAAATTGAAAGCCTCGACGTCGAGAGTTTTAAAGTGGATCATAAAAAGTCGGCCGTGACAATCGGTATTGGGATCAGACTATACCCCATCAAGAATCTCTTTGGCGTCGGGGAAGCGAAAATATGTTCCCCTAAAAGTCAGGCCGTTTGATGAGGAAGTCGACCGCAGCGGGTTGAGACTCCTGGCCGGAATAGGGCTGACCATCTGAAGCGAAGTCGATAAGAATTCCCGTAGAAGTCTTTGGGGATCTCGTGCATCTCAGGTTACAGGCTCTTCAAGTAGGCCATCAAGTCTTCCATCTCCTGTTCCGCAAGGAAGCTGAAGGAAGGCATGCTCTGGACCGGTTCAACTAATTGCCGCCTGACATTTTCTTCTGTCGCCGGCTTTCCGGAATGGGGAAGGCGGTCATGACGGAAAAGGTCTTTGAGTCCGGGGCCAAGCTTGCTTTCCTCCCTGTCGGGGAAATGGCAGGAAGCGCAGCGGAAGGAAAAAATTTCTTGCCCCTTTTTTAGATCACCGGAAAGCAATATCGAAGTGGATTCAACTTCAGCGCCGGCTGGCCGGTTGATGAAAGCTGCCCTGAGCAGGTAATAGCCGGCTGTGACCGAGAAGACGACCAGGACGAGAATTCCCACCGCGAACCCCAAACCCGGGACTATACGCAGGAAGGGTTTGTAAAAACGCGCCAGCATGACCTTGAAGAAAAAAAGGGAAAGAAGAAAATAGCCGAGAAATTGATGAAGCACTGCCCTCGTTGAAAGAGCATCTCCTGCGCTGACAACAATCCGGATGCCCAGGAAACTCAAGAAGAGAAGGAAGACGGCAAAGACGTATCCTGCCCTCCGGTGAGTTCTTCTCAGTCTGGCCGGGTCGGTCTTCTTTTCCGCTCGACCCATGAGCGTCAGCATGGAAAACATCGCCACTCCCCCTGCAAGAAGCAGGCATATGGCCAGGATTGATTTAAGGATGTAAATGGACATGGCAAACCGGTTTAATCGAGGTGATAACTATGGGCCTCCTGTTGCGACGATTGATTGAGCGTTCGGGCGACCGTTGTTCTTCCTCTCGGCCTCAGGGAGAATAGAACACGACAGGGGGGATGTCAAGCAGGCTCAAAACGTGCGGAAGATGTTGAACCCCAGCCGGAAATCGCCGTCGGCAAGTCTGAGGTCTCCCCCTGGAAGGAACTGGGAAGCGGTCATGCCGATTGAGTTTGTGATGAAAACCTGGAACACGTGACCGCCAATTTTTTTCTCCAACCCGACGCCCCAACTGTTGGCGGCGTCTTTGTAGCCTGCGAGGGCTGGAATCCATTCGGCGATGATCGACATGTCATTTAGGACCATCAACCTTCCACCAATGCCAAGACCGAACGTTCCTTCAGAAGGCTTTTCAAAAAAATTTGTGTTCGAGGCAAAAGCCGGAACGAGGAGGATGGAGAGCCTTTCGTTGACCTGATGGGAGAGGCTGAGCATGACGCTCGGGCGAAACCTTCCTGACCAGTCTGCGCCGGAGGGCTCGTCCTGGGAGACAAGGCTCCCGCCGGCATGAAGGACAGCCGAAAAGGGCAACGAATTTTTCTTTCCCTGCTCGAAGAACAGCCAGTCGGCTGACAGCTCCCACTCTTGATAGAGCCTGGTTCGGCCGAAGATTAAAGTCAAGTTATCGCTGATTCCGTAGGCGAAGCTGAGAAGAATAAAAGCCGGCCCGTCAAGTCCGTAAAGATCATCCCAACCATCCGAAATCGCGGGCAAGAACCGGTGCGACACACGAAAGAGGAATTCCCCTTTCCCAGGCGTGGTTGTCGTCGGCAGGTTGACGAGCCGTGTCCCCCAGAAAGCTGGTCGGGTGAATCCGTTGCTCCGGGCCGATGGCCGAGCCGCCGTCGTGTCAAGGGGAAGAGACGGCCCTTTTCCCTGAATCCAGCTCGCTGGCTGGCCGTTTTCGATCTCCGTCTTTTTCAGCCCCTGAACCCACTTTTGGATCGTCTCGATTTGATCCCCCGTGAGCGGCGGCCGGTTAAGCGGCATGCGTTTTCCGACGATCCCGGACTCCCCCCTAATTTTCGCAAGAAGATAACTTTTTTCTGGTTCCCGGATATCGACGATTTTCAACCCCTCGACTTCCTTACTCGAGACGTCCAGGACGGAGCTCAGGAATACTTCAGCCTCGAAATTCAGCCCGGCCGCGGGGTATTTCCCCAGGTGGCACCCCGCGACGCTGCAGCTCCCCTTGATGATGGATCGGATAGCGGCCGGCACCAGGACCGGGGATTCTTGAGAATTCCCGGGGACGGCAAAGATGCCAAGAAGCAGACTGGCACTGCAGATAAAGAAGAAAGCCTTCATTCTCATTGATAATCCTCCTCAAGGGATTCTCGGATACGCCGGTCCGGCACGACTCTCTTTTAACACCTCAATCGATTCTCTTGTCTTTTCTCCCGGACCGCCGCACAAGTTCGCCGGCGTTAATTGTTCTTTGCCCCCTTATTGATCCAGTTCTTGATGTTCTGGATGTGTCCGGAGGCGAGAGCACTTCCTCCAAGGGGCATGCGGCCACCGGTCGTCTGTCGGCCTTCGAGCTTGATCACGATGTAGCTGTTTTCGGCATTGTTAGGCAAGACGCGTTTCTTCGAGGGATCCTGTATGGAGGCGACATCGACGAGGTTGGCGTAAGCCTGGCCCTGGAGGAGGACTAATCCCCCCGATGCTCCGGACCCGTGGCAGCTTGATGAGGTACAGTTGGCGTTAAAGATGGGCTGGATATCAGCCGAGAAAGAGGGATCATCCTTTACCACAGGGGGCTGGTCAGGCTGGCTGGGCGAGTCGCTACAATGAAGGGAAAAAACCGTCGCCGCCACAACCGTCAGAACGGGAAGGATAGGCTTTATCTTTTTCAAAAGAAGGCTCCTTCTAAGAAAATATATAATTCCTATAGAATCTATAATAATACTAAAATTTTGCCTCAATGTCAAAGAGCCGCATCGAATCATCTAAAATCTAACCGTAGGATGATATATCTTGTCATTTAAAAATCTAACCGAAAATGGCCAGGATTTGGCTCTGATGATAACCTGACTTCCTGAACATCGAGGTTAGGTTATGAAGCTGGAGTTTCGCATGGACACCTTCCATCTGGCTCAGATCGTCCAAAAAGAGCTTGCCTCGATCTGAGAGCTGGCCCATTACCGGCCCAGAGTGTCCCAGAAGAAGACTGATTT
>CAZNVB010000266.1:0-4167 GCA_964576265.1 uncultured Eubacteriales bacterium | reverse complement strand
CCCGTGGATACGGAATTTTTTTGTCCGGCGGAGGAAAAAGCGGAGAGAAGCGGCTTTGTGATCGTCTCGGCTCTTGTCCCGTATAAACGCATCGACCTGGCCATCGAGGTCTTCAACCAGACCGGCGAAAAACTGAATATTGTCGGGACCGGCCCGCTGCGGAAGGAACTCGAGAGGAAAGCCAAACCGAACATCCGGTTCCTCGGCCAGGTTTCGGCGGAGACTTTGCGATCCCTTTACCGGGAAGCCCGGGCTTTGCTGCTTCCGGGAGAGGAGGATTTCGGCATTGCCGTGGTCGAAGCCCAAGCCTGTGGAACTCCGGTGATCGCCTATGGACGGGGCGGAGCCGTCGAAACGGTCGTCCCCGGGGAGACAGGCCTTCTTTTTGACGAGCTGACCCCTTCGTGCCTTCGAGCTGCTCTTGACAATTTTCAAACGCTGAAATTTAATACATCTATTCTCCGATCCCGGGCTATGACGTTCGCCCGCGCCGCTTTTAAAGAGAAGATAACGGCCAACTGCGAGCGCAAGTGGGAGGAATTCAAGAGGAGCCAGTGATCCAGAAAAAGCGTTCCCGTCTGATCGGCCTCTTCGTTCTCAGTGATGTCGTCGGCATTGCTATCTCCTATTTTTATTCCTACCTTTTCCGATTTTATGCTTATATCATTCCCGTCGATCCAGCCAAAGGGATTCCGCCTTTTCGCGCTTACGCCGCTGTTTTTCCCCTTTTCTTGGCGACCCACCTGATCATTTTTTATTTTCAGGGGTTTTATAAGACGCGCCTTCAGCGGGCCAAAATCGACGATTTTCTGGCCATCTGTCTCAACGCTGTTTTGACGATCGTCATCGATGTTTTTGCCGTTCTGAGCTATCTTTACACTTACAGCCAGGGCCCACGACCGCTTTTCCGCCTGTCGTTTAAAATCTCGCACGGATTCCTCGCCGTCTATTTCATTGTCGTAATTTTCATGATCATTTTCCTTCGCAACCAGATTTATTTTTTCATGAAAAGGCGGTACGCCAAGGGATTCAACCTCCAGCATGTCCTGATCATCGGCGCAGGCGAAATGGGGAGGGCGGTAGCGCAAAAAGTCCTCGTCTATAAGGATCTCGGATTCCGGCTGAAAGGATTTCTGGATGACGAGCGGCCTTCGGGCGAAGAAATCGACATCGACGGCGGAGTCCGGGTGCTCGGTCCCATCTCGGATCTCGCCTCGATCCTTGACCAGGGAGAAGTCAGCGAGATCTTTGTCGCCCTCGACCTCAACAATTATGCCAAGGTCCTGGAAACGGTTAAAATCGCCAACCGCTATGTCGTCAACGTCCGATTGATCCCCGACCTCTTTCACCTTCTCACCCTTAAAGCGAATATCCAGGATTTGGACGGCTTTCCTGTCATCTCGATCGACGATGTCGCCCTGAGCGGGGGAAGGGCGACGGCAAAACGGCTGGTGGATATCTTTGTCTCGACCATCGGTCTTGTCCTCTTATCGCCCCTCTTTCTCTTGGTGGCCGTCCTGATCAAGCTGACGTCGAGAGGACCGGTATTTTACTCTCAAGACAGAATGGGCCTCGACGGACGGAAATTCAGGATGATCAAGTTCCGGACCATGAGGAGTGATGCGGAAAAAGAGACCGGCCCGGTGATGTGCCGGCCCGATGACCCGCGGATTACGAAATTCGGCCGATTCCTGCGCAAGTTCAGCCTGGACGAACTCCCTCAGCTGATCAACGTCCTCAAGGGAGAAATGAGCCTGATCGGCCCGCGGCCGGAGCGGCCGGAGTTCGTCCGAACGTTCGCCGATCAGATTCCCAATTATATGCTTCGCCACAAAGTCAAATGCGGCATCACGGGCTGGGCTCAGGTCCACGGATTGCGGCAAGACACGCCGATCGCCAAACGGATCGAATATGATTTCTATTACATGCAAAATTGGTCGTTGGCCCTGGACCTGAAAATCGTCTGGATGACTCTGCGCAAAGGGTTTATCGATCCCAGCTTGAAATAATCTTCCTTATCTTTTTGCCGCGAACGCCAGACCGACTCCCCGACGGATGTAGTCCGCTCCGGAAAGCACGGTAAAAAAAAGGGTGAGGTAAAAAAGGCCGAAGAGAACATCCGGGGAAGCGAAGAGCTGAATAAAACTCACTTTCTGCCAGGGCGAAGCGGCCAAAAAATTGGCCAGGAGGACCCAGAACACGGTCAAAACCTGGAAGACGGTGCTGATTTTTCCGAAAAGCGAAGGAGGGAATTCTTTGATTTTAAAGAGACAGGAGAGCGCCAACGCGCCGAGGACAATGACGGCATCCCGGGCCAGGACCGTTCCGGTGAGCCAGAGAGGAATCGCGCGGGGAGAATTCAGACTTCTGACGGTCAATAAAAGAAAGGCGGTCATGAGCAGGATCTTGTCCGCCAAAGGATCGAGAAGCATCCCGATTCTGGTCTTGAGTCGCCATCTCCGGGCCGCCATTCCATCCAGGACATCGGTCAATCCGGCGAGGGAAAAAACGAGCAGGGCGGCGAACCTGTCCCGTCCAAGCAACAAGAAAATAAACACGGGCACAAGGCAGAGACGGAGAAGAGTCAGAAGATTCGGCAGATTCAGGAGTTTCTCCCGTTCTTTGCTTTCTTCCCTGGATCGGTCCTTTTCCGGCATGGGGTTCAAAATTAACGGGAGAGAGCGAGCAAAATATCGATGGTTTTGATGGCCTCGGGCCCGGAAACCGGAAGTTCCGGGCGGAATGCTCTCCCCGCCAGCAGCTCCATAATCTGGTAGGAGAGGATCCGTCGGATTGGCTCATAGGAGGGGTGGCCTTCCGGAACGTCGGAAATCTGAATCCGATCCGGAGGGATTTGGGGAATAAAACGGTGGCCTTTGGCTTCGAGATGCTTGATCGTCCGGAAAAGCGCTTCCGCCAGATCGGCTCTGGTCAGGGGCCGCCGGGGCTGGAAGGTATGGTTGGGATAGACGTCGAGAAGGCCCAAGGAAGCGGCCTTGAGGATGAATCTGGAGGCCCAGGAAGCCGAGATGTCGACAATGATCGGAGGCGGTGAGCCGGACTCGCCCAGGATATCGCCCAGCTTAACAGAAAGAAGAGCCGCCAATTCCTCCCTGGTGATCGCGGGAGAGAGAGGAATTTCGTTGTATCGGCTTGGAAGTTCATAGAGGCCCAGTTTGTTTTTCAGGCGTTCGATCTGTTCCTGAGCTTTCTTATTGCCCCGGTCGATCTGGAGGATTTTTTCATAGATCTCGATGGTTCTTTCGAGTTCGCCCGATTGCGCCAGAGTCGCGGCGTAATCCTCCAAAATTCTGATATTCCCGGGTTCGCTCTCGGCGGCGGCCTTCAAATGGACGAGGACATTCGAGAGGTCGTTTTCCTCCTTATAAATTGCAGCCAAAGCGGCGTGGATCACGGAGGACTCGGGAGAATAGTGGAGAGCGCGCAGGTAATCGTCCTTGGCTTTCTGCCGGTTTCCGGCGGCAAGCGCTTCGACAGCCGACGCCGTGGCTAAGGCGGTTTTTTCCGCTTTCAACTGTTCAAACATGTTTTTCGCCCAGGCGTTTTGCGGATCGAGGTCGAGAATTTCTCTGAGCTTGTCGAAGGTCCGGTCTTCCTCGCCGATTTTTTGGTAGACCTGAGCGAGGCCAAGGTGGGCAAGAAGAAGGCGCGGTCGGTTCTGCAAAACCCGGTCGAAAAACCGTTCGGCGAGATCATAGTCTCCCTGGACGAGAGAGAGATAACCGAACCCGATATCATAGACAGGGCTGCTTTCGCCGAGACGCTGGAATTCCCTCTGGGCTTTTTCGATCCATCCGCTGCGCAGATATTCCCAGGCTTCCTCAGCCCGAATCCGTTCTTCTAGGGTCAGCTCTGTGATGATCGATTGAGGCAGGCCCTCGAGATAGAGGTTTGGAGGCGGCGGAGCGATCGTCACGCAGGCAGTCAGAAAGACCAGGAAGATCGGAAGGATGGCTTTTTTTACCACAGCGATTCTCCTTCGGCAAGATAGGGCAGATATTTCGTCATCAGCCGGGGTTCGGCCAGCAGCTTGATCTCGGCGTAGTCGCCGTTGGCCCTTTTTCCGAGGACAAGCGAGAAACGCTCGAATGAGTCGATGATCGCCGCCTGATCACGCGGAATGCGGAGACGGTAGAGGCGCTGATT
>CAZNVB010000265.1:0-5213 GCA_964576265.1 uncultured Eubacteriales bacterium | reverse complement strand
GTTCTGATCCGGGCGATGTCTCGCTTGATGTTTCTTAGCTTCATCGGATTTTCGAGCTTCCCCAGCCGATGCTGAAAACGAAGCTTGAAGAGCTCATCGGACAGCTCTCGTTCCTTGCTCAGGAGCTCATCCTTTGTCAATTCTCGGAGCTCACGTGCTTTCATCTCCATTCCCGTCCTTCTCGCGAAATGAAACGCGTCTTGATCGGCAGCTTGTGAGCGGCCAGGGTCATCGCTTTCCGCGCCACGCTCTCCGGCACACCCTCGAGCTCGTAGATCACACGCCCCGGGCGAATGACATCGACCCAGAACTCGGGGTCCCCTTTTCCCTTTCCCATTCGGACTTCGGTCGGTTTTTTGGTGACCGGTTTCCAGGGGAAGGAACGAACCCAGAGTTTCCCCCGGCGCTTCATAAACCGGGTGATCGTGATCCGCCCCGCTTCAAGCTGTCGGGCGGTCAGCCAGCACGGCTCCAGGGCCTGGAGACCAAATTCCCCAAAGGCCAGATCCGAGCCGCGGCTGGCCTGGCCGCGCATCCGGCCCCGCTGGCTCTTCCTGTACTTGACTTTCTTGGGCATCAACATGATCAGATCTCCTCCACCTCCACCGTCTGCGAAGTCATTTTCGCTTTCTCCACGTTCCCCCGGTAAATCCAGACTTTGATCCCGATCTGGCCGTAGGTGGTGAAGGCCTGAGTAAAGGCATAATCGATATCGGCCCGGAGAGTCTGGAGAGGAAGCCTCCCTCTTAAATACCATTCCGAGCGAGCGATTTCGACGCCTCCCAGTCGACCCGAACACATGACTTTGATTCCCTTAGCCCCCATTTTCAGGGAAGATTCAACGGCCCGACGCATCGCCCTGCGGTAGGCAATTCTTTTTTCCAGCTGAACCGCAATCCCTTCACCGACAAGCAGGGCATTGAGCTCGGGCTTGTCCACCTCGCGGATGTCGACATAAACCTCCCGCTGGACGATCTTCTCAAGCTGGCTTCTCAGCCCCTCGATCTCCTTTCCGCCCCGGCCGATAATGATCCCCGGACGGGCGGTGTGGATGATGACCCGGACTTTCGGTCCGACGCGCTCGACGACGATCTCGGCAATTCCGGCATGATAATATTTGTTCTTGATTTCCTTCTTTATTTTCAGGTCTTCATGGATTTGGCGGCTGTAATCTTGTCCCCGAGAAAACCAGCGAGAGGACCAGGTCTTGTTGAATCCTAAACGAAACCCGAGCGGATGTGTTTTCTGCCCCACTGTCTTATCTCCCTTTTCTTTCCTCTAAATAAATATGAACATGGCTGGACCTTTTAAGAACCCGATAAACCCGACCCATCGGAGCCGGCCGGATTCTCTTCATCCTCGGCCCCTCGTTGACGAAGACTTTGGCGATGAAGAGATGATCGACATCGACCTCGGGAGATTTCTGCTGGGCATTGGCAATGGCCGAACGAAGGACCTTCTCAATGATCGCGCTGGCCTTTCTCTTCTCGGAAAAACGGAGAATGGTCAGCGCCTCTCCGACAAACCGATCCCGGATCAGATCGGCCACCAGCCGGGCCTTCTGAGGAGAAATGTGAATGTATCGCCCGGCCGCCTTGGAAACAATCGCTTCTTCTTTCATCTTACTTGCCTATTTTGACGGCCTTGGCCGCTTTCGATGTATGGCCCTTGAACGTCCGGGTGGGAGAAAATTCGCCCAGCTTGTGCCCGACCATGTTTTCGGTGATAAACACCGGAATGAATTTTCTCCCGTTATGAACGGCGATCGTCATCCCGACCATCTCGGGCAGGATCGTCGAGCGGCGAGACCAGGTCTTGATGACTTTCCTCTCCTTGACCGAACGCTGGGCCAGGACTTTTTCCCGGAGATGCTCATCAATAAAGGGGCCTTTGCGTAACGACCGGCTCATGCTCACTTACTCCTTCTGCGCACGATGAAGACCTGAGTCCGTTTGTTTCGTCTTGTCTTATAGCCCTTGGTCGGAAGGCCTTCCGGGCTGACCGGATGGCGACCTCCCTTGGATCGGCCTTCGCCGCCGCCATGCGGATGATCGATCGGGTTCATCGCGGTCCCCCGAACATGCGGCCTCCGCCCCAGCCAGCGGGAACGCCCGGCTTTGCCGATGGAGATGTTCTGATGGTCGAGGTTCGATACCTGGCCAATGGTCGCCCGGCAATCCAGATGAATTTTCCGGATCTCCGACGACGGGAGACGAACCTGAGCGTAATCGCCCTCCTTAGCCAGAATTTGGGCCCCGCTGCCGGCGGCCTTGGCGATCTGGCCGCCTTTATTTTTGCGCAACTCGATATTATGGATGATCGTCCCGAGGGGGATATGGCGGAGCGGCATCGCGTTGCCGGGCAAGATATCGACTTGAGTGTCCGAGGAAATGATGGTTTGGCCGACCTTCATGTTCAGGGGCGTAAGGATATAACGACGTTCTCCGTCCTTGTATTTGATGAGCGAAATGAAAGCCGACCGATTGGGATCATATTCAATCGTCTCGACCACACCGGGAATATTAATTTTGTCCCGCTTGAAATCCATCTGGCGGTAAATCCGCCGATGTCCCCCTCCCCGAAAGCGAGTGGCGATCCGGCCGCGTGAATCTCTTCCCCCGGAAGGAGGAAGGTATTCGAGAAGCGGCTTGTACGGGACCGCCGTCGTCAGTTCCTCATAGGTCAGGCCGGTCCGGTGACGAAGGCCGGGCGTCCGCGGTCGATATGTCTTGATCCCCATGTCACACCGCCTCGAAATATTCGATCATCTTTTCCCCTTCTTTGAGCTTGACATAAGCCTTTTTCCAATCAGGCGTCTTGCCTTGATTCCGGCCGACCCGGCGCCACTTGCCCGTCATCTTCTGAGTTCGAACACTCTCCACCTTGACCTTGAAGAGCTGCTCGACGGCTTTTTTGATCTCGGCCTTGTTGGATCTTCGATCGACCTCGAAGCAGACCTCCCGATTCGTTTCTTTAAGCCGCGTGCTCTTCTCCGTGATGATCGGCCGGATGATGATCTTTGACTTATCTTTCATGAGCCTAACCTTCTTGCCAGCGCTTCCAGAGCCCGCTGGGTCAGGACGAGCCATTCGTGACGAAGGACTTCGAACGACGAAAGCTCCGAGGCATCGATCGCCTTGACCCGGGGAACGTTACGGACCGCTCGAAAAAGCTTCCGGTTATCGTTCCGATCCACGATCAAAGCCGAGCCGAGGTTGAGTGTCCGTAGCCAACGGACGGCCTCTTTCGTTTTGGCTTCGGCCAGGTTGACGTCGGTCACGACGAGCAAGCGCTCGACTGAGCATTTCAGGGCCAGAGCCGAGCGAAGGGCGTTGAGGCGGGCTCGCCTGGGCATTTCATAATGGAAATCGCGCGGCTTCGGTCCGTGGATGACTCCGCCTTTCCTCCAGAGCGGGCTTCGGATGCTCCCGACCCGGGCCCGACCCGTTCCTTTTTGCCGCCAGGGCTTGCGGTTCGAGCCGCTGACCTCGCCCCGCGTTTTTGTCGCCGCCGTGCCGCGCCTGCGGTTGGCTTGATGCTGGACGGCCGATTCATAGAGAAGATGCTCTTTGACCGGATAGGAAAAGATATCGCTCGGGAGTTCAACCTCACCCACGGTCTGTCCGCTTGCGTTGAGAACTTGGGCTTTCGGCATCTGATCCTCTCTCTCTGACCTCAGGCGGATTCGGCCGCCGCCTCGCTCTTCCTGATGAGGAGATAACCTCCCCGGGGTCCCGGGACCGGACCTTTGACGACGAGAAGTCCATTCTCGGGGTCTGTCCGGACGACTTCAAGGTTGCGCACCGTGAGCCGATCCTGACCCATGTGACCGCCCATCCGAGTCCCCTTGAAGACACGGGAAGGATAAGAAGATGCACCGATGGAGCCCGGCGCCCGATGGAACATCGACCCGTGGCTGGCCCGTCCGCCCCGGAAGCCATGCCTGGTCACGACCCCTTGGAAGCCTTTCCCTTTCGTCAGCCCGGTCACCCGGACTTTTTCGCCGGGCCGAAAAATGTCCACCAGAACCCGGTCACCCTCTTTAATCTCGGCTTTGGCCGAAAATCGGAATTCGCGCAGAATTCGCGTCGGAGCAACTCCCGATTTCTTGAAATGCCCGGCAATCGGCTTCGTCGGCTTGGAGACGCCTTTCTCTTCTATCAGGCCGATCTGAACGGCGACGTATCCGTCCTTCTCCTTCGTTTTCTTTTGAATGACCGTGCACGGCCCGGCCTTGATGACCGTCACAGGGATGACATTCCCGTCGGCGTCAAAGCTCTGGCTCATGCCGATCTTTTTTCCGATCAACCCTTCGACCATCTCACTCTCCTCCCGCGCCGTAGGCCTGGATTTCGACATCGATTCCGGCCGGAAGATCCAACTTCTGCAATTCCTCGATCGTCTCATTGTTGTATTCCGAAATGTCGATCAGCCTCTTATGAATTCTCATTTCGAAATGCTCGCGCGATTTTTTGTCCACATGGGGAGAACGCAAGACGCAATAGCGGTGGATCGAAGTCGGAAGAGGAATGGGTCCGGAAATCCTGGCGCCCGTCCGTTTGGCTTTGGTCACGATATCCTTGACCGACTGGTCCAAGAGCCGGTGGTCGAAGGCTTGCAACCGAATTCTTATTTTTTCCATCTTGACGACCTCTGTTCCTGATTACGAAATCTTTCCTCTTCCGTGATTTTGCCGATCCGGGAGGAGACGATTTAACCGCAAGGGAACCGTCCCCGTTACTCCAGGATTTCCGTCACCGACCCGGCGCCGACCGTCCGTCCGCCCTCCCGAATCGCAAACCGCAATCCCTTCTCCATCGCCACGTCCGTGATCAACCCAATCTCCAAATTCACATTGGCCACAGACATCACCATATCCACCCCCGCCGGCAGCTTCACCGACCCCGTCACGTCCGTCTTCAGAAAATAAAACTGCGGCCGATACCCCGTGAAAAACGGGGTGTGCCGGCCTCCCTCCTCCTTGCTCAAAATGTAAACCTCCGCGCTGAACTTGGTGTGCGGCTGGATGCTCCCAGGCGCCGCTATTACTTGCCCCCGCTCGATCTGGTCCCGCTCGATCCCCCGCAGCAAAACTCCAATGTTGTCCCCAGCTTCTCCCTCCTCCAAGGTCTTCCGAAACATCTCCACCCCGGTCACCACCGTCTTCTCCGCCTGCGGCTTCAATCCCACAATCTCTACTTCATCCCCCACTT
>CAZNVB010000264.1:0-5344 GCA_964576265.1 uncultured Eubacteriales bacterium | reverse complement strand
CCCCCAATCCAGCAAGCCTTATTCCGTCGTCTATCTTCTCAATACCGATCCTGACCTGCCGGCGCCGGCGCGACTCTGGATTCGGGGGAAGCCGGGAGGCGAATTCGTGCTCCCGCCGAACGAGATGCGGCTGGCCTATATATTTGACGATATCATCATCGTCCCCGAAGACAAGAGGGTGGACCTTGCGGCCTGGGAAGAAAGTGGTCAAGAACTGGAATTCCGTTTCTACAACGCCGCCGCCCAGAAAATCGAAGTCTTCAGCCTGAGCGCCGCCCCACGCCGCCTCCGCATCAACGGCCGCGTTCTGACGTGCCGGCCGGGCGAAACAGCGCTTTTTACGGTCGCCGTAGCGGTCGATCCTTCTCGCCGGGCCTTTTTCGCCCCCGACTTTCTCGATGAACCGGAGATCGCCTGGCGGCCCGCGAGCCAGCCTTATTAGCATTCGGGCCTTGATAATTTTTTCAACAAAGGAGGAAAGAAAATGAAAGACGCCAAAAACCGGAAGGACGATTTTTCCGACTTCGGGCTCGCCCTTCTCCTCGGACTCTTTGTTTTTGGATTTTTCGGTTGCGGCGGCGGGAGTGAAGACCGGCTCCTCCGGCCTGCCCTGGAGAGCATTACGGCCGAAGATCTGGCCCGCCATACTCAAGTTCTGGCTTCCGACGAGTTCGAAGGACGGGCGCCCGCCTCCGCGGGAGAGGTCAAGACGATCCAATACTTGCGTCAGGAATTCCAGAAACTCGGGCTCAAGCCCGGGAACGGAGAGAGCTATTTCCAGGAAATTCCGATGGTCGTGATGACCGCCGACCCGGCATCGAGGCTCGTCATCCGCCACGGAAAAGAGGAAATTTCCCTGGCATATAAAGACGAATTCGTGGCCGAGACGCAGCGAGTCGTTGAGGAAAGCGCCCTCGTCGATTCGGAAATCGTCTTTGCCGGCTACGGCATCGTCGCCCCGGAGTTCGATTGGAACGATTATCAAGGCCTGGATGTCCGGGGTAAGACCGTGCTCGTCTTGATCAACGATCCCGGTTTTGCCACCCAGGACCCGCAATTGTTTTCCGGCCGGGCGATGACTTATTACGGTCGCTGGACCTACAAATATGAAGAGGCGGCCCGGCAGGGCGCGGCCGGCGTCTTCATCGTCCATGAAACGGAGCCGGCCGCCTATCCCTGGGGAGTCGTCCAGAACGGCTGGACCGGACCCCAATTCAACCTCGTTCGGGAGGACAACAACATGTCCCGCTGCGCTGCGGAGGGGTGGCTCCATCTCGATGCCGCACGCCGCATCTTCGACCGCGCCGGTCTGAATTTTGAAGAGCTCAAGGCCGCGGCCGCGAAGCGAGGATTCAGAGGACTCCCTCTCGGCCTGAAGGCCTCGTTGATCTTAAAAAACACGGTCAAAAACGTGACCTCAAACAATGTGGTCGCGGTCATCCCGGGGTCGAAACGGCCGGAGGAATGCATCATTTACATGGCTCACTGGGATCATTTCGGCCGCAACCCGGAACTCGAAGGGGATCAGATTTTTAACGGCGCTCTGGACAACGCCACCGGCACGGCGGCGCTGATCGAGCTGGCGGAAGGTTTCCGGAAGCTCAAACGGCCGCCCGAGCGTTCGATCGTTTTCCTCTCCGTCACCGGCGAAGAGCAGGGCCTGATCGGATCGGAATACTATGCCACTCATCCGATCTTCCCGAGAGCCAAGACCGTCGCCGCCATCAACATGGACGCCTTGAATATTTACGGACCGATGAAGGATATCACCGTCGTCGGCTACGGCCTTTCTGAACTCGACCGGTATATCGAAGCCGCCGCCCGGGAAGCGGGCCGCACGGTCAGTCCCGATCCCACGCCGGAAAAGGGATCCTTCTTTCGTTCCGATCATTTTCCTTTTGCCAAGCAGGGGATACCGGCTGTGTATCCGAGCGGCGGAACAGACAGCGTCGCCCACGGCAGAGAATGGACTCTCGCCCGGAGAGAAAAATACACGGCGGAAAACTACCACAAGCCGTCGGACGAATTCGATCCCGGCTGGGATCTTTCCGGAGCCGTCGATGACCTGAGGCTGCTGTTCAAGGTGGGCTATCGTCTGGCCATGGAATCCGTTTTTCCCAACTGGAATGAGGGGACCGAATACCGGGCGAAAAGGGACGCGGATCTGGCCGCCGCCAATCAATCGAGAGATCGATAAAGACCCTCGGAAAAAGTATCGTCAGCCCATCGGAAAATATCGGAAATTTTTTTCAGCGCCTCAACTTTAGCCAATAGAACGAGATTTTCGGCGATCCGGTGATGGCGACGGCAAATTTTTGCTGACCGTCGGCAGAATTCCCGGGACACACAAGTTTAGGGATTAGATTTCCAGATCGTTTCCGGCCGAAAGCGCCCGAGCCTTGGCCAAGACAAGGGAAGCCGCAGCCGCATCCTGGACGACCAGGCCGGTCAGGTCGGCGAGGCTAATTTCGTCCGGCCGCGTTCTGCCCGGTTTTAAGCCGAGGATGAGCTCGCCGATTTCGCCGCTAATTTTGCTTTCGTCGACCAGGCCACTTTCTAAGCCGTGATGAATTTCTCCTAAGCTCTTCGCCTGGCGGATAGAATCAGCGTAAATGAGGTCGGCGCGCTCAAGGACTTCAGGGTAAAGCTCTTGCTTTTCCGGGCCATCCGAGCCCATCGCCGTGAGGTGAACTCCGGGCAAAAGCCATTCAGCTCGCACTATGGGGGAGCGGCTCGGGGTGGCGGTGATAATCAAGTCCGCCCCGCGAACCGCAGCTTCAGCCGAAGCGGCTGGATAGAAATTAACCGAAGGAAATGGCCGCGACATATCGTCCACATATTTTTTAACGTGATCAGGATGACGACTCCAGACCGCCACTTCCTCAAAATTTCTTACGGCCGCCAAGGCCGTTAATTGAAACCTGGCCTGTGTGCCGGAGCCGATCATGCCGACGCGATGAATCTCGGCCCGGCTCAGATATTTGGCGGCCACGGCGCCGGCGGCAGCCGTTCGCATTTCGGTAATATAACCGCGGTCAAAGAGAAGGGCTTCGAGCCTGCCTGTCTGGGCTGAAAAAAGTAGCATCATTCCGTCGCCGACCGGTAAGCCCTGGGAGGGATTAAGATAGAAACCTGAGGCCATCTTGATCACATAATTTTTTTCGCCTTGAATATAGGCCGATTTAACATGCACTTCGCCTTGAGCGGCCGGCAGGTCAAGGTGAATGACGCCGGACAGGATGGCCTGGCCAGAATTCAAAGCAGCGAAACTCTTTTCGACCGCGGGGATCGCATCTTCCAGCGTCAGCAGCTGCTTGATTTCAGGCTCCAACAGAATGCGGACTTTCATGACTTATTCACCTTTATCGTTTCTGATTTCTTCGAGCAGAGAGCCGATTTTCTTTAAGCCCTGACGGAGATCGTTTTCTTCAGCTCCGTAGCCGAAGCGAAGGTAATGGTCCATTTCAAAATGGTCGCCAGGAACGATCAGGACACTTTTTTCCCGAATGAGTCTTTCCACCAGAAGAGTGGAATTGATATTTAAAGAATAATGAGCAAAGAGGATGGCGCCAGCTTCCGGCAGGTGGAAGGAGAAGAGACCGTCCTGGTTTTCCAGCCATTCTTTAAGAATGGGCAAGTTATGGTTAAGGATGGACCTCGTCCTCTGCAGGATTTTTTTTCTGTTTTCTGGCCGGAGAGCCACCCTGGCCAGCCAGTCACTGAGGGTGCTTGGCGAAATGGTCGTATAATCATGATACGGCCAGAGAGCGGCGATCTTTTCTTCTGGTCCCACCATCCAGCCGATTCTGGTTCCCGGCAAGCCGTAAGCTTTAGAAAGACCGTTGACCACAAGAAGGCGGTCATAAGAACCCCAGAAGCTGGTTGTCAGCTGACCATCTCTTTCTGCTCCCTGATAGACTTCGTCGGCGATGATCCAGGCGCCGCAGGACGAAGCCGATTGGATGATGGTTTGTCTGGCTTCCTCGCTGAGTCTGGCCCCGGTAGGGTTATTCGGGTTGGTGAGGACAATGAGCTTGGTCTTCCGCGTGATCAATTTTTTTAGTTCATCGAGGTCGGGTTGCCAGCCCAGCGCCTGGCGAAGATATAAAGGTTTGACCTTGGCCCCAAAAGACCGCAGCAGCCCCCACATTTGCATGTAGTTAGGCATCATGAAGATCGCTTCATCGCCCGGCTCGATGAAACTCCACATTAAGAGAAAATTGGCTTCAGAAGAGCCAGCAGTCACCAGAATGGAATCAAGTGTTGAGCCAGGATAGAGTTTTTGGATGGTTTCCCGCAGCTCCGGCGTCCCGTTGGTCTGGCTATAACCAAGGGGAAGGCTGAGCATTTCCCTTTTTTCTTCTTCGGTCAAAAGCTCATCCGGCGTCAGGGGATGGACCCCGCTTTCGGAGAGATTGTGTTCGACCACATTTTCCCAGGTCGATTGCATCCTTTCCATCTTAAAATATTCAATCTTCATCGGTCCGACTCCTTAAGATATAAAAATATGGAAAATTTCTTTTCAGCTGCGGCAGTCCGGGGTGCGTCCATATGGTCATTTTCCCGTTCAACCATCGCCAAGAAATATAAATCCCGACAGAATGGACGTCAAGGACAATCAAGAGTCGCACCTGGTGGCCGAAAACGCCTGGCAAATCGCAGAGATGTGAAAAAATGCCGAAAATCAACCGGAATGCTCCTTCTGGCCAAAGAAAAGATTATGAAGCGGCAAACTGAAGAGGCTCAGAATGGACCCGACATTGCAAACAGGAGTTGACACAGCCTGACGCGGTATCTATTCTTAGGAAGGAGACATGAAAAGACCGACAGTCCTGACCGTTTTCCTTGTTCTCATCCTCTCCTTTCCGTGTTTCGGCCAGGGATTGGACTGGTCGTCCAAGCCACTGCAGTCCGAGCGTGACCGGGAATACGACGCCCTCCATTACCTGATTAAAATCCGGCTCGACTTCGAGCGCCGGGCCTTCGAGGGTGCGACCACGGTTATCGCCGCCTCGCTGCGGGAAGGCCTCACGGCCTGCGTCCTCGACGCCGAGGAGTTCACCGTGACGTCGGTCCTGGACGCCGACGGCCAGCCCCTGGCTTACGATCAGACGGCCGCCGCGCTTACGATCTATCTGTCGCGCCCCTATAAGTTCGGCGAGGAGTTCGCCTTCACCTGCTTCTATCATGGGCAGGACCCGAAGGCCGGTCTGAGATTTGTGGCCGAGAGCTCCGATAACCCGCGCGTCGTCTTCTCCGATTCCTGGCCGGCAAACGTCCACCACTGGTTCCCCTGCTACGATTATCCTAACGACAAGGCGACCAACGAGATCGTGGCCACGGT
>CAZNVB010000263.1:0-2935 GCA_964576265.1 uncultured Eubacteriales bacterium | reverse complement strand
GTCTACATCACCAATGTCGTCAAATGCCGGCCGCCGAACAACCGCACACCCATCCGATCCGAAATCCAGGCCTGCCAGAACTATCTCCTCGCTCAAATCGAGACGATCGCTCCCCAGGTCATCGTGACACTGGGAAAAGTGGCCACCGATTTTTTTCTTCCCTCCGCTGAGGGAATGTCGCAACTCCGAGGGAGCTTTCGTCGCTTCGGCCGAATTCTGATCATGCCGACTTTTCACCCGGCTTATATTATCCGGAATGAGGGCGATAAAAAAATCAAAAAAATGGTCTGGGAAGATATGCAGAAGGTCATGGCTGTCCTCGGCAAAAAATGAACCGCTACGCGGACGTCATTCTTCCCCTGCCGCTTGACCGGACGTTCACCTATTCGATTCCACCGGAGCTCGAGGTGAAAACGCAGCTCGGAGTCAGGGTCCTTGTGCCCTTTGGCTCAAGAATGCTGACCGGCTTTGTCGTTGGCCTGCGGCGCAAGACGCCGGAGGCCGGGGTGACGATCAAGCCCCTGACCGAGATTCTCGATGACCGCCCGACGTTGTCGCCTTCATTTCTTTCTTTTTGCCGGAAACTCAGCCGCTATTATCTTGTTCCATTGGGGGATATTCTGCCTTCCGCCGTCCCTCCCTCCTTATTGCTGAGGAGCCGAGCCCTTTTCGGCTTGACGGAGCGGGGGCACAGAGCCCTGGAGCGGGGAGAACTGGCTGAAGAAGAGAAGAGGATCGCTTCTCGGCTACTTCAAAAACCTCGTTCTCTGCGCTTTCTGGCAAGGAATTGCCGGGTCGAAGGAATCGACTCCCTGCTTGACCGGATGGAGAAGAAAAATCTGATCAGCAGCCGGCAGGAGATGAAGCGAGTCCGGAGAAGAGAGAAAAGGGAAGAAAAAGAGAAAAAGCCATTTCAGCTGGAGCTCGATTTCTCTATGGATCTCCGGCTAAAAGACGTCGCCGCGAGCATTCTTAACCCTCTGCGCGAGCGAAAATTCGCTCCATTCATGCTTTTTGCCGAGCCCGAGAAGCGGGAATCGGTCTATATCCAGCTGATCAAAGAGGTCCTTTCTCTTGACGGAAAGGTGATTTACTTGATTCCCGAAATCGCCCTGACGCCGGGCGTCATCTCCCGGCTGAAGAATCAGCTGGGGGAAAGCTTGACCGTGCTCCATAGCCGGATGACCGAACGGCAAAGAGAGCTGGAATGGGAGAGAGCTCGGCAGGCGGGGCCTTTGATTCTCGTCGGAACCCGTTCGGCTCTCTTTTCTCCGGCTCAGGATGTGCGACTGATCATCTGCGACGAGGAGCACGACGATTCTTACAGTCAAAAAGAGGGCGTTCCATTTGATTTGCGGAAAGCCGCCGAGATGAGGGCTGAAGAGGAGAAGGCGGTTTTGATCTTCGGCAGCGACATGCCGACGGTGGAAATGTTTTTCCGGGCCCGGAAAAAAAGATATTTGATCGACCTCCTCGCGGCTCCCCGCGTTCCTCGGGCGGTGATCATTCCCCGCCGGACCGACGCCGGCTTTCTCTCTTCCCGATTGGAACAGGCGATCCGGGCGCGCCTGGAAAAAAAGGAGCCCATCCTTCTTTTTTTCAATCGCCGCGGCTATGCGTCGAGCCTGGCCTGCACAAAATGCGGTTTTGTTCCGCATTGTCCTCGCTGCGACCTCGCCTTTTCCTATTCCAAGCGGGAAACCAAGTTTATTTGCCGCTACTGCGGAAATTCCGCGCCGGCGACAGGAACCTGCCCGCGTTGCCGCGGCCGTCTGATGATCTCTCGAGGAAGAGGAGTCGAAGCCCTGGCCGAGGAGTTGAATCAGCGTTTTCCCGCTAGCCGGGTCGCCGTCTTCTCGGGAGATGAGGCGGGACGGAAGGAACAACGGGAACGGATTCTCTCTTTGTTCGCGCGGGGCGAAATCGATATCCTCGTCGGAACCCAGTTCCTCGTCCATCAGGCCGACCTCCCTCCGGTCAGGCTGGTCGGCGTCCTTTATCCTGAAATGATCCTTCATCTGGCGGATTTCAGGTCAGGTCAAAAAGCCTTTCAGGCGATTCGCCGAGCCTTCCGCTTTTTGCGGCCCGGAGAAGATTCGGAGGTCTTGATTCAGACAGCAGAGCCAGAACATTTCAGCCTCCGGTTGGCTGCTCAAGGGGATTATCTTGCTTTTTACCGACAGGAAATCCAATTCCGGAGGCTTCTCGATTATCCGCCGTTTTCTTTTCTCGCCGAGGTCGTGTTTTCCGGCCTGCGTTTGCGACGAGTGGCCGAGGCGGCTAGACGGTTCGCCGCCCGGCTGAGAGAAGAAGGGCGTCAGATTAAAGTCTTTGGCCCCTCCCTCGCCCCTGTCTCAAAAATCAGAGGCCGGCATCGGGTGGTGGTGATTTTGAAAGCCAAGAGTAAAAAGTATCTCGATGCCGCCCTTGGCGTTTCTTCCCCCCGCGCAGGGATTAAGCGGACTCTTCTTTTTTTCGAATAGAGAAAAATTTTTATCCCGACGGAAAAACCGCGATTTTCGTCTACCTCTGGCGGATCACCGCAATGGTCAGATCCTGATAAATTTCTTGAGTAATTTGAACGCGGATGTTGACGGTCGTGTTGGACAAAATTTCGTAGAACGCCGGGCCGTAGTAGATGACCGAGGCTACGCCATCGGCATTCGTGTAAGCGTAGGTGTTCCTCTTCCCGTCGGCGAACCGACCGAGATTCTGAGTCCGGTCGACGATAAAGTAGACCGGAAAATCCTTGCGCGGCAGGCCGCCTTTCATCACCTTGGCCCGGATTTCAGCCGCCGGGTTCGTCTCGCCCGCATAGAGGATATCGGGAATGGCTTTTGCTTCGAGGACGAAAACGTCCGAGTCGCGAATGACGTAGAGCGGCGCCTGATCGACAACGAACTGCGCTCCTTCCCAGGCGGCCGTGGCTCTGATG
>CAZNVB010000262.1:0-1716 GCA_964576265.1 uncultured Eubacteriales bacterium | reverse complement strand
GAAGAGAAAGAGAAGAAGAAAAGGAGAAGGATAAGAGGAAGGATGAGGAAAAGAATGACCGAAAAAAGGCCAAAAAAGCTAAAACTTCTCGCCGTTCTCTTTTCTATCTTGATTCCGGGCCTGATCTTCACTTCCATCAGCAGTCAGATAAAATTCTTTCCTCAGCCGTCCCCCGCTCCGGTCGCTCGGCCGGACGCCGTCAACAGCCCCTTCTCGATGATGACCGCACTTTCGCAATCCCAGAACTATTCGGCCTCCCGCGCCAGCTCTTACCACAGGGAAGGGGGGCCTCGCGACAACTTCTGGGTTCCCACAGACGGCCGGGAGGTGACATTGGCGGAGATCGAGGGGCCCGGAGCGATCACCCACATCTGGATGACGCACCGGGGCGGAGGCCGCGACCTCGTCCTCAGGACTTACTGGGAAGAGAACTCTCATCCCAGCGTCGAGGGGCCGGTCGGGGATTTGTTTGGAGTCGCCATGGGCCTCGATGCGACCATGAACAGCCTTCCGATCCAGGTCTCTTCCGAGGGAAGAGCGAGGAATTGCTGGTGGTACATGCCTTTTAATAAATCCGCCCGAATTACGGTGGCCGCAGCTCCTTCTTCGGAAAACCTCAGGCGAGACAGCGTTCCTCTTTATTTTCATATCGATTACCGGGTTTACGGCCGGCCGATTAAGGATCTTCACTATTTTCATTCCCGTTTCATCGAGATCGACCCGGCGCCGCGCGGCCGTCCGCTCCTTCTCGCCGAGGCGGAAGGCAATGGACACTTCGTCGGGCTGGTTATGGGGCAGCGTGCCCGAATGCCCGGCTGGTTCGGCGAAGGCGACGACATCATCACGGTCGACGGGAAGGTCTCCTTTTTGGGTACGGGAACGGAAGATTATTTCTGCGACGCCTGGGGTTTCAGGATATTCAGCGACCTCTATCACGGCGCTCCGGTCCTCGAGGGAAGGGAAGAGGGCAACCGTCTGAGCGCTTACCGCTTCCATATTCTTGATCCCATCCCCTTCCGAAGATCCTTCCGCTTCGAACTTGAACACTGGCCCTGGATCAGCCCCTGGCCCAACACGGGAAGAGATTATTTCTCCGCTCAGAGCTTTTGGTATCAAAAAAAGGTGCACCGGCCGTGGACTCGCCTGGCCAGGATCATTTCGCTCGAACCCTGGGATCCCGATAAAGGACGCTGGCACTTGGAGGGAGCTCTGGAGGCCGAAGACCTGGCCGTTCTGTCGTTTGAGAGCGCCCTCGGAAAAACCTCCCGGCCGGTTGTCCAGCGCCTCCTTCCCAACTTGAGCGGCGATCACATGCTGAGCTTCGATTCGGGAGGGAACGGCTCGCTCTCGCTCGGCGTCCCGGTTGAGGAAAGCGGCGTTTATGACGCCAGGATCTTCCTTGCCCGGGCGCCCGATTACGGGATCGTCGGGCTCGAGGTCAATGGAGAGTCCGTGGGCAAGCCGGCAGATACATTTTTTAAGACGGACGACCTGACCCGTCCTTTCTGGCCCCCACACGAGTTCGTCTTTGAAAACCTTTCCCTGGCCAAGGGATGGAATGTCTTTCGATTTTCCGTCAACGATAAAAATGAACATTCCGCAGGGTTCAAGCTCGGCATCGACTGCCTCGTTCTCGAAAAAAAAGAGAAGAATTCTACTCACTCGCGACCCTGAAATGTTCAAATAAAAAAAGGAGGTGCAGTCGTGATCCAAAAA
>CAZNVB010000261.1:0-1785 GCA_964576265.1 uncultured Eubacteriales bacterium | reverse complement strand
ATCGTCGAGTTCGCCCGGCGCCGCGGGATTCTTCACAACCTTAAGGGATCGGGAGCTTCCTCCTATCTGGCTTATCTTCTCGGCATCTCCCACGTCAACCCGGTTGAGTTTGACCTCTACTTCGAGCGCTTCCTCAACAGCGGCCGGAACGATCCGCCGGACATCGACCTCGATTTCGACTCCCGCCGGCGCGACGAAGTCCTCGCCTATGTCTTGAAAAAATACGGTCAGGGGGAAAAGACGGGCGGGGCCTTCGTCTGCAGCCTGAAGAATTACCGGGCCCGTTCGGCTCTCTATGAGACTGCCCGGACCTTCGGCCTGCCGCCGGAGGAAGCGCGTTCGCTGGCGAAGCGAATTCCCTATTTTGTCGAGCCCGAGTATCTGCGGCGGGATAAGCCCGCGCCCGGTCACCTCGATCTCTGGAAGCTTGCGGCGGAGCTCGGCGGCGTCTATGCCGAGATCTCGCTCCATGTCGGCGGCGTCATCCTCACACCGGCGCCGGCCGGTCGGTACTTGCCGCTCGAGCGATCGACCAAGGGGTTTGTCATGAGCCATTTCGACCGTGACGCCGTCGAGGACCTGAAGCTCATCAAGCTCGATTTGCTTTCTGTCCGGGGACTGGCAGCCATTTCCGGGACGAAAGAGAAGTTGGGCCTCCGGCGCATTCCGCCCGGTGATGCCGGGGTGTATAAGCTCCTTCAGACGGCCGGAACCATCGGCTGTTTCCAGGTGGAGAGCCCGGCGATGATGAACCTCCTCCGCCGGATGAAGCCGGAGACGATCCATGAATTGACCCAGGCCCTGGCGCTCATCCGGCCCGGGCCGACCGAAAGCGGGATGAAGGAGGCACTCCTCCGGGCGCGAGAGAGGAGGCAGGTGTTCCGCGACCCCTTCCTCGAGAAAATCCTTCCCGAGACCGAGGGGCTTCTCCTTTATGAAGAGCAAGTCATGCAGGTGGCCGAGCGAGTCGCGGGGATGCCGGCCGAGGAGGGAGACCTGCTGCGCCGGGCGCTCAAGAAAAAAAACGGCGCGCGGGCAGCGCTTAAAGAGAAATTTTTCTGCGAGGCGCGTGAACGAGGTTACACCGCGGCCGAGGTCGAGAAGCTCTGGACGACGCTGGAAAAATTTTCTTCCTACTCCTTCAACAAGGCCCACAGCGCCTCCTACGCCGCCATGGCTTACCAGGCCGTCTACCTCAAGGCTCATCACCCGGTGACGTACATGGCGGCCGTGCTCAATGCAGGGGGAGGCTATTATCCGCTGACCGAGTACATCGAGGAAGCCAAGCGCTGCGGAATCAGCATCTTGGGCCCGGACATCAACCGGAGCGGCGATCTCTTCGAGGTCGAAGGACCGAATATCCGAGTCGGCCTCGCTTCGATTAGGGGGCTGGCGGCGAAGACGATCGAGAAGATTCTCGAGGAACGGAAGGACGCCGAGTTCGCTTCGGTCGAGGATTTCTTGAGCCGCGTCCATCTTGGAAGGGCGGAGCTTCTTTCGCTCATCAAAGCCGGTGTGTTCGATTCCCTCGAGCCGCGGCGAACGCGGCAGATCCTCCGTCATTTCCAGGGGCTCGAGGACATGGAGGAAGTTGCCGATATGAGCCCGCTCGAGAAGGCCAAGATGCTCGTGGATTCTCTCGGGTTCAGCCCGGGGCCGGATTCGCTCGAGCTTTACGAGGGGAAGAGGCCGGAGCTCCGGGTCAGGGACCTGGGGAATTATGTCGGCCGCCAGGTCGAGCTCGTGGTGCGGGTGGTGGACGCGAGGCTCAAGGAGACGAACGGC
>CAZNVB010000260.1:0-3225 GCA_964576265.1 uncultured Eubacteriales bacterium | reverse complement strand
GCTGGGAGATATTTATACCGATTTTATTCAGGGGATTTTCGTTCTTTCAGGGCTTCTTTTTTTACTCATCGTCGTTTTCGGGGACACGCCTGCCTGGAAGACACTTCTCGACTCGATGGAGCCGGCGAGATGGAGTTTCATCGGACCCGGCGAGTCGGTACTCGCGCGGATCGATCGCTGGCTGGTGCCGATCTTGGGCTCGCTCGTAACTCAGGAGATCATTTCGCGGGTTCTGGCGGCCAAATCTGTTTCCGTCGCCCGACAGGCGAGTTTCATCGCCTGCGGAATCTACCTGGCCATGGGTTCCATTCCCGTGTTCCTCGGCCTTCTTGGGCCCTTTATTTTTCCCGGGCTTACGGAATCGGAGCAGTTTCTGATCCGGTTAGCCGACCAGCATCTGCCCAAAGTGCTGTTCGTCGCTTTTTCCGGCGCCCTGATCTCGGCCATCATCTCGACCGTGGACAGCATTTTGCTGGCCATCTCCGCCCTGTTTTCGCACAACCTGATCGTGCCCGTCTTGAGGATAAAAACCGAACGCGGCCGCGTTGTGATGGCCAGGGCGGTCGTCCTTTTCGGAGGCCTTTTGGCCTATCTCATTGCCATCCACGGGAAGGGAATTTATGAGCTGGTTGTCACGGCTTCGTCGTTCGGGACGGCCGGGATTCTCGTGGTGACGATGATGGGCCTGTACACGCGGTGGGGGCGAAAGACGGCGGCGATTGGAGCCATGGCGACGGGCTTGATCATGACTCCATCCTTCACTTACATTTGGAAGTTTCAAGCGCCGTTCCTGACCGCGGTCGTCGGCTCGCTGGCCGTTTTTGCCGTCGTGGCGCTCTTGGAGAACAGTCGGAAAGCCGTCCGAGAGAAGTCTCCTCTGAGGGCGAAAATTTGCCGGGCTGAGAGGTCTCTTCTTGAGAGCGCAAAGCCCGAAGGCAGAAAGCCCTGAATTCTCGGTTGGGTCGGAGATCGCTTCTTCTTTTTCATCTGACAACGTAGGCGAGAGAGCCAAATTTTCGCCAATAACTTGAAGGTTCGGCTTCTCATTGCCCGGACGGGCTGAACGGCGTCTGGTTCTAACCGCCGGCTCAAAAAAACGCCTTTTTCGGGGAACAGAAAAACGTGAAGGTCTTAAAGGACTTGACAAGGCCTGGGATTTGTATAATTATACAAAATAATGAGAAAAAATACGAAATCAATGCGGCAACAAGCTTTGCGCGGTATCGTCCTCGAGGCGGGCGTCGGAGACCAGCGTCAATTGGTCGAAGCCATGGCCAGGAAAGGTTTTTCCACCACCCAGGCGACGATCTCTCGGGATCTCCAGGAGATGGGCTTCGTCAAGATCCGTCTCGGTCCCGGTGAATACAAATACGAACTATTGGATAAGGCGTCGGAAGGAGTCGTCTGGGAGCGCCTCCGGCTCCTTTTCCATAATTTCGTCGTGGACATCAAAAGCACCAAGAATCTTGTCTTAATCAGGACATCGCCGGGTAACGCCAACGGCGTGGCCAGTCTGATCGACAGCCTCGCCCAGCCCGGAATCCTCGGCACCGTGGCGGGGGACGATACGGTCCTGGTCGTCGTCGACACGGACCGGAACCGGGCCAGAGTGGAGAGAGCATTCAGGCGGCTCTTCTGAGCTCCGGCGGAAAAAACAGTCGGCCGGAATGGACAGAAAGGAGGATGTGTGTGTCGAGCGAGGAAACGCGGGCGGGAACCCGACGAGCTGGAGGTGAAGTCATGGAGAAAGTGATTTTGGCCTATTCCGGAGGCCTGGATACGTCGATCATTCTGAGATGGCTGATCGACAAAGGATATGACGTCGTCGCTTATATCGCCGATGTCGGCCAAGATGATGACCTCGGGGAAGCGGCGGAAAAAGCGCGCCGAATTGGGGCGTCTCAGGTGTACATCGAGGACCTCAAAGAGGAATTCGTTACCGATTTCATTTTTCCGGCGCTCAAAGCCAATGCCATCTACGAGGGAAGATACCTTCTGGGGACGGCTCTGGCCCGGCCGCTCATCGCTCGGAAGCAGATTGAGATTGCGGTCCGTGAGGGCAGCCCCTGCGTCGCCCATGGCGCCACCGGCAAAGGCAACGACCAGGTCCGGTTTGAACTTGCCTACTATGCCCTCAAACCGGATATCAAAGTCATCTCTCCTTGGAAGGACGCCGGATTTCTGGCCGAGTTCAAAGGGCGGTCCGACATGATCCGGTATGCTGAAAAGCACGGAATTCCGGTCAAGGCGACGGCCGCCAAGCCTTACAGCGAGGATTCCAACCTCTTTCACATCAGTCACGAGGCCGGAATTCTCGAGGATCCGAAGCGGGCGCCTGATGAGAGCGTCTTCAGCTTCACCAAATCCCCGCAGGCTGCCCCCGACCGGGAAACGCGGATCGAGGTTCATTTCAAGGACGGGATTCCAGTTCGGGTGGTCAACCGGGACGACGGCACGGTCAAGGAGCGGCCGCTCGAACTCTTTCTCTATCTCAACGAGCTCGGCCGCGAAAACGGCATCGGTCGGGTGGATATGGTCGAGAACCGGTTCGTGGGCATCAAGTCGCGCGGCGTCTATGAAACTCCCGGGGGCACGATTCTCCGCATTGCTCACCTGGACATCGAGGGAATCGCCATGGACAAAGAGGTCATGCGCTTGCGGGACATGCTCAGCCCCAAGTTCTCCGAGCTCGTCTATAACGGATTCTGGTTCAGCCCGGAGATGGACTTCCTGATGGCCGCCTTCAACAAGAGCCAAGAGGTCGTCGACGGCGTTGTCTATCTCTCGCTCTATAAAGGGAATGTGACGGTGCTCGGCCGCGAGTCGCCGAGCTCGCTCTACGATCAGGATCTTTCCAGCATGGATATTGAGGGCGGCTTCAATCAGCTCGACTCGAGAGGATTCATCAACATCCACGCGATCAGGTTGAAAGCCCATCATGCCATCCTGGAAAAACAGGGCGTCTGGCCGATGCCCTTCATGAAAAAATAGATGGAGGAAAACATGACGGCAGATGATGGCGAAAAAGACGTTTTGGACGACCTCCTGGAGAAACTCCATCCGGACGGGACCCATCCTGAGTTCCCGGTGCGAAAAGTTGTTCAGCCGGAAGCCTGGGGGCGCATTCCCTGGTCCGAGTTGGCGTTCGAACTTCCGGCGCTCGTCGTCTATGGAGCGGACGAAGAAAATGTTAAGCGCAGCGTCGGTCTGGTGATTGCCTTGAGC
>CAZNVB010000259.1:0-5709 GCA_964576265.1 uncultured Eubacteriales bacterium | reverse complement strand
GTTGTAAGCGAAATCGAAGAACAGGAAAAACCGGCGCGGCATCAGGTCGCGCGCTGGAGGCAGGGACGAAACGGGAGACCCTTGCCCTTTTTCATCTTCCCTTTCGGGAGAACGCTTTAGGATGTGTTTTTCGAACTCGGTAATGATTTGTCTCTTCCCGTTATCGAAAAGACGGAAATCGTCCTTCTCCAGGTCGAGGACGGGGTTTCCCTTCTTGTCCGTGACATAGACCTGGACGAGCTTGAGCGCAACCGTGACTTCGTGCTGGATACCTGTCTTCTCCTGCTGCCCCTGCTCAATCAAAGAGGCCGGGACAAGGATGAGAAATGCTCCGCAGACGCCGAAAGAAACGCCGACCCGAAAAACCAAGGATTTCATCTTCCCGGCTCGAATTCCATTCTATCTTTCTTCCCCAAACAGCGCAAGAATCCCGCCTGTTGAGCCGGCTCAAAAAGAATGGCTGGCCTCCCTAATTTCAGCTCCGAAGGCGGCACCGGAATTGATTTTAAACGGCCAGCCTCCCACGTGAGGCCCTTTCCCTGGTCAGGGACTTCGGTCTCGCTTGAATGTTCTCAAAGTAACGAAAAAAGGCTATAATAGTTTTGATCATTCTAAGGACAATGATGATAAAGAAGAGGTCAAGGTGTTGTCTTTTTCTTTTTCTTTCGGCCGCGCTTGCTCTGGCCGCTCTTCCCGCCCAGAAAAAGAAGTCGGCCAAGGACCTCCCTCCGACCTACAGAAATTGGCTTGAGCAGGAAGTCGTTTACATCATCACCCCCAAGGAGAAGGAGGTTTTCCTCCAGCTTGAAACCGACCGCGAACGGGAGATTTTCATCGAAGCCTTCTGGAAAGCCCGCGACCCTGACCCCGTCACCCCGGAGAATGAGTTTAAGATCGAGCACTACCGCCGCATCGCCTATGCCAACCAGTACCTGGGGAAGGAGGGCCCGGGAGCAGGCTGGCGGTCGGATATGGGGAGATTCTACATCCTCCTCGGGCCGCCCCAGCAGATCGAACGCTACGAGAACCGGAGCGAAATCTATCCGGTCGTCGTCTGGTTTTACGACGGCATGGCCAAGTACGGCCTCCCCAACTCCTTTTATTTGATGTTCTTCAAGCCGTCGGGGACAGGAGAATTCGAGCTTTATTCGCCTGTCCAGGACGGCCCGGCGAGTCTGTTGATCCACTACAAGGGCGACCGGGCGGATCACCTCAGCGCCTACAATGAGTTGATGGACGTCGACCCGACGATCGCCGACTGTTCGCTCTCCTTCCTGCCGGACGAATCCGGCGGCCGGATCATCTCGCCCTCGATCGCCTCGGAGGTCCTGGTGACCAACAAGATCCCGCGGATGCCCAGCGAGACCGTCAAGGACACCTATGCCGAGAAGCTCTTGGCTTACAAAGACATCATTGAGGTGGATTATACGGCCAATTATATCGACAACGATTCCTTGGCGACCGTTCTTTTCGATCAACACGGAACGGCCTTTGTCCACTATCTCATCGAGCCTTCCAGGCTCACTTTTGCCCAGGTCGGGGAAAGGTTTCGAGCCAATCTTGAGATCAACGGACAGGTGACGGACGCGGCGGGGAAAACGGTCTACCAGTACGACCGGTCCGTCCCGATCGACTTCAGCCGGGAGCAGGTCGAGGCGATCTGGACGAAACTGTTCAGCTTTCAGGACGTTTTTCCCCTCGTCGAGGGAAACTATAAGTTCAACCTGCTTCTCAAGAACACCGCTTCCAAACAGTTCACGTCTTTCGAGAAACGCATTTCGGTTCCCCGCATTTCCGGTCCTTATCTGGGCGGGCTTGTTCTGGCCAACCGCGTTGTCCGCGATTCCGCCTACAGAGGGCAAACCAAGCCTTTCTTGATCGGGAATATCCAGCTCGTGCCTTCGCCGAGGAACGATTTCAGCGCTCAGGACACCCTCTATCTCGCCGTCCAGTTGCTCAGTTTGGGCCCCAATCTCAGGACCGAAGGCCGTCTCGAATTCTCAATCTTCAAGGGGGAAGAAAAGATTTCCTCATTGCCGAGGCGAGTCGCCGATTATCCGGACCAGACGAACATTCTCGAGGAGTTCTCTCTGGCCGGCCTGAGCGCCGGCTATTATCACCTGAAAGTTTCACTTCTTGACGCCGCGGGGAATGAAATCCAGGCGGACAAAGCCGACTTCCTCATCTCGCACCTTTCCGCTCTTCCCCGGCCCTGGGTTCTTTCTTACCCTCTTCCTCCCTCGAACGACCCTCTTTTCGCCAACATCCTGGGAAATCAATTCTTCAATTTGAGGGACTACGCTCGAGCGAAAAAACTCCTCGGCGAAGCCTATCGAAAGAATCCTTCGGCCGAGTTCGCGCTCGATTACTGCCGGGTGCTTCTCGCGGGGAAGGAGTACCTTGAGGCGAAAGCCGTGGCTCTTCCCTTCCTCCAGACCGAAAAGAAAAATGATTTTCTGCTTCCCGTCAGCGAAGCCTGCCAGGCCCTCGGGGAACTCGCCGAAGCGATCGTCCATTACAAGGATTATCTCGCCCACTTCGGGGCGAACGTCAAAGTCCTCAATGCGATCGGGACCTGTTATGCTCAGCTCGGAGAGTCTGAGCAGGCCCGCATTGCCTGGGAGAAAAGCCTGGAAATCAGCCCCGGGCAGGAAGAGATCCGGAGGAAACTCAAGGATCTTAAGGAGAAAAAATGAAAATTCACCGGATCGCGGTCCTCCTGGGCGCCTGGCTTCTATTTTCCTGTTCCCTGGGCCGGGTGCCGAAAAACCTGAAGCCCGAAGAACAGGAGTTTCTGTCTCAAGTTCGTTACATCATCAGCCGCGAAGAGAGGAAGGCCTTCCTCGGCCTTCCGGCTTCCGAGCGGCCGAAGTTCATCGAGGAATTCTGGCAGAGAAGAGACAGCGATCCTTCGACCGAGACCAACGAATACAAGACCGAGTACCTGAAGAGGATCGATGAGGCCAAGCGCCTCTTTACCGAAGGGGGGACCTCGGGATGGCTGACCGATCGGGGCAGGATTTATATTTTGGTCGGACCGCCCGAGCAGCGAGAGACCTACCCCCGCGGCTACAGCTTCTATGGCGTTCCCCTCGAGATCTGGCACTATGGGTTCTACGAAATCCGTTTCTTCGATACCCGCTGGAACGGAAACTTCGAGCTCGACCCGACAAGCGCTCAGCTTCTGGCGGAAATCAACGTGGCTCAGCTCGGCCTCCGATCCCAGGGTAAAACGGAGAGTCAGCATGAGGCTGATCTTAAGCTGGATGTCAAGCTTGTCGGCGAACGACAGCAGCGGGTGGTCATTTCTCTTCCCTATAGCGATATCTGGTTTTCTTCAGATGGTGAAAAATTCAAGACGACGCTCGAGATCGCCTGGGAGATCTACGATGCCGGGAATCGGAAGATCGGGGAGGGATCGAAGGCCTTTCCCCTGGAGGTGACCGCGGACGATCTCAGAAAGTTTAAAGGGCATGAATTCAACCTGGATTTTCCTTTGGATCTTGGCCCGGGGGAATATCAGGTGGCCATCGTCCTGAAGAACCTGGCCGCCAAAACCGAGGTCCGGAAAAGGATCAAATTGACCATTTGAGGCTTGAGCGTTAGAATTCTCTTTCCGCCTTCGTCTCGCGCTTCGGAAGGGAGGAGTCGGGGCGAGGACGGCCGGCGAGGAGAGAAGGCGATTACCGTCGCATCGATGGAGGCAAGGATGAAAAGTCATCGTTTTTTTCAAATCCTGATCATCGCGCTTGTCTTTCTGATCGGAGCCCAGCAGGTTGCTGCCCAGGGAGGCAAAGGTAAAGGCCGTTTGCAGGGGATTGTCTCGGACGAAGAAGGGAAGCCGATCGCCTCTGCCAGAGTCGTCCTTGATCTCCGGGGAAGGGATACGGCCGAGCGCGAGACAACAACGAACGCTAAAGGCGAATGGGCGATTATTGGCTTGGGGTCCGGCAACTGGCAGATCACGGTCAGTGCCGAGGGCTTTGTTCCTGATGTCTCGACGGTCTTCGTCAGCCAGATCGAACGGAATCCCAAAGTCGTCACTAAGCTCAAGAGGCCGGAGCTCCGCAAAGATGCCGTCATCGCGGACGAGGCGTCCCTCGCCTATCTCGACGAGGCAAGGAAGCTCTTCAACGAGAAGGACTATGACAAGTCTTTGGCCATTCTTGAGCAATTTTATGCTCAGAATCCGAAAGCTTACCAGGTCCAGCTTTTGATCGGAGATTGTTATCGGGAAAAAGGCGAGATTGATAAGGCCATTGAAATCTACACCAAGGCGGTCGAGGAATCCAGGTCGGATGAGAAATTGGGGAAACAGGTGATGGCCAAAGGCCTGGCGGCGATCGGCGATTGTTTTCTGAGAAAAAACGATCTCGAGAAAGCGCAAGATTATTTTAAGCAGTCTGTAGATGCCGATCCCGAGGATGAGGTCATTGCTTACAATGTCGGCGAGATCTACTTTTCCAACCAGAAGCTCGATGAGGCGATCGTTTACTTTACCAAGGCGACAACGATCAAGCCCGACTGGTCGGCTCCTTATTACAAACTTGGGTTGATCAGCCTGAACAAGGCGGATTATGAGAAGGCCAAAAGCTATTTCCAAAAATTCCTGACTCTTGAGCCCGAGGGCGAACTCGCCGTCCAGGCAAAGAATATCCTCGAGACGATCGCCCGGATAAAGGATTAAAGCCTGCAGCCCGCGCTCAGCGCAGGAGCTTCTGGAGGAGGAGGAGTTCCTGCTCGGCGCCTCTGACCTTATCTTCCGGTTCGCCCTCCGGATTGGCCAAATAAAGCTTGAGGTATTTCACGGCCTCCTCGACGCTGCCGATTTTCTTCAAGGCGACGGCTAGGTTGTAGTAGACGGTCGGGTTCGGTTTGAGTTCGGCGGCCGCTTTCAAGTTCTCGATGGCCCGGTTGATTTCTCCGGCCAGGCCGTAGGCGATGCCCAGGTCCTGAACCACTTCGGCGTCCCCGGGATTTTCCTGTTTGAGGCGCTCATAGACGCCGATCGCCTCCTTCAGGTTTCCCGCGGTTGCCAGGTTCATCGCGAAGGTCTTCCTGAGGAACCGGTTCTCCGGCTCGATTTTCAATGCTTTTTCCAGGAAAACCCGGGCCTCTTCCTTTTTTCCCATGAGGTCGAGGATCCAGCCGGAGGCGATCAAGCCGTCGAAATAATCCGGCTCGAGGACGAGCACGGCCTGCCAGGCGTCGAGCGCCTTCTTCAGCCGCCCCATGGCCATGTAGGTATGGCCGAGACGCGAAAGGAGCGTGACAGAGCCGGGGAGAGCGATGAGGCCGCGCTCGAGGACCCGGACGGCCTCTTCAAACTTCCCCAATTTAGCTTCCATCAGGGCAACGTTGACGTAGTGGACGGAGGAATGAGGGTTAAGCTCAAGGATTTGCCGGTAGGCCTCGGATGCCTCGGAAAGCTTCCCTTCCATTTCCAGGGTTTCGGCCTTCTGGCTCAGCCGAAGCTCTTCCAGCATATCCTTGGGATCGGGGAGGGGGCCGGAGGAAACGTCCGCTTTTTGGTCGACATAGCCCAGGGAGCGGAGCTTCTCCTTTTCCTCGGCGGAGAGCTTCCGCTCGACGGCTGCGGTCGCTGACGGCGAACCGGAGGTCATCTCGCCCAGGCGCCTCTCCATCTCACTCGCCCGCGCCTTTTCTCTCTCGATCGCGTTTTCGTTTTCTCCGGGATCGGTGCTGAGG
>CAZNVB010000258.1:0-1962 GCA_964576265.1 uncultured Eubacteriales bacterium | reverse complement strand
GGTTGATTTTCCGGTCCTTGTGCAGAAGCCGGGCGGAGAATATGACCCCGGCATCCGCCTGTCCAACCTTATCTTTGCTCCCGGCGCCGGGCCGGTGGGCTGGGCCGCGGCGATCGTCGAACTCCTCGGCCGCCTCGACCGTCGAAGCTGAAATCAAAGGAGGGAATGATGGCCGATTTTCATCAGACGGGAGTCGTCACGACATTCCATCGCCTCGGGGCGACGAACCTCGAGCGGATGGAGAATGAACTCCTGGAGTTCAGCCGCCATCGCCCGATCGCCCTGGTTCTTCCCCTCACTCCTGCTGAGCTCGAGGCTCCGGCCATTCAGGGAATCATGAAGAATCTGAGCGAGATTCGTTATCTCAATGAGATCGTCATCACCCTCGGCCGGACCGCGGAGCGGGATCACTTTCTAAAAGCCCGGGCTTTCTTTTCTTCACTTCCCCAGAGGCACCGGATTGTCTGGGCCTCGGGACCGTCTCTCTCGGCGTTGTACAAACTCCTTGAAGAGATGGACCTCTCGGTGGGGGAAGACGGGAAAGGCCGGTCCGCCTGGATCGCTTACGGATATATCCTGGCCCGCGAGGAGAGCCGAGTCATCGCCCTCCACGATTGCGACATCGTCAACCACTCGCGCGAGCTGGTCGGACGGCTTTGCTACCCCGTGGCTTCTCCGAGCATCGATTATGCTTTTTGCAAGGGGTATTACGCCAGGGTCACGGACCGGATGCACGGTCGAGTGACCAGACTGTTTGTGACACCGCTTGTTCGCAGCCTCAAAAAGCTGTTCGGCCATGTTCCCTTGCTGGTCTATCTGGATAGCTTTCGTTATCCGCTGGCCGGGGAGTTCTCGATGATCGCCGATCTGGCCAGGCTCAACCGCATCCCGAACGACTGGGGCCTCGAGATCGAGACCCTGGCCGAAGTCTACCGCAATTATTCCCTGCGCCGGATCTGTCAGGCAGAGCTCTGCGAAACGTATGAGCACAAGCACCAGCCGCTTTCAGCCGAAGACCCGGGGACGGGTTTGATGAAAATGTCGATCGACATCGCCAAAGCTTTTTTCCGTAATCTGGCGATCGAGGGCGTCGTTCTCAGTCAGAGCGCCCTCGGCACCCTAATCATCAACTATCAGCGGACGGCCAAAGATACGATCAAGCAATACAGCGATGACGCGGCGATCAACGGCCTGAACTTCGACTACCATCAGGAGAGCGTCATGGTTGAATCCTTCACCCGTGCCCTGAGGATCGCGGGCCAGGCGTTCCTCGAAAATCCTCTCTACTCGCCGCTCATCCCAAGCTGGAACAGGGTGATCTCGGCCATCCCCGATTTTCTTGACCGGCTCAGGGAGATGGTCGAGAAAGAGAACGCCGGCTGAGAAGGACGACGGTCGATCGGGTTATTTTCGGTCGGGGAGGAGAGTATAAATTCGGTCGTCCCCACGATGCCTCATCCCCCGAGGGCGATCATGCGGGCCGGAGATGTCCTTGCGGAGGACATAGAAACACCGCTCGCCGGAGAGAAAATCGACGGCCGCATATCCGCGGCGGAAATAATGCTCAAAGACGCGGCGAAGCCCTTCCTGCCAAGAAGCGATGGGCTCGCGTTTTCCCCGCCAGCGGTTGATGTCCGGTGGAAGTTCGGCCAGAATCAACCCGCCGTTCAGGCCGAGTCTCGGTTTTCCGGGAAAAACGGGCCAGAGGTGGCCCGCCTTTGCGGGTTCTTTTTGCGGGCGAGGCGACATCCGGCTTCCGTCCTTCGGCCATGCGCCGTCGACTCTTCGCTCGAGCGCTCGGGGAAGTGTGTCCAGGCTGTACTCGGGGATTTTTTTCTTTCGCCTCATCTCGACCCATCTCGACTTGATCGGCCATTCCATCAGAAAGCGGTCTGTCGGGATTCCCGGGCCGAGGACGAGAGCGCTTTCCCGGCCGTAAAAATCGCGAAGATAGATCCGCGT
>CAZNVB010000257.1:0-5470 GCA_964576265.1 uncultured Eubacteriales bacterium | reverse complement strand
GTTCTGCCGAGAGGAAGGATTTAGCTTCGGCCTTATTGACCGCCGTGAAGAGCCGGCGAGTGTTGCCGGTCCTGACCGAAGCTCCATGCCCTGGAAAATCCGCTACCTCGTTAAAGCTTACGGCCGCGTGCCCAGGCTTTTCTACGAGAATGCGGGAATGGGGAAAGAACCGCTCTTCGTGGCTTTGGGAAAGGATGCGGTGGAGGTGGCCAGGATTGCTCTCGACGTCGCTCGGCGCTACGCGGAGAAAATCCGGTCTGCCTTTTCTGAATCCTCAAAAAAATAAACGCTTAGCGGCTTTCATCACACGCCATCATTTTTCAATAGCCAACCTAAGCACCAGAAAGGCCGCCACTATGCTGATCGGCATAAATACCAGTTTTTCAGCAGGGGAGCCTGATGCTAAGTTTCCTGCGATGTTGAGAAAGGAGATGAAAAATTGCCAATAGTCCATAGATGCCCAACAAAATATTGGCCGCCAGTTTTGCGCTGATGAGTTTTCTCATTTCTGTCCTCCAGACTTTGAATTCCGTCTTTTGATCAATCGTTTGAGAACAAAATTCCAAACCGTTTGCAATAATCTTCTTTCTTTTTCTCTTCGTATCTTCGTATTCGGGACAAGCCGCCCAGTGCTCCAGTTCAGCGCCGGCGTGTAGCGCCATCCGCTGCAACCGCTTGTTCGGCACATCGTTTCCTGTGCCCAGGTTTATCGCGAATAGCGTCCCTCTATCGCACCTGGCGCATCCCCAAGCACGCAGGGTTTTATCACTCAGTCGAGACCAGCGGAACTTCAGCGCGATATAATCCAAGACGGGGCACGCCCCTGCCGTTACCTTTCGTCAGTCCCTGTCTTTGCCAGAAACGGTCCCTCAAACCGCCTTTACCGGAAGAGTTCTGCGCCCAGACGCGGTGTTTCCTGCCGCTCGATGAGTCTGATCCTCGCGGGTTCGTCCAAATCGATGTGCTGAAGTTCCACCCAGGAATTGCCGTTGGCGCGCACGCCCGCACCCGGCGACTTTTCGTTTTGAGATAATTCGCTAACGGATCTCCAACCCTTTTGACCTTTGGACGCCAAGCGGCCGCTTCCTTTCGAACCGCGGCTTGGTTCTCTTTCAGATTCGCCTGCTGAAGAGAATGCTTCTTGAAAAACGACCAGATAACTTCCGGACCGTTGATGTCCAGACACTTCCGACCCAGCAGCAGGGGCCTGTCCGGTGTATCTCCGCCCGGCAATTGATGACCTCCTCCTTTGATCCGATACAGAACAACTTCCACGGGATTATCCCTCTCACGATACTCTTCGGTCTCAACCAGGCACCGGTCCTCTTGGAATCGGTCCTCCAGAACTCTTGTTATGGGAGCTAGGGGAAGTTGCGCCGCATCGGCCCAGTATCGAACGGTTCGGTCGGTCGACAGAACGTTGCCATACTCTTTTCCGAGCACGCGGACCGATCCGCCGTTCCAGGGCATCATCGGGTCATCCGTGCCGTTCATAATCAGCACGGACAGGGGTCGTACCGGCTTTCGACCAGAGATATTCTCCGGCAAATTGGCAATGACAGCAGCAATCGCGGCCAGCCGATCTCCAAGCTCGATACCTAAACGGTAGGTCATCATGCCGCCATTGGATAATCCCATCACATACACACGCGCGGGGTCGGCCTGTCCATTCCCAACCAGGGCATCGATCACCGCCGCTATGAACCCCACGTCGTCCACGTCGGCATGGTCCTTGACTCGCCGAAAGGCCTTCCCGCGGCCGTCATTCCACTGGCCCTCAATTCCATAAGGATAGACGACGATGAAATTCTCTCGATCGGCAAGGCGGTTCATGCCGGTCCGTTTGGCCATCTCCTGCGCGTCAGCGCCGCCTCCGCCATGGAGCACGAACACGAGCGGTTTGGGGCCGGCCGGCCCACCCGGCATCGGATAATGGACAAAGTAGACACGTTCCAGCCCGTTGTGCAGAAGCGTTCGCTGTTGGAGCGATTGCTGACCGAACGTGGGTGTGTTTAATGTGAAGGACAGAAGTGTTACAACCACAAAGAAGTCGCTATGATGTCTCATGTTCATCTTTTCTCCATCCGCCGTGCGCTGGGCATCACCTGGGCCGCGAAGCGCAGCGGTGCGGCCTCAGGGGCAAGCGCGTGTAGGGCGAAATGTGCGATCAATGAAAAATCTAAACCACGAACTTAACTTTAGTTGATAAGGTTTTGGGCTTGTAAAGGAACACGACTGCCACTGCCCAAATCATTACCATTGTGCTCACGATTGCGGCAAGCAAACCATTGCCCGCAGCAGAAGCGGATATGTAATTGAAACAGCCGTGAAAAATGGCAACAACAAGGATACTCCCTTCTGCACTATTGAACAACCAGGTGAAGACAATTGCCCCAGCAAACAGTCCGATGATCCATCCAATGGCTATTGAAGTGTCAAATAAATAGAAGAACTGCGGCAAATGCCATAATGCCCAGAAGAACGCCAATATCATTGTCGCATAAAGTGCGTTGTGGTTTTTTTGTAAACGAGGCAGCGCGTATCCCCGCCAGCCGATTTCTTCCCCGATTCCAAAAGTTAATACCCAAAGAAACAAGGCGCCTATTCCCAATGGAGGAAGAAAATGAATCCTTCCTAAATCGGAAAAAGTCAATCTTTTCGCAGTTAGCAAATTCATAACCAAAGCCACGAACAAACCTACGATGAGTGGTGATAGGGCCGCAAACCACCAAAGGCCTCCCACTCGCCATTTGGTGATCCGTCCCCAAAGTTCTTTTATTCCTTTTTGCCCCTGAGTCGCCAGAGTGACAATCAAGGCAGAAAGCATCGGCCCGTAAGACACGAAGTAATGAAACCATTCTGGAAATACAGGTCGGATAATCCCTTGCTTAGCGAGAGCCAGGGGGATTCCTATCGTCCATGAGAGGACATAGGCGAGAATGAAATATCCAATGAGGTTTCTCGAATTCCCCGATATGGCTGATTGGTCTTTCATTTTTCACTCCTTTAAGAGCGCTGGGTTGAACCCCGCCCGACGCGCTGTTAGCCGTCGGCTACTCACGGCGGACCGAGTAGTGTGTGAAGTGCTCCCATGTGCCATCAGGCTGCGAGGCCTCGATGACAAACCACCAGGTGTTCGTATCGGGGTTATATGTCAGCGTATCCCTGAATGGGCCACCTTCATATGGGATGATGAACTGAGTCGTGTTGCCAGTAATGCTCCCGCTGCCGTGCGGGATGGAGGACTTGGCCCCGAAGCTATCCATCCAGTGCACAATGACATTCTGGCTTTCCGCAACGTAGCCGATGAACACACGAGCCTCATATTCCGACGGAACCTGCACGTCCTTCAGGTGCAGCTCGGTGAAGGCGCCCTGCAAAGAAGGCGCTGCCACCATTTTGTAGGTCACAGATTTCCCCATGATGTCGCCGGACATAACCCAGTTCCCGTCGAGTGCTTTCATCACCGGGGGTCTTTCGGAAATGCTGGGGTGTTCCTGCGCTCCGGCGATTCCGGCTGCGAGGAACGTTAATTGGCTAGCTGCCATAAAAAGTCGCATCGAATTCTCCCCTGAGTGTCAGAGGCGATGTTCAGCCTCCGCCAGTCGCGACCACAGGCCGTGTGCAACGGCCAGTTCAGGCATCCGGCTAGAACTGATGTTAGGCAAGCCTTGCGGCACACCCCGATCCTGTCCCTTCACCTTGTCCTCCCGCTGGCTGGTCGTGCTCTTGTGCGCAACTTGTCCTGGTCCTCTGGACTATGCCTAAGCATTGGCCAGGCCGTCCGGAATATGCGGTTTTCTGCTCCGCGACGAAGCCGTATCCCCGTTTTACTTGAAAATATCCCTCCGTTCGCATGAATGAAAGTCTACAACTCTGTTTCGAAAAATGTCAAGGCACGCGGAGCCTGGAAGGTGAATTTGACAAAGAATGCCCTAATCGCTAAGATGGCCGTGATTTTTAGACCGCCGGTGCATGGAGGAATGCTCATGCGGAAAATTCAGCTCGCACAGATATTTTTCCTGATTGCCGCGGCTTTGATTGTCGGCTCGGGCGGGCTTTTCGGGCAGGGTGCTCAGGAGCAGGAGATGCGTGCCGAGTCATCCCTGACTCAGGCTGACGAGCTCTATTCGAGAGGGGAGTATCAGAAAGCCATCGAGAGTTATCTTCAGGTTGTCGAAACATCCCGCCGCAATCTCAACCTCTCCCGTGCCCACATGGGGCTCTCTCTTTGTTATTTCTATCTCGAAAACCTCGAGAAGGCGAAAGTCGAAATTCTTAAGACTTTGGAAATCGATCCGAAGAAAGAGGTGTCCAGCCTTTTTTATCCTCAATCCTATGTCGATCTTTTCAACCAGGTGCGTGAAGAAAACAAGGATCGCTTAGCCGCCCTGGCGGCGGCGAAGGCTCAGGAGCCGAAAGTCGAAGCTCCACAGGCCGAGGCCCGACCGGCTCAGGCATCGGTTGTCGAGGCTCCAGGGACGGGAGAAAAAATCGCCGGCCGCTTCGAGGTCGAGTTCCATTTCGGCGCCTGGAGCATCAGCCCGGCCAAGGGACTGATGGAAGAGACGCTGACCAAAAAGGCAGCCAACGAGATCCGCGATCATCTCACGGATACCCTGAATGATCAATACGGCGGAAACCTTGTTCGGTCGGCTTACCAACAGGGTTTGACCCTCGGTTCGGGCGGCGCTCATTACGGCTTTGAAATCCGCTACTACCCTCTCGGCCGGCCGGGAGCGCTGAGCATTGGATTTTCGCTCGACAAAACTCAGGTCAAGGTAACGATGAAAGGCCCCGTCACCCAGCAGTACGCCGACGGATCTTCCGCCACCGTGGAGAGCGACGCGGCGATCGAGACCCGGCCTCTCACCGCCGGTCTTAATTTCCGCTGGGATTTCTTCCGCTCCTGGCGGGTCATTCCGTTTTTCACCTTCGGGATCGGGATCGGTCCGCTCGACGGCGAAGCGCGATATACCTATTCCGGCACTTATACCCGCGGCGGCGTATCCTCTTCAGTCAGCGGAGGCGAGACGAAGACCTTCGACGAGATGCGCCAAGAAGGGGAGTTCGACCTCGATGTTCTTATTCTTCTCCATCTCGGCCTCGGGGCCAGGGGCGAGGTGGCAAGGGGAGTGTTCCTCAAAGGAGAGATCGGGTTTTGGGACGGCCTGATTTTCCGGGCTGGAGTGGCCTACCGCTTCTAAGGCTCCCTTTCAAACAGATATATTAGCTTTTTTGCCCTGAGCCGTCGGCATATTCCTCCGCCGGCCAGCCCGCGACCTCTCCAAGGACACCGACCTTCTCCCTCCCGCTGCTGGTCCGGCGCCGCTTTGTTTTCCTTCCGCCGAGCGGTTATAATAAAGGCGACCGTGCTAGACGGGGAGCTAGCGGTGCCCTGTAACCCACAACCCGCTCCAGTGGGGTTGAATTCCTTGCCGCGGCCACCACTCTTCTGGCCCGAATTCGA
>CAZNVB010000256.1:0-8272 GCA_964576265.1 uncultured Eubacteriales bacterium | reverse complement strand
CACGATCTTCCTTTCGTAAGTCGAAATGGCCTTCATTACCCGCTTGAATTTGGACCGGTTCGAATCCGAAGCTCGGTCCGGGGCAAGCCCATCGGCCAGCCAGAGAAGATAGCGCAGCGCGGCGCCGAGAGAGCCCAGAGCCGCGTTGTTCAGGCATCCCTGCTCGAACTTGAAAGGAACTTCGTTGCTGTTCGTTTCGACTTTGAAAGGAACGAGTCTTTCGAGAATCTCCCTCTTTCCCCACAAAACCCCGAGCATCGGACCGAAGAGCTTGTAGCCGGAAAAAGCCAGAAAATCGCAGCCCATCGAGGCCACGTCGATCGGGCCGTGCGGAGCTTGATGAACGGCATCGACGCAGATCAGGCAGAGCGGAGAGAGACTCTTGATCTCACGAATCAGCTCCTCGAGCGGGACCACGGTTCCGATGCCGTTGGAAGCCATGGTTAAAGCAACCAGGGCGGTCTTTTCGTCAACCTGCGAGAGCAATTGCTCCGCGTCGAGTTCGCTTCCTCCGCGAAGCCGGGCCCGCCGAACTTCGGCCCCCCACCATTTTCCGGCAATCGATTCCCAGGGCGATACGTTCGCCATATGGTCAAGGTCCGTAATAACGAGGTTGTTTCGGCTCCGGATCAGGCCGCGCATGGAAAGAGCGAGGTTGATGAGCGCCTGCGTGGTTGAGAAATGAAAGCTGATCTCCGCCGGGTTGGCCGCGTTCAGGAAATCGGCGACGATTTCTCTGATCCTCCAATGGAATTCAGCCGTGGCGGCTTCAGCCGGGAATATTTCGCCAGGCAACGAATTCAGCCAGGTCGAGGATTCGGCTGCCGCGCGGGCCGCCGAATCGACGACCAATGTGCCGGCGCCGCTGTTGAGATAAATCCGCCGATTCCCGCGAATGTCTCTCTCGATCTGAGGGAAGCGTTTTCGGATCCGCGGCTGGATTTCAAGAAAAAGATCAAGGCTCAAATTGTACGACATCCGGAAAATCATATAGCACACGCGAAGAGAAGAAGTCAAAAAGAGGTATAATAAACCAACGGAGTTATTTAAAATGAACGAAAGGATCGGAGGGAGCGATTCCTGCTCAGCCACGGGAATTCCCTCTCTTGCTGAGATCTTCGCCCGCCGGGCCAGAGCTGTGCCTGATGCACCGGCCATTACGGCGCCCGGAAAGACGGCGCTGACTTACGGCCGACTTTATGACCAGCTTCAATCCGTCCTTCAGGTGCTCAGAGCCTCCGGGCTGTCTGCAACCTCCCGGGTGGCGGTCACCCTTCCCCACGGACCAGAAATGGCGGTCTCTCTTCTTGGGATTCTCACCTCGGCAGTCTGCGCTCCGCTCAATCCTTCGTTTTCTCAAGAGGAATTCGGTTTTTTTCTCTCCGATCTCCGTGCCGATGCTTTGCTGGCCGACGAAAATTCGGGCGGCGCGGCGATCGACGCCGCTCGCTCTCTCGACATCCCTGTTATCTTCCTGACGGCCGAAAAAACGGATGTTGCCGGCCTCTTTCGCCTCTCGAAGGTCAAAATTCGCCAACCGTCGTTAAACGGATTCAGCCGGCCGCAGGATCTTGCTCTTCTTCTGCACACTTCCGGAACGACGTCGCGGCCTAAGCTTGTCCCTTTGAGCCAAGCCAATATCTGCCATTCAGCCGAGCACATCTCTGCTTCGCTCGAACTTCGCCCAGGCGATCGCTGCCTGAGCATCATGCCTCTTTTTCATGTCCACGGCCTAATCGGCGCCCTAATTTCTTCTCTTCTCGCCGGGTCGTGCGTCTTCTGTCCGCCGGGGTTCGATGCCGCCGATTTTTTCGCTTGGTGGGAGGAATTTAGACCCACCTGGTACACGGCTGTCCCGACCATGCACCAATCCATTCTGGCGAAAATTAGGGGCCGAGAAAGCCTTATTCACCGATATCCGCCACGCTTCCTCCGCTCTTGCTCCGCGCCTCTCTCTCCTGCCCTTCTCGAAGAATTGGAAAACGCTTTCCGAGCGCCCTGCCTCGAGGCCTACGGAATGACAGAGGCAGCCCATCAGATTGCCTCGAATCCGCTGCCGCCGAGGATGAGGAAACTCGGCTCGGTCGGCCTTCCGACGGGTTTTGAAATATCGATTCTCGATGAGCGGGGAGAAATGCTTCCTTCGGGTGCGACCGGCGAAGTCGCCCTCCGGGGGATGAGCCTGACGGCAGGCTATGAAAACAACCCTGAAGCGAATGCCCGAAGTTTCATCCGCGGGTGGTTTCGCACCGGTGACCGGGGCTATTTGGATGACCAGGGCTATCTCTTCCTGACAGGCCGGATCAAAGAAATCATCAACCGGGGAGGAGAAAAAATCTCTCCCCGGGAGATCGATGAAGTTCTTCTCCTTCATCCTGCGGTCGACCAGGCGGCGGCTTTTGCCGTTCCCGACAAGCGGCTGGGTGAGGTGGTTGGGGCGGCGATTGTTTTGCGGCCCGATGCCAAGACGAGCGAAGCGGAAATTCGCTCCTTTGCGGCGCAAAAGATGGCTTATTTCAAGGTCCCGGCGCGGATCGTGTTTGTCGACGAAATTCCCAAGACCTCGACGGGAAAAGTGCAGAGGATCGGTCTCGCCAAAGCGCTCGGCCTCGAAGACGGATCTGGTAGGAATGTTCGGCGGGCGCTCGCTGGGGGAAAACGAGGGACTCGTTTGGAGAAACACATCCTTGAAATATTCCGGAAAATCACCGGCCGAAGCGAAATCGACCCCGAGGACCATTTCTTCCGCGACTGCGAAGGAGATTCCTTGGATGCGGCTCGACTTCTGACCGCGGTGGAAATGAAATACGGCGTCCGGATCCCTCTAAATTCTTTTGTCATCGACCCGACCCCTGTCGGTCTGGCGGCTCTGATCCGGGAAAAAGATTCAAAAAAGGTTGATCCCCTTTTCGCCCTCAAGACGGGCGGGCGCTTGCCGCCTCTTTTTCTTGTACATCCTCATGACGGCAAAGCGGTCCTCTACTTCAAGCTGGCGAGATATCTCGACGACGACCTTCCGATCTTTTGTTTTCAATCTCCCTCCGAGAGTTTTCTCAAGCCGCGGCCCGGAGGAATTGAAGAGATCGCCCGGGTTTATGTCAGAGAGATGACCGCCGGGCAAAAGCAGGGTCCGTATTTTCTTGGCGGATACTGTTTCGGTGCCTGGATTGCCTTGGAAATGGCCCGACAAATAGAGAAGGAAAACCGGGCCGTCGAATTCCTTGCTCTTATCGACGGCTACGCTCCGGGATATCCGCTTGCCCGGGAGGGAATTCGCCTTGCTGAGCTGCGACTCTGTCTCCTCTTTGACAAGTTACGCCGTTTTCGAGCCTTTCTTTCTTATCTTTTTCAAACAAGAAAGGAGACCGTGAAGAGAGATATCGGGGAATTGCTTCGCTTCCAAACCCGTAAGATTTTTTCTGATCTCCATCGGCTCGTAAACTCGCCGGGCCAAACCGCTTTTCTGCCCGGGAGAGAAGAAGACTGGCGCTGGGCCTATCATCCGAAATCCTATCCAGGCCGGGCGAGCGTTTTCCGACCTTCGAGGGAGCCTCTCGGGTTCGAGAGAGCTCCTTACCTCGGCTGGGAGAAATTTGTCGCGGGCGGAATCAGCTGCAAGTCCATTCCCGGCTATCACCGGACGCTGATTTTTGAACCGCGGGTGCGACATCTCGGAAGGAGCCTGATGGAGTCTCTAAAAAAGGCCCTCTAAGAGGATCTTTTTTCAGGCAAGAAGATTCTTATCTTCGTCTTAGAAAGCCCCCGATCAGCGACATTCTTTCACCAGGCAATTCCATAATCCTCCCCATAATTTGAGGAACCACCCCAGAGCGTGCCGTGTTTCCAGTCGAAAAAGACGGCATTGATCGGTCCCGAGGTGTATTTTTTGACACTCACTTTGTAACCCATAGAAATCAGTTTTTCCCTGACTTCCGGGGAGACCTTTTCGTTCAGGTCGATTTTCCCGGGGCAAGATTCATGATTTTCAAACGAACTTCGCATCTGGAAGCTATTAATATTCGGGGCCTCACAGGCTTGCTGGACGTTCATTCCGAACTCGACGATATTGAGGAAAAATTGAAGGAGATTCTGGTCCTGGGTGTCGCCGCCCTGGACAGCAAAGGAAAGAAAAGGTCTGCCGTCCCTGAGAGCCAGGCCCGGCGTCAGCGTCACCCGCGGCCTCTTTCCCGGCTCGAGGACATTGAACGGGTTTTCGGCGGCATCGAGGACAAAACTTTGGAGGCGCTGGCTTAAGCCGATCCCCGTGTTTCCCGCGATGCAGACGGGAATCCAGCCGCCGCTCGGGGTCACCGAAACCACCCAGCCACGGCTGTCGGCGGCCTGAATGGAAGTCGTCCCGGGGGTTGAAGTTTCCTCCTCTGGCGGACAAATCACGGCCGTCTCAGGCCATTTATCCAGAAGGCTGAGATAGGGGTTCTTCTTTCCTTCGAAAGGATAAGGATCGCCGGGTCTGGAAATCGGATCGTTGGCCGTCCAGTTGATTTTCTTCAGGCGTTCGCGTGCATAATCCTTTGACAGAAGGCCGCGAAGGGGCTCTTCCGGCGGAAAATACGGGTCGCCGTAATAGAAATCCCGGTCCGCGTAAGCCAGGTTCATCACCTGGTAAAGAGCATGAATATATTCGGCGCTGTTGTAGCCCATTTCCTTGAGGTCGAAATTCTCGAGCATGTTAAGCGCCTGCAGCATGACCGGCCCCTGCGTCCAACAGGTGAGCTTATAGACAGAAATATCCCTGTAAGTCGTCATAACGGGCTCTTCAAATAGAACCTGGAATCGGTCAAGGTCTTGGAGTGTGATCAAACCACCCTGTTCCCTAGTTCCGCGGACAAGTTCAGAAGCAATATCTCCACGATAAAGACGGTCATAAGCGGCCATGATCGCTTCTCGCCGGCTCTTTCCTGCCGCTAAAGACCGAGCCTCTGCCTCGACCAGCTTGTGGAGGGTTAAGGCAAGGTCCGGCTGCCGGAAAATCTCGCCCGGTTCCGGGGCCTCCCAATGCTCGCCGATATGAGGCAGGAGCGTTTTTCTTGAATATGGCCACGCTTTGAGCTTGTCTTTTTCTTTCTCGATCTTATTGGCCAATTGTGCTTCGATGGGATAGCCCTCCGCCATCTGAATGGCCGGGGCAAGGATTTGTGCCAGGCTAAGAGTTCCGAATTCGGCCAGCATGATCATCAAACCGGCCGGGGTGCCCGGGGTGACAGCGGAGAGAGGGCCGTCAGGCGGGGGATATCTCCATCCTTTCTGGCGGAAAAAATCTGGCCTGGCTTCTGCAGGCGCATTCCCCAGAGCATTGACGCCGATGACTTTTTTTGTGATCGGATTATAGATGAGAGCTTGAGTTTCGCCTCCCCATCCCAAGGTGTCGTGCATCGTGCAGACCGCGGCGAGCATGGCGCAGGCGGCGTCAACCGCGTTCCCCCCTTTTAGGAAAGTCATCGCGCCGGCAGTGGCGGCGAGCGGCTTTCCGGTGATGGCCACCCAATGTTTGCCGTGGAGAACCGGCTTTTCGGTTCGTTCTTTCTCGGCCGGGAGAAAAGAGAAGACAAGTAAAAAAAAGAGCCATAGGGGAAGGATCTTCAGAGCTTGAATAAAAGCAATTTTTAGAACCGGCATTTCCTTACCTCCTTTGAGTCCAAGCGGCCGAATGATCGCTCCCGAAATTCGTTCCTAAATCCCCGATCGTCGGCCTCACTGTCCGCCTTTTCGGGCGAGCCATAAGTTCACTTTTTGCGACCGAGTTCTCCTCTCCCTCGACTTTTCCAATGAGCGCCTTGCCGCGGAAACCAGCCGGACAGGTTAGCCCCTTTTCAGCATTTGGGCCAACTCCTCCAGAAGGAGACCGATCTCTTGCCAATTCTCTCCTCCGAGGCACAAGAGATGAAACTTGCCTGCCAGCCTGCCGGCAATTTTCCGGCTCCTATCGTCTTCGACCTTAAATCGATCGCACCGAGATTCGAAATTCTTGAAACTTTCCTTCGCCGCCAAAAACTCAACCGCCGAACGAAATCCGATGCTCGCTTCCTTTGGGTTGGGAAATTCGATTAGAAGGAGGGAATGGCCGGACAGATATTCTCCTTTGACTCCCCTTAAGAAACCGAGTTCGGCGCCGGCAAGAATGCGTTCCGCGTTGGCCAGCCCGAGCGGACCCTTGAAGAATTTAATGGTCTCGCTCCTGAGACCGTCCGCAGGGAGCTTTCTCAGGAATTCCGGTTTGGACGCACTCCCGACAATCTTGGCATTGACGGACCGGGCAAGAGAAAGAAGGCTATCCGACTGCGTTTGGTCTGGTTCCAGGGCCGTGATGGTGATGACGAATCGGTCTTTATTCAGGTTCAGATAATAATCGGCCAGCCGGCCATGATCACCCAGCTTGAGCTCTTTGTCTCCGGGGTTTGTCTTGCAAGTGAAAATGCCGAAGGCGCTCTCCGGGGAGGTCAACTCGAAAATTTCAAGCGAAACACCGTGTCCGGAGGAATCTTTATAATCCTGAACAAGAAGCTGGACGAAACCATACTCAAGGTAGAGATCGGCTCCACCGTCCATATAGACGAAAAGCTCTTGGCCGCGGAATACCTGCGGATCGCCGTCCGCCTGCCAAATTTCAAGCTCTTCTTGGGCCGGCAAAAAAGTGGCCAGGTCGGTTTTTTGGCCGCCGGCTCCTCCCAAGACCGGACTGCAGGCTGCATGCGTCAAAAAAAGACCAAAAAGAAAGGCCCATTTTCCCGAATTCATGTTCGCCGCCTTTTCTTCGTCTGCGGCTGCCGTGACCCGTCGTCTAATTTGTCCCATCTTCGCGGTATTGATCTCTTGGCGGAAACGAATGAACGCTAAATATTTTTCTTGTTTCGATAGGCGTGCTCAAGGAGGGTCATTTTATCTTCAGGGCTGATGTGGGAGAATTCGATCCCCATTTCGTAAAGAGCGTCTTCATAGACACTGCGAAACCAGCGGACCGTGCCGACGACTTGGAGGAGTTTGCGTTGCCTGGATAGGCCGATTTCCATTTTGACCAGAGTGCCGACTGGAAGAGCCACGTTGGCCATGATCCTCACCCCTCCGGGAGAGATGTCCTTGGTCAGGGCGTTCATTGTTCCCTTTGGTCCGGAAGTGTCCCCGTCGGAAAGGACTTCAAGGACAACTTTATCTTCTTCCTGGACCCGATAGTCCTTCCGCCGATCTCTGGTCAAATAAGGAATTCCCTTCTTTTTGCGCATCTTTGCCTATTCTTTTTAGTCGCCTGACCCCGTCCTTTTCCGGGAAGAGGCGAAGGGGAATATAACAATTCGGCCGTCAAATTTCAAGAAGAGAGGGCTCTGCAGACGCGCCCGCCGTCCGGTTCTGGTCGCGGGGAGACGGACCTCATTTTTATAATTCCAAGTGTTCCCTCATTAATAAGCCCAAAATGGGCAAACTTTTTTTGCATCAGGAAGTTCTTCTCGTTGCTCATCTGGAAACAAGAAATAGGGAAAGTTTTGTCATAATTCCTATTGATTTTATAGATTTAGTATGGTATTATCGCTTCGCATTCCTGTTTGGCTGGCTGGGCAGGAAATCGCACCCTAACCCCTCCTTTTGCTAATTCCCCGAAAACAGCCAGCACTTGAGACATGAAGGAAGGAAAAAGGCAACGAATAAGCGGCTTTTTGCGTTTAAATATTAATCGGGAATAAAGGAGAAACGAATGAACTTTCGTTCGATAGATTTCCACGACGAGAACTTCGATTCGGCGATTGAAAATCCGGCCGGCCTCGAATGTCTGCACCGGCAGAACGAGCGAAGCGAACGGGAAGTCGATTGGCCGGGTGAAGAGCCCTCTGCGGAATTCGAACCGACCCTTCCCTTCAGGGAAGACGATCCGTCCTCTGGAGCCGATCTCGTCCGAATTTATCTCCAGCAGATGGGAAGCGTCATGCTCTTGTCCAAAGAGGGAGAATTGCAGCTTGCTCGAAGGATCGAGCGAGGACGCAGGGAAATTTTTAAAAATTTAGCCAAGTCCCCATTTCTGGCGCAAGAGCTTTCTGCCATTCTCAAGCGTGTGGCGGCCGACGACAAAGCAATGAAAGAAATCTTCGACCTGACCGAGGTCGAGCTTGAAGGAAATCGGGCGGCTGAGATAAAAAGGGCTCTCCGCTCCGAGCTCAGGAAAGCCATCAGGCTCGCCTGCGCCCTCCGGAAGCTCGGTCAATCCCGGAAAAAGCGGTTCGAGCGGGCGCGCCGCCAGCTCGATCTGTTGAGGCTTCTTCAGAAT
>CAZNVB010000255.1:0-2020 GCA_964576265.1 uncultured Eubacteriales bacterium | reverse complement strand
GGCATCTTCACCAGCCGATCTATCGACATCCTGAAACGAACGAATATCTCCTCCCCTGGGTCAACTTTCACATAACGAAAAACTATCATCAAATGGCCTTTCTTGCCGAGGAAACAGAATATCCCTGCACAATCAACCTCGTTCCCTGCCTTCTCGAGCAGATGGATGAATATGGGAACGGCCGGGCGATCGACAGGTGGCAGAAAGCGCTGGAGGAGGACCCGCAGAACCTGACTCCGACTGAGATCTCGGCCTTGGCGAAATTCATCCCCGGTTATTCCGGGGACCTAAGCAAGGCCGAAATTCAGCTGGCCGCTCTCCGGTCCTTTTTTTCTCCTCTTCTCCAAGCCCGCGGTTCAAAAGAGGAACTGCTCGAACTCCAGCAAAAAGTCAAGAAAGAGATGATTCCCTTTTTCCGGAAGTTGGGGAATAACCGCCGGGTCGAACTGACGACTTCGGCTTATTATCATCCTCTTCTCCCCCTGCTTTTCGACCTCTCGGTGGGAGGAGAAGTCCTGATGCCGTCCGTCCCGTTTCGTTATCCCCAGGACGGGATAGCCCAGATTGCGGCGGGAAGGGCATATTTTCATCGTCTTTTAGGAAAACTCCCCAGAGGATTCTGGCCCTCGGAAGGCGGAATCAGCGCCGAGGTCGCCGCCGCCGTTGCGGCCGAAGGCTACGATTATGCCGTGACGGATGAAAACGTTCTCTGGAAGAGTTTGCAGGAGCCGCCAGATCCGCGAAAAATCGAAAAACCCTATTCTTGTCGGGGATTGACGATCTTTTTCCGCGATCGGGAGCTCTCCGACCTGATCAGCTTCGAATATCACCGCTGGGATGAAAAAGATTCTGTCGCCCACTTTTTGGCCAAAATTGCCGATCGACACGCCGAAGCCCCTGAAGAAGCCATCTGCGTGATTGCCCTGGACGGGGAAAACCCCTGGGCCGGATATCGGGAGAACGGCGTCCCTTTTCTCCGCGAGCTGTACAGCCGGATCAAGCAGACGCCGGGCCTGGTGCCGATTTTCTTAGAAGATTATCTTTCCCTTAACAAAGTCCGGACAGAAATTTCGCTTGTTCCCGGAACATGGCTGGGGAATTTCAGCAAATGGGTCGGCTCGCCGGCTAAGAACGCGGCCTGGGATCGGCTTGCCCGGACGCGAGAACGGTTCGGTCCAGGCAAGGAAATTTATATCGCCGAGGGTTCCGATTGGTTCTGGTGGTTCGGCGAAGAGGGGGTCGCCGAGTTTGCTGCCCTTTTCGATGCCTACCTCGACCAGGCGAAGAGCAAAGGAAGGGAGAAGCGAAAAGAATGAAAAAACTCGTCTTCCTTTTTGGCGTTCACAATCATCAGCCGGTGGGAAATTTCGACGCCGTTTTCAAGCAGGCTTTCAGCGATTGCTATATCCCTTTTCTTAAAACGCTGGCCCGACGGCCGGCGATCAAATTTTCTCTTCACTTCTCCGGCCCTCTTTGGGAATACATGGAATCCAAAGAAAAAGAATGCTGGGCCATGGTCAAGGACATGACCGCCCACGGCCAAGTCGAACTCCTGAGCGGCGGTTTCTACGAGCCCATTTTGACGATGATCCCGGAAGAAGACAGACTGGGGCAGATTCGAATGATGAATTCGTATCTTCAAGGCCATTTCGGAATCAGCCCTCGCGGGCTATGGCTCGCCGAGAGAGTCTGGGAGCCTCATCTCCCCAGCACTCTGGCTCGGGCCGGCATTCAATACACTCTGCTGGACGAAGAACACTTTCATTATGCCGGAATTCAGAATGTCTTGGTGCCATACATCACGGAGGACGAAGGTCAGCCTCTTGTCATCTTCCCGGTCAGCAAAAAACTGCGCTATCTCATTCCTTTCCGCTCGATCGAAGAACTCAAATCACACTTTCTCGAGCTTGAATCTTCGGGAGGATTGGCCATCCTGGGTGATGATGGGGAAAAATTCGGGCTCTGGCCCGGAACGCACCGCTGGGTTCACGAAGAAGGCTGGCTCGAGGACTTCCTTGAT
>CAZNVB010000254.1:0-8508 GCA_964576265.1 uncultured Eubacteriales bacterium | reverse complement strand
AAACCTGTTGAAGCCGCTCTCCTTGAGCCCAAATCGGCGGGATGGGTTTGTCCAGGGCCATTTCCAGTTCGATGTTCATGGCCTTGAGTTTATAGTCGATGAGCGAAACGATTTCCTTGAGGCTCTCGACGATCTGGACGCGATGAAAGGCCGTATCGGAAGGATTGCGGGCAAAATTGAGGAGATTCTTCACAATCCGAGAGACCCGGTCCGTCTGGGCCTCGATTTTTTCCAGGATCTGGGCGTAATGGGTATCGGTGAGCTTTTTCTGCAGCAACTGGATATAGCTTGAGATGCCGGTCAGGGGGGTGTTGATTTCATGGGCGACGCCGGCCGAAAGGAGTCCGATCGAGGCCAGTTTTTCGGAGGTCACAAGCTGCTGCTGAAGTCGGATTTTGTCGGTGATATCTTCGAAAACGATAATCGTCCCGTAAGGGGCCATCTGATTGTCGAACAAAGGAGTCTTGGCGATATCAAAGATTCTCTTCTCTTCCCCTGCGACTTCGAGGGCAATTTCGCCCATCAGGCGAAAATCCTGTTGCGTGTCCGTCGGAAAGAGGGCCGCCCAATTCTTCGGACCGAGAACTTCCTGGAGATCACGACCGAGGACTTGATTTTTCTTCTTGGAGAAGATGGTCTCCAGGACTCTGTTCCAGCCGATGATCGTCCCCTGCTCGTTGATGACGGCGACGCCGACGGTCAGACTTTCAATGATGTTCTCGCTGTAATCCTTCAGTCGTTCGAGTTCCATCGCCCGGACGCTGGCCTGGTTGTAAAGGGAGGCATTTTCGATGGCCAGAGCGACCGGTGAAGAAATGGTGGTCAGAAGCTCCCAATCTTCGCTATTGAGGAAAGATTTGTCGATTTTTCTGCTCATGGCCAAACAGCCGATGAGCTTGTCCTCGACCTTGAGCGGCAGGAAATGAACGAAACCGAGCGCGGCCAGAGATTCGCTCCCCGGGATCTGTTCTCTTTTTTCGGAATAGGGGTCGAGAGAAAGAAATTCCCTTTCCTTCAGCAGGCCGATGAAGTTGCGGTCGCAGCGAACCGTGGACGGGAGGGCGACCGTTTGACCTTTGGTGCCGTAAAAGGATAGGCTCTCGGCGGAATCGCCCTCCGGAAGAAGCAAAGCCAGGCTTTCCAGAGACAGGGCGTTCGAGATCAGGTCCAGCAGCGACCGGGAGAGTTTTTCGAAATTCCGTTCCCGGCTGAGCTCTTTGCTGATGACGAGAAGCGTCTTCCGATATTTGTAGGCCCTTTTGTAAATGAATCGGTCGAGGAGCGAGGCGAAGAGCTTCTTGAGGGGAGCGAATAGAGTCGCGCCCAGGATCATGGCCAGGAGGCCCAGGATGAGGACGTTGAGCCTGTTTTCGGAGAACATCTGAGTCCGGGCGCTCAAGACGACATAGAGACAGGCCAGGATAAAATAGGAGAAGACAAGGGTGGCGGCCTTCTTGAGCAGAACCTCAAAATTCATGATCTTGTAGCGGGAGACGGCATAGGCAAAAGTCAGCGGGATGAGGGCTTGAAAGAGGATGGTGAGCTCGGCCAGAGAAGAAGGGAAACGGCCGAAAACATAGGGAAGGGCATAGAAAAAGATGAAGGGACAAATGCCGAGACCGAGACCGGTAAGAACCCAGCGGAGTTGTTTCTTGATGATCGGACTCGGGGGGCGGAGAAAGCCGGAGAAGAGAACGACGATGACGAACAGGGTCAGGACAGAAAAATGGAAGACCTCCAGGCGTTCGAGCGTTTTGTAAACTGTAAACGCCCTGGACTCATTCCAACCGGCAAAAAGCGGCGCATGAAGAGCAGATTCGGCGGCCAAAAGAACGGCGGCCGGGATATAAAGGATTCGGAGAAGCGAGGGCTTCATTTTGACGATTCTCATTCTCTGGGGAAAGACAAGAAAGAAGTGAAGGAGAAGCGGAGGAAAAAGAAGAAACGCCGTTTTATCCAGCCAAAAAAAGACGCTGTCGAGAGCATCCAGCTGGCCAGTGGGAGAGAAGGTAAAGAAAGAAAAAAGCGCCAAGCACAGAAGGTAATAAAAGAGGTAAGGAGAGGAGAAAGATTTCTTGGTATTAAAAAAAACGACCAGGCTGATGATCAGAGTGGTCAAACCGATCAGCGCGAGGTAGTAATAAAGAAGGTTTGTCCCCTTTTGGGTGAGGTATAAGGAGGGAGCGAGGACTTCCCCGGGCCGACCAATTTGATACTGAAGTTTTTGACCGGTTTGATGAGCGACCCAGTGACTTTTGACGATATCGATCTTGTTCTCGATCTTCAAGTCATTGATGGAATAGAGCACGTCGCCTTTCTTGATGCCGGCCAAATAGGCGGGACCGTTCGCTTCGATTCGAAGAGCGGTCATCCGGCCTTCCATTTTCCCCCAGAGCGCGCCGTCTGTGGGCTCTCTCCAGACGAGTTTTCGATAGATATTTATTCCGCCCATCCCGATGAGAAAGGCGATCCCCAGGATTGTTGCGGCCGCGCTCTTTCTCATCGGCTCAGAATCCAAAAAATTGAATCAGCCGGGGAAAAAAATTTGTCCCGATCATCTCAGCTCAAAATGTGCCTGATTCCTGTCCGAACAGCCCATTTGATATTCGATTGTTTCTGCAGTCTTTTCAAAGCCTCGTTCTCTTTCAATCCGAGAGGTCGCGTATTCCGGGAAAAAAACGAGCTCCAATAATCATATTTCGGCTTTTTGGCTGGAAATTCCTGGGTTTGGAACGGGGCGAGAAAGGGGAAATAACTCAAGAAGATAAAAACAGCCATGATATGAAGAAATACTCTTTTCACTATGATAAAAATATCTCTTTCCTTCTCCTTTGTCAACCGGGGGAACACGATTCTCAGATACGGAAATTTGGATGGGCGGTCTTATTTGACAAAAAAGCACCCTTCCCCTAATATGTCCGTATCCTTTTTGGACGAGACGAGATATTTATTAATAGAATGCCATATTTTATCTGCCGTCTGGCGAGCGAAGGAGGTCAATCCTTCTCCCAGAGTTTTCTTGCTCCTTCGGCCGAAGATTGCCGCAAGCATTTTGAATCCGAGGGATTCTGCGTTCTGTCGGTCAAGAAAGATTGGAAGCGCCTAACCGTCCCTTCTTTTCCCTTCGAGAAGAAAATCAAGGATAAAGACTTTATCATGTTCAATCAGGAGCTGGCGGCCCTTCTTCGGGCGGGTTATCCGATTCTTAAGAGTCTCGAGATCATCACCAGCCGGACCAAGAACATTCATTTAAAAGAACTTCTTCTCGGTGTCGAAGGGGAAATCCGAAGCGGAAAAGCGCTCTCCGAAGCCTTCAGCCCGCACGAAAAAAGGTTCACCAAAGTCTATACGGCTTCGCTTCTGGCCGGAGAGCAAGGCGGCAATCTTCCCGCCACCATCGGCCGCTACATCGATTACGCCAAGGTCATTGCCGAGACGAAGTCGAGGATCCGTTCGGCCCTGATCTATCCGACCTTGCTCCTGACGTTCTCCCTCATCCTCATGGGAGTCCTGGTGAATTTCATTCTCCCTCAGTTCGCCCGGTTCTATCAGGATTTCCAGGCCCAGCTGCCAGCTGTTTCGCGCTTGCTGATCGGGCTGGCAACTCTCTTGCGAAAAATGACGCCGTTCGTCATCCTCTCCGGAATTGCGGCTGTCCTGGCGGTTTCTCGACTGAAAAAGAGAGAAAAAACCCGAATCCTTTTGGACAAATTCAAACTCCGGATTCCTTACGCACGAAAACTCTGGTCAGAAACAGGGATTTCCCTATTCAGCCGAACGCTCGGACTGCTGATCGAGGCCGGAATTACTTTGCTTGTCTCTCTTCCCATCGCCATCCAAGCCATTCCCAATAAGTTCCTTGCTCAGCAGACCCGACATCTGCCCGACGATATCCGCAACGGAGAATCTCTTTCCGATTCGCTCGCCAAATCCGGCTATTTCCCGATGCTGGCGATCGACATGATCCGGATCGGGGAGACCTCGGCCAACCTCCACGGGTTGTTGAAAGAGGTGGCGGATGTCTTTGATGAAAAGGTCCGCGACCGGGTCAACACCTTCGTTTCGTTGATTGAGCCGGTCATTATCATCATGATGGGGATGCTGGTCGCTCTCATGCTTCTGGCCGTTTATCTCCCCATTTTTAATATCATTCAGGTGACGAGATGATCCCATGAACCAAGAAGAAGCCAAGAAAGTCATGCTGGCTGAGGAAGCGGAAACCCGGAAGCTGGCCGAACGGTACAACGTTCCCACCATCGACCTGGCTGCGATCCTGGTGAACCGCGAGCTGGTCCAGTCATTCCCCCCCGAATTCCTCTACCGGGCAAACTTCATCCCTCTTGAGGAGAACGAGACCGACGTCAAGATCGCCATCGCCGATCCGTCCGATTTTGGCACCATCGATTCGATCGAATCTTTTCTGGGGAAAAAAGTCCAGATCTTTGCGGCTTCCAAGCGGGCGATTCAAGAGGCCTTGCGCCGCAGCGAGACAGCCCTTCAGGTTTTAAAGGACGCCACGGAAGGATTTATCGTCCAGGTCGTCGAAAAAGACGGCGGAGAAGGAGAAGAGGTCATTTCCCTGGAAAAGCTGGCCGATCAGGACGGCTCGATCATCAAACTCGTCAACACGATCATCTTCACCGCCGTTCAGAAACGGGCCAGCGACATCCATGTCGAATCGCGCGAAGACGCGGTCCGGATCAAGTATCGGATCGATGGGGTTCTGGGCGAGGCCATGGAGCCGATCGATAAAAAGTTCCAATCACCGATCATTTCCCGGATCAAGGTCATGTCGGACTTGGATATCTCCGAGCGTCGGGTTCCCCAAGACGGACGTTTCCGCTTAAGGATCAAGGACAAGACGATCGATTTCCGGGTGTCTATCATGCCCAGCATCTACGGCGAGGACGCCGTCATCCGCATCTTGGATAAAGAGATGATCACCGAAGCCATCCTTGAGCTTCGGCTTGACCTGCTTGGCTTTTCCGAAGAAGTGCTGAAGAAGTTTCGTCGCTATATCACTCAGCCGTACGGCATGGTCCTCGTCACCGGGCCAACGGGGAGCGGCAAAACGACGACCCTCTACGCGGCCCTGACCGAAATCAAGTCGCCCGAAGATAAAATCGTGACCATCGAAGATCCCGTCGAGTATCAGATCAGCGGCATTACCCAGATTCCGGTGAACGAGAAGAAGGGGCTGACGTTCGCCCGCGGCCTGAGGTCGATTTTGAGGCACGACCCGGATAAAATCATGGTCGGCGAGATCCGCGACCCGGAGACGGCTCAGATCGCCATTCAGTCCGCCCTGACCGGCCATCTCGTCTTCACCACCGTCCACGCGAATAATGTTTTCGACGTCATCGGGCGTTTCCTGCATATGCAGGTCGACCCGTACAGTTTCATTTCCGCCCTGAACTGCATTCTTGCCCAGCGCCTGGTCCGGGTCCTCTGCCCGAAATGCAAGGTAGCCGTCAAGTACCGAGACGAGCAGCTCATCGAGTCCGGTTTGAACGCGGAGATCTACAGGAAAAGGACCTTTTATGAAAGCCGGGGTTGTTCCTATTGCAACTTCACGGGATATCAAGGCCGGACGGCCATCGCTGAACTTCTTGAACTCTCCGATACCATCCGCGAGATGATTCTCGAGAGGAAACCCCTCTCGGAAGTAAAAAAGAGGGCGAAAGAGGAAGGGATTGTTTTTCTCCGCGAAGTCGGTCTGGAAAAGGTTCTTGGCGGAATCACTAGCCTCAGAGAGCTGAACAAGGTGACGTTCGTCGAATGAGGGTCGGAAGAGCTTCGGCCGAGGACGATGGTCTATAAAGTGCGAATTTATTTCCGTCGACCTGCTTTTCTCGACAAAGCGATCCGGTATTTTACTGCTCCTCCCTCGGTTCCGATCATTGTTCAGCTCGCTTCCTCCTATATCAGCGCCATTCACGTCGCTCCGAGAGAAAGAAAAGTGAAGGATCATGTGATCCTGCCCTTGCCGGGAGGGCTGGTCGATCCCCATTTCGACCGCTCAAATTTGCCCGACCGCGCCCAGCTCGGGGAGATTGTCCGTCAGGCCTTGACTCAGATTCATGCGGCCGGACGGAAGATCGCCCTCCTGGTTCCAGAAACGTGCCTCAAGATTTTTATTCTCGGGTTTGATTCCCTGCCGCTTGCCGAAAAGGAAAGAGACAAGCTGATCCGCTGGCGAGCGAAAAAGCAGATGCCGATTCTGCCTGAGGATGCTCGTTTGGCCTACCAGGTTTTATCCTCGAACGGCAGCGTCAAGGTCCTCGCCTGTCTCGGACGGGCGGCCATCCTTGACGAATATGAGGAATTGTTTTCCCATTTGGGATATGAGACCGGGATGATCAACGCCCCGACGCTCAGCCTTCTCAATCTTCTGGACTGGAAAAGAGAAAGCGATGTTTTGGTGGCGAATATCGAAGAAGAATCCATGAGCCTCGTGGCCGTGACTCGGTCCGAGATTTCTCTTTATCGCAGCAAAACGTTTGCGGCCGAACGCCGGCCCTTTCCTGCGCTCGGCCAGAAAATCGAGATGATCGTCAAGGAAATTGAAAACACGGTCTTTTATGTGGAAGATCGAGAGAAGGCGACGATCCGTTCCCTCTGGCTGAGGGTCGGTCTCAGAGAGGGGCAAGAGGAGTTCCTGACCATGGTCGGCAGGAAAATTCCCTTCTCCATTCACGCTCTCGGAGCTTCTTCCATCAGCCATCTTCCTCTGGCTGAAAGAACAATCCTGGCGCCGCTTCTGGGACAGATTCCATGACGACGATTGAACTCAACCTCGCCTCCCGGCCGGTCCGGAACCGAAGGCTTTATGCGTTTGTGGGGAGCATCCTTTTGGCCGGCATCATCGGAGCGACGATCTTGGCTGTTTTTTTTGCGTTCCGCTTTTCCGGTCAGAATCGGACTTGGCGATCTCGGCTGGCCGAAATCGAGCGGCACATGACGACCGCCGAGCGGGAAGAGCGGCAACTTGTCGCTAAGACGCGGGAAGCGGCGAAGAAGAACCAGGAAAAAGTCGACCTCGTCAACAGCTTGATTTGGAGAAAGAGCTTTTCCTGGACGGAATTCCTGTCCCGAATGGAGGAATCCCTTCCGCCTTCAAGCTACGTCCTGGCGCTGGATCAACAGAACACCGAGGAAGGACGAGCCCGTTTTCGCCTCCGAGTCGCCTCCCGAACCCTGGAAGATCTGCTGACCTTGATCACCAATCTCCAATCCCGCCACTTCGGCCAAATTCGGGTGGAAAGCGAGGAAAAGAATCCCCAGGGACAATTCGTCTATGAAATTATGGTGAGTTATGAGCCGGGCGACGAGAATCCTCGATGAAAAAGAGCGCCGGCAGCTGATCCTGCTTGCGCTCCTTTTCATCATTGCCCTTTGTTTTCTTTTCCTGGCGACTGTCGGACAGAAACGGTCTTCCCGCAGGCTGGCCATCGAGGTTGAAGGGAAAGAAAAAGCCCGGCTCGCCATCGAGGCCAAGCGCGCCGCCGCTTCGGCCGAGTGGTCGAGGTGGGAACAGGCTTTGAAAGACCTTGCCGAGATCGAGGGCCAATACTTTTACCGCGAGAACGACGGCCTTCACGCGCTCCGGCTGGACCTCGAAAAGCTCCTCTTTGAGGCAGGAATTCGCACCCAAGCGATTCGCTATGATTATGTCGACCGGGTCAGGGAGCGTGAGAAAAAAGTCGTCGTCACATTCAATTTCAGCGGTTCCTATTCTGTCGTCAAGAGATTCCTCGAGGCGGTCGAACGGTGGCCGAAGTTTCTGATCATCGAAAATGTCGATTTTGTCAAAATCGCCGAGGGGGGGAATCTTCTTGAATTGAGAACGACACTGGCGGGATATTATGAGAGCTTTTAAGCGGCCTCATCCGGTCTGGGGATGTCTTCTTGGAGCGGGATTCCTTGTCTCACTTGGCCTTGCTCAAGCGGAAAAATCGCCGGCCAAAGATCAAGATAAGAGAAGCCTGGTCCGGATGGATTTGCTTCGGATCTCCAGGGAGGAAAAAACGTCGGTCCAAAGGAATATTTTTGCTCCCGGCGCAGCGTCCGAGGTGACCTCGACTCCCCGGACTTCGACTCTTCCGGGTACACCCGGAAGCCGGGGAGTGGAGGCTGCCTGGCCGGAGGAAGGAGGAATCAGTGCGGAGCCCGCTCGACCGGCCTTCAGCGTTAACCTCCGCTATGTCGGGGTCATCGTCTCGGAACGCCGTCATATCGGTCTCATTATTCTCGACGGCCAGGCCCTTGCCGTGGCCGAGGGCGAGGTCGTCAGCGAGGGCGTCCGCATCGGGAAAATCACGGCCGAGGAGATCGAGGTCATTCTGCCGGACTCCTCGACGCGAAAATTTCCCTTAGAAGGAGAATAAGGATGAAACAACGGGCTCTGGTGCTGATCATCCTCTGCAGTACGATCTTCTCCGCCTGTGTCACCTTCGGCCCCCATTACTACAGGCTCGGCTTTCAGGCGGAATTAAACAAAAACTGGGA
>CAZNVB010000253.1:0-19857 GCA_964576265.1 uncultured Eubacteriales bacterium | reverse complement strand
ACGGCCACGTTTGGGTCAATGACGAACGACGGCCCCTCGACTTGATGAAATCCGTCGTTGTCGAGGCCGAGAAAATCCAATTTCTCTACGAGCTTTCAAACCCGGGAGAAAAAGCGCTCGATCTTATTTTTGCCAGCGAATGGAACTTTTATCTTCTCGACCAGGAATGGAAAATCGACCGGAACGCGGTCTCGCTCCTCAAAGGTCGATGGAGGATCGAATTCTCGCCCTCTCCCCGAATCTGGCACTTCCCTTTGCAGACGCTTTCTCAATCGGAAGAAGGATATGATATAATTCATCAAGGGGTGTGTTTTCTACCCCAATGGCAACTCCGCCTCGACGGCGGAGAGAAGGTTTCCCTGAAGATCCAATGGAAAGAGGGGCCATGAGCGAAAAGCTGTTTTGTCTCGTCCTCCACAGCCACATCCCCTTTGTCCTTGCCCATGGCCGCTGGCCGCACGGGATGGACTGGCTTTTCGAGGCGGCGGCGGAGAGCTATCTGCCGCTTCTCCGCGTCTTCCGCCGTCTGAGAGACCAGGGCATCCGCCCCGGGATCAGCATCTCGTTCACGCCGGTCTTGATGGAGCAGCTGAAAAGCCCGAGCTTCACGGCGGGTTTTAAGGATTATTTGAAGATGAAGATCGACATCGCGAGGCAAGACCGGGCCTATTTTGAGAAAACAGGGAAGACCGAGCTTCGATCTTTAACCGCCCACTGGGAAAAATGGTACGAAGATTTAGGCGAATTTTTCTCTTCTGCCTGCAACGAAGACATCATTTCCGCCATCCGCGAGCTCCAGGATGAATCGCAGATAGAGGTCCTGACATCGGCCGCCACCCACGGCTACCTGCCTCTTCTCGGCCAGGACGAGAGCGTCCGATGGCAGGTCAGGCAGGGCATCGAGGTCTATAAAAAACATTTCGGCTGCGCACCGCTCGGCTTCTGGCTTCCGGAATGTGCCTACCGTCCTCGCTATGCCTGGAAATCCCCACTCGGCGAAGGGGCAACGACCGAACGCGCCGGGGTGGACGAAATCCTGGGCGCGGAAGGCCTGGGCTGCTTTTTTGTCGACACTCATCTTCTCAAAGGAGGGGAGGCGAAGGGCGTTTATCTCGACCGCTTCCCCGCTCTGAAGCTCCTCTGGGAGAAATTCAAGAAAGAATATCATCCGGGAGAGGACAGAGCTCATAGCCCGTATCAACCTTATCTCGCCTATCCTTCAAGGGTTCCTTTTCTTGTCCGCGACGAAAAATCAGGAACCCAGGTCTGGAGCGGAAGGACCGGCTACCCCGGAGACGGCTGGTATCTCGAATTCCATAAGAAGCACTTTCCCGGCGGGATGAGGTATTGGAGGATCACATCGAACCAGGCCGACCTGGGCGCCAAATTGCCTTATAATCCACTCAAGGTCGAAGAGAGGCTGGAAGAGAACGCCGATCATTTCGTCGCCTCCGTTCTCGACTCGCTTCGGCCCCAAGAAAAAGGAGTCGTGGTCTCGCTTTACGATACCGAGCTTTTCGGTCACTGGTGGTTCGAAGGCCCGGAATGGCTTGATCTCGTCGTGCGCAAGCTCTCCCGGGCAGGGATCAAGTCCGCAACCGTAAAGGAATGCTTGGAGAGACTGCCGGCTCATCAGTTGATCTCTCTGCCCGAAGGTTCCTGGGGCAAGGGCGGATTTCACTGGATCTGGTTGAACGACGACACCTCATGGATCTGGGAAAGGATCTATCGGATTGAGCAGGCGGCCCGCTTTCTGAAAGGACAGCCGTCCAAACAGAAATCCCGAGTTCTCAAACAATTCGTTCGCGAAAAATTCCTTCTCGAGAGTTCGGACTGGCCGTTTTTAATTTCGACCTGGACCGCCCGCGACTACGCCGAAAACAGGGCTGCAGAACATTATGAGAGGGCCGCGACTCTCGCTGACTGGCTCACCCGGCCCGAAGACCTGAGGGCTGAGGAAACACGCCTTCTCGAAGCCTGGGAAGAGGAGGACCATCTTTTTTCCGAGGTCATCGATCCGGATGGAAATCTCATCTGAACAGATTCTGGTCATGATCCTCTGCGGAGGGAAAGGGGAAAGGCTCTATCCGCTGACCAAAGACCGAGCGAAGCCGTCCGTCCCTTTTTTAGGAAGCTACCGGATCATCGATTTCAGCCTATCCAACTCGCTGAATTCCGGGTTGAGAAAAATCGCTCTCCTCACCCAGTATAAATCCCTTTCGCTCGAGAGACATATCCTTTACGGCTGGAATATTTTTCATGCCGAGAGCGGCGGCTATATATTTTCCCTTCCCGCTCAGGGCCGGGTCTCGACACAGTGGTACGAGGGGACGGCCGACGCCGTTTTTCAAAATATCTACACCATTCAGCAGGAGAACCCGGCGGCTGTTCTTGTCCTTTCTGGCGATCATGTCTACCGGGCCGATTACCGGCCGATCATTCAATTTTTCAACGAAAAAAAGGCCGATGCGGTGATTCTGGCGAAAACCGTCAATCGGGCCGAAGCCGGACGGTTCGGAGTGATATCCACCTGCCGGTCCCGACGGATTAAGGATTTTTTCGAAAAGCCGGATCGCCCGCCGGCTGTGCCCTGGGACAACCGTCTGTCTCTGATCTCGATGGGCGTCTATCTCTTCCGGACGTCCGTTCTCGTCCGGGCCCTGATCGAAGACGCGAAGAACTCCGCCAGCAGCCACGATTTCGGCAAGGACGTCATCCCCCGCTTGATCAACCAGGCCAAGGTCTACGCTTACCTCTATGACGGATACTGGGAGGATATCGGAACGATCGATGCCTACTGGAAGGCGAACATGGCCTTCCTGTCTCCCTCTCCGCCTTTTCGTTTAAACGACAAAGCTTGGCTCATCCGAACCCACAAAACGCAGGAAGGGCCTTCCTATTTAATCAAAGGGGAAGTCGAAAACTCCATCCTCAGTTCGGGCTGCCGCATTCAGGATGGCTTGATCCGCCATTCCATTCTCTCGCCCGGAGTTCAGGTCCTCTCTGGCGCCAAGATCACCGACTCGATCGTCTTCGAGGGGGTCGAAATCGGTCGGGAGGCGAATCTCCATCGAGTCATTGTCGATAAATTCTGTCGAATTCCGAACGGCTTCGTCGTCGGAAGCGATCAGAAAAAAGACAAAAAGAATTTTCTGGTCAGCGAAACCGGGATTACGGTCGTTCCCAAGAACTGGAGGGCCGAGTGATCGAGCGCTATCACCTCTTTCTCCACGATTTTCCGCAAGAAACCTCAAAAGAGTTGCAGCTCTTTTCCATCATCGCCCAGAGCTTTTTTCAACCCTTTTCTCTCATGGATAACCTTCTCGTCATCATGACCGCTTTGACGGCCGGGTCAGGACTCGGGTTCAACCGAGCGATGCTTTTCCTGGCCAAAAGAGGCGCCCTCCAGGGAACCTACTGGCTGGGCCCGGCTTCGCTGGAAGAGGCGGAATCGATCTGGCGGGTTCTTTCCACGCCCGGAATCGGCTACTACGAAATCATCGAACACAACCGGGCGCTCGTCTCTGCGGACGCCGACACTCTGACCAAAAGAATTAAGAGTCTCACTTTCCCGCTCGACCAGAACGAGCCCCAACTCCCCGCCCTCGCCGCAGCGTCCAAGGAAATCATCCTGGTCAAGGAGGCATCGAACGAACCCCTAGTCGACCGGCGTTTTCTTGAAACCATCGCTGCCGAGGAATTCCTCTGCATTCCCCTCGTCGGCAAAGAAGAGATCCTGGGAGAAATCGTCCTCGACAACGCCATCACCCGGCGCCCGATCGAGAACCGCGATATCGAGCTGGCCAGCCTCTGCGGGCTGATTGCCGGAAATTTCATTTACACCTCCCACCTCCAGCGGCGGATCGTGGAAATGAAAAAAGTGGCGGCCATGGGCGAGATGGCCATGTTCGTCACGCATCAACTTCGCAACCCTTTGGTCACCATCGGCGGCTTCGCCGACCAGCTTCTCGACCCGAGGTCCAGCGCGGCGAAAAGAGAAAGGAATCTGAAGATCATCCGGGCCGAAATCCGTCGTTTGGAAAGAATCCTGCTCCGCTTGACCCAGTTTCTCAAGGTGGATATTAAAGAGCCTGTTCCGGTGGACATCAGGGAAATGTTCAAGCTGGTGAGTCAAGCCGTTCGGCCGCGTCTAGCCGGGAAAAAGCTGACCCTGAAGACGGAGATCGAGCCCGGGCTGAACTCCGCCTTCTGCGACCCCATCCATGCCGGCGAAGCGCTCCGGAACATCCTCGACAATGCGATCGATGCCGTCGATGTCGGGGGAACGATCGAGCTCCGAGCCTACCGGGAAAACGACGAATGGGCGGTCCTTTCTGTCCGCGATAATGGGAAAGGAATCCCGGAAAGAGTGAAGGAAAAGATTTTCGAGGCGTTCGTCTCGACAAAAGAAAAGGGGATGGGACTCGGCCTGGCCTATGTCAAGCGAGTCGTAGAAGCCTGCCGGGGCCGAATCGTCGTCGATAGCCAAGAAGGTCAGGGAACGACCTTCCGGCTTTATTTCCGAGCCAAACCGAAAGAAGGGGAATTCAAGCCATGAAAAAAAAGAAGCTTTTAATCGTCGAAGACGAGAAAAACCTCTGCCTTCTTTATAAAGAGGAGCTGACGAAAGAAGGATACCAGGTGACGGCCGTCTCGGATGCCGATTCCGCCTTGAAACAAATCAAGACGAAAGCGTTCGATCTCATCATCACCGACATCCGCATGCCGGCCAGAAACGGGATCGAGCTGATCACTCAAATCATGGCTCTGCGCAAGGACGTTCCGATCATCATTAACACGGCTTATCAGAGCTACAAGCACGATTTCATGACCTGGGCAGCGGACGCCTACATCGTCAAATCGGCCTCGCTTGATGAACTCAAGGCCAAGATCAAGGAGCTTGTCGGCTGATTCCATGTCCGAACTGAGAAAAGACATCGTCAGCGGTCGCTGGGTGATTCTGGCTGCGGAAAGAAGTAAGAGGCCGGATGATTTTCGGCCGGCTCAGTCGGCAAAGGAAGAGGTCAAGCCGGCGTTCTGCCCGTTTTGCGAGGGCAACGAGTCCAAAACGCCGCCCGAAGTTTATGCTGTTCGCCGCCCGGGTACGCGAAAAAACCGGCCCGGCTGGTTGGTGAGGACGGTGCCCAACAAATTTCCCGCCCTAAGCCGTGGCCCGCTCCCGGAACGTCATGAAGACGGCGTCTTTCAGTGGATGAGCGGCGTCGGCGTCCATGAGGTCATTATCGAAACGCCCGACCACGGCGCCGAGCTGTCCGACCTCCCTCTTTATCATTTTCAGCACGTCCTTGAAACCTATCGACAACGGGTAGCGAGCATTGAAAAGGAATTTCAATACAAGTATGTCCATGTGTTCAAAAACAAAGGACGGGAGGCCGGGGCTTCCCTCACTCATCCTCATTCCCAGATCGTCGCCACCCCGATCATTCCCAAACAGGTCAATGAAGAGCTTTACAGCTCGGAAAGGCTCCACCGGCAGTTCGGGGAGTGCATTTTCTGCCGGATTATCCGGGACGAAACCCGAATCGGCGACCGCCTGATTCTCCGCAACGAGCATTTCTCGGTCATCGCACCGTTTGCCCCTCGTTTTCCTTTCGAAATGCGCGTCTATCCGCTTCGTCACTCTCCCTGGTTTACGGATCTCAGCAGAACCGAGGCAGCGTCGCTTGCCAGAATCCTCAACAAAATTTTGGGGAGAATGAGAGAGATCCTGAACGACCCGCCGTTCAATTATTACATCCATCAGGGACCGAACCCTAATATTCCTCACGAGGCCTGGGCAAACCTCAAAAAAAGTTACCACTGGCATATGGAAATTATTCCCGTACTCACTCGAGTGGCAGGGTTCGAGTGGGGAACCGGCTTCTACATCAACCCTGTTCCGCCCGAAACGACGGCCGGGTTCATGCGCGACTGATCTCTGTTGAAAGCCTCACCTGGATCAAGCTTCGATATCAGCCTGAATCAAAATCATTCCGAATTGCGGAAACCCGGTCGACGAAAGCGGTGTCCTAAAGAGCCATGATCTTGTGATAGAGGCGGATATACTCTCGGGCCGAACGGTCCCAGGAAAAATCATAGCTCATGGCCTTGCGGACAAGCTTCCTCCACCGTTCCCGCTGCCGATAGACTCCGATCGCGTTCTTCACCGCCTCGAGAAGAGCCGCCGAGGAGTAGGCTTCAAACTTGAATCCATTGCCGACTTCATTTCTCCAATCATATTCCTGGACGGTGTCGTCCAGTCCTCCCGTCGCTCGGACGATGGGAATCGTTCCGTAGCGCAGACTGTACATTTGTGTCAGTCCGCAGGGCTCATAACGAGAGGGGATGAGGAACAGATCGCTTCCGGCATAAATCTTATGCGACAGGGCTTCATCGAAGGCGATCCTCACCCCGAGAAAGTCGGGATATTTATCCTGTGCTTCAAGCAGGGTTTTTTGGAAGATCTCCTCTCCCGTCCCGAGGATGACAAGAGCCACCTTTAGCTCAAAAAGGCCGGCCAACGCCTCGCATAGGAGGTCGAAGCCTTTCTGGCCGGCCAACCGCGAAACCATCCCGATGACCGGCGTTTCCTCGTCAATTTTATGGAGAGCGAACTCCTGCAGTAGATCGTCCCGACAGGCCTTTTTCCCTTCGATATACGTCGGGTCAAAAGGCTTCACGATATGCTTATCCGTGGCCGGATTCCAGGCGGAATAATCCACCCCGTTCAGGATACCGAAAAGAACGTCGCGGCGCTTGCGGAGGAGGCCGTCCAGCCGGTAGCCGAACTCCGGCGTCTGGATTTCCTGGCTGTAGCGACGGCTGACCGTATTGACGGCGGTGGAGTAGAGAATTCCAGCCTTGAGGTAGTTGACCTGGCCGAAGAACTCAAGGTCTTCCATATTGAACAGGGATTCGGGCAGGCCGATCCGGCCGAGAATCTCCTTTTCGAAAAGTCCCTGATAGGCAAGATTATGGATCGTAAAAAGAGACCTCGTGTGGGCAAAGAAAGAATCCCCGGCCAGGGAGTATTTCAGGTAGGCGAGGGACATGGCCGCCTGCCAATCGTGAGCATGAATGATATCGGGCCGAAAACCCATCCGCCGCAGGGCTTCGAGCGAGGCCCGCGAGAAAAAAGCGAAGCGCTCGCCATTGTCGGGATCATCCCCCTGGGCTGTTCCATAAAGATGATCACGGTCGAAATATTCATCCTTCTCGATGAACACAAAAGAGACATCCGCCGAGGCATTCTCGAAAACGGAAAAACGCTCTTTTCCCGGACCCCAGTCGATCTCGACATCCCGTGCCACAGGAACAAGGGAAAATCCTTTCCGACGCGTTTCTCGGTAGAGGGGCAGCAAGACTCTGACCTCGGCTCCCAGGGCGCGAAGAAACTTGGGCAACGCGCCCGTGACATCGGCCAGACCTCCGGTCTTGGCAAAAGGGAAGACTTCCGAAGCAAGGATGGCGATTTTCATCGCGCAGCATTATAGCATACCGTCCTCTGAACTCCTATGTTAAAGAGTTTCTCTATCCGCAACCTCGGAGTCATGTCTCCTCGTTTCAGCCGACGAGTGGCTCCAGCGCAGCAAAGCGCGGCTTGGTTATTTTCACCGCCGGCAAGTTTTATAACGGGAAACACCCAAGACCGCATCCTCGGACTTGAGAAGGACGCGCGGCTGCCTGCCTCGATCGATCGCCAAAACGGAGGCAAAGGTCAAGGCGAAGCTTGAAAAAAAATGTCAGGCCGTTATGATAGGAGACAATGAAAATCGCAAGAAAAAAATCCCAAAGAAGTCGGAAAACGGCCGCCGATCACCCGACCAGAGTTTTGGCGGCGATTTTCTGCCAAGACGGCCGAATCTTGATCGCCCGAAGAAAAAAGGGCGACCGTTTCGGGGGTTTCTGGGAGTTTCCTGGCGGCAAGATCGAACCGGGCGAGACGCCGGAAGACGCTCTAACCAGAGAGATGAGCGAAGAGTTCGACATTCTGATCCACGTCGGCAGGCGTCTCGGCTCGGTTCTCTATTCTTCGGGCGAGCTTTCGATCGAGCTCGAAGCCTTTTCCGCGGTCCGCCTTTCCGGATCGTTCGCGCTCCGGGAACACGACCAAATCCGCTGGGTTACGCTCGAAGAATGTCGGACTTGCCGACTGACCGAACCGGACCGGAGACTTCTCGATCAACTCACCGCCGAGATCGTCCGGGGAAGTCGATGAAAGAGCCGGCCGTCGTCTTGAAGAAAAACAAAGAGAAAGCGGTGCGGCAGCGCCATCATTGGATTTTCTCCGGCGCGATCAAGAGCCTGCCTGATTTCAACGACGGCGACATTCTGGCCGTTCGGACGAGTCAAGGCGAGTTCTTGGGCCGAGGCTATTTTAGCCGCAGAAGCTCGATCATCGGCCGCATGCTGACGTTCGATGACACTCCGCCGCTAAAAGCCCTCGACGAAAGACTTGACGCTTCGCTCTACCTGCGCCGAGAGCTGATTCGGGAGACCGACGCCTATCGCCTGGTCAACGCCGAGGGAGACGGGATCCCCGGGTTGATCGTCGACCGCTATGACGATGTTCTTGTCGTTCAGATTACGACTCTCGGGATGGAAAGGCTGAAATCGACCGTCCTTTCCCTCCTGATCAAAAAACTTTCTCCCCGTTCGATTTATGAAAAATCGATCCTGCCGGCCAGGCGCGAAGAAGGACTGCCGGATTTCGAGGGGCTTCTCTACGGAGAACCCGTAGAAGCGGTCGAGATCCAAGAATGCGGACTCCGTTTTCTTGTCGAGATTCCGGGCTCTCAGAAAACGGGTTTCTTTCTCGACCTTCGCCCGATGCGCCGCCTCGTCCGGTCGTTGTCCGAAGGGCGGCGTGTTCTGAATTGCTTCTGCTACACGGGCTCATTTACGGTCGCGGCTCTGGCCGGCGGAGCCCGAGCGACCGATTCCGTCGATATTTCTGAGCGCGCCGTCGGATTGGCCAGAAAAAACGTCGCTTTGAACGGCTTCGAATCCAAGGAGCAAACTTTCCATGTCGCCGACGTCTTCGAATTTCTCCGCCGGGATCTCGAACCCTACGATTTGATCATCCTCGATCCGCCGGCCTTCGCTAAAAAGAAAGCGGATGTCCTCCGGGCCGGCCGGGGCTACAAAGACATCAACCGGTTGGCTCTGCTTAAGATTCGGCCAAGCGGTCTTCTTCTGACCTTCTCCTGCTCGCATTTCATCAGCCAGGACCTCTTTCAGCAAATTATCTTTCAGGCAGCGGCAGAGGCGAGAAAAGGAGTCCGGATCTTGCAGCGGCATCGCCTGGCCTTTGATCATCCGCTCAATATCTATCATCCCGAAAGCGAATATCTAAAGAGCCTGCTCCTCTATGTGGATTGAAAAAAAATGCCTGAAAAAATAAATTGGGGAGGCAACCATGGATCTTTCCCAGGAATTGAGGAAGACATTTCGTCAGGCCGTCATCCTCTGCGGCGCAATGACGGGCAGCTTGCTCGTCTATTTGGCCGTTTTTGAGGTTGTCCAGCGCATGAGCGGAGCTTTTCGTCCGGTCTCGAGCTTTTCGACAAGCCCGGCACTCAAGCTCTTGTTCTATGGCGCCGCAATCGGGATCATCATTCTGACGCGTCTGATCGCTCGAGGGATGCCAAAAAATGTCAAGGGAGAGGAAGCCAGCGCGTTTATTCAAAAACTGGCCCGCTTGAGCGTCGTGATTGCGGCTCTGTCCGAGGTCCCGGCTCTCTTGGGCTTCTTCTATTTTTTTCTTTCCGCTGATCGAGGCGCCTTCTATGTTTTCCTTTTTGTCTCGCTCGTTCTCGAATTCATTTATTTCCCCCGCCTCAAGGTTTGGGAAGAGATCGTGAGAAGCCGCTTTCCATCCGTCCTTCCCGAAGGAGGTTCGATTGATTAAGATGCCAAAAGCGCTTGTTTCTCTGATCTCTCTCTGTCTGGCCGTCCGTTTTCTCGGCGGGGGCCAGGAGGTTCCGGCCGGGACAGGCAGCACTCCTCTCAAATACGAGATCTGGGTCGAGCTCGATGATCAGGCTAAAATTCTTCGTGGCCGCGAAGAGATCGTCTGGAAAAACACGACTTCGGAAGCCGTCTCCGACATGTGGTTCCACCTTTACTGGAACGCTTTTAAGAATGAAAAAAGCGCCCTGTTCGAGGAATCGCGTGAAGAAAGTCTTCTCGGCATCAAAACGGAAAAAGGAGGCTGGGGCTGGATCGACCTCCGCCGGATTGTTCTGGCCGACGGGACCGACCTGAGGCCAACCCTCGAGTTCATGACTCCGGACGAGCCCCGGCACCCGGAGGATCAGACCGTCGCCCGCGTTCGGTTCCCGGCTCCCCTCCAGCCCGGGGAAGAGGCTCATCTCAAAATCGAATTCGAATCCAAAATCCCTCGCCCCGTCCTCCGAACAGGATATTACCGCGATTCCTACTTCATCGCCCAGTGGTTTCCGAAACCTGGAGTCTACCAGGAAGGCCGCGGATGGAACTGCCATCAGTATCATCTGAATTCGGAGTTTTTCGCCGATTTTGCCACTTTCATCGTCCATATCACCGTTCCCGCCCGCTTCGTCGTCGGAGCTTCGGGGAGGCAAGTCCGGACTGTTTCATCCCAGGACGGGAAAACAATCACGACCACATTCGTCCAAGACCGAATCCATGATTTTGCCTGGACGGCCGACCCCGCCTTTATCAGGCTGGAGCGCGATTTTATCGCCGACCTCGAGGTCACTCCTGAGGAATATCTCGAAGTCGCCGCCAAACTCGGCCTGCCGCCCGAATCCATCCGGCTGCCGAACATCAAGATGATTCTTCTCATCAGACCCGAGCACCGATCTCAGATCGAACGCCATTTCAAGGCTCTCCGAGCGGCCATCAAATATTACGGCCTCTGGTACGGCCCGTATCCTTATGAAACGATCACCATGGTCGATCCGCCGTTCCGTACCGAAAGCGGCGGGATGGAGTATCCGACGCTGTTCACGGCCGGCACCGGAATCATGACCGACCGCAAAGTCCTCAATCCCGAAGGCGTCATCATCCATGAGTTCGGCCATGGATATTGGTATGGACTCGTGGCCAACAACGAGTTCGAAGAGGCTTGGCTCGACGAAGGCATCAACACGTACTCCACCGGAAAGGTCCTGGCTCAAGCCTATGGAGCCGGAATGTTCTCCCCATCGGTTTTCGGCTTCCCTTTAGCCAAGATCTTCAATTTTCCCGTTTATTATGATTACGAGCTTGACCGACTGGGGGCCATTCTGGTTGCCGAAAGAGATCCCATCACGAATCCCTCCTGGCGCTTTTTAAGTCGAACGACTTACGGCCTGAATGTCTACCAGAGGGCTTCCGCCTGCCTGCATACTCTGGAGCGGCTTCTCGGAGAAAACCTGATGCTCCGGATCATGCGGATGTTCCAGATGCGCTATCGCTTCCGGCATCCCGAGACCGGGGATTTTATCGCGGTGGTCAATGAAGTCAGCGGCCGCGATATGACCTGGTATTTCGATGAATTCTTCTTCTCCACTCTCAATTTCGACTACGGGATCGCCTCGTTCCGGACAAACAAAAAAAAGAATCTTGCCCGAGGCATTTTCGACCGCAACGGCTCCAAGGGGGAAATTACGGAAAAGGACGCCAGGAAACCCCGGGGAGAAGCAGCCGACCGCGAATCGGGCGAGCGCGAAGAGCGTCAAGACGAGATGTTCCTGACCCGGGTTGTGCTCAGGCGCTTCGGGGAAGCCCGAATCGGCGGCGGGTTCGAGATCAGGCTGCGCGTCGTTTTCGAAGACGGAACAGAAGACTTCAAATTCTGGGACGGCCAGAGCCGCTGGGCCAAGTTCGTCTTCGAAAGACCTTCACCGGCGGCGGTGGTAGAAATCGACCCTGAGCGGATTTGGCTGATCGATTCCAACCTGGCCAATAATAGCCGGAAAACCAAACCGAGCCGAGCCGGAATATTTCGCTTGGCGGCCAAGGCCATCTTCTGGGTTCAAAACAGCCTCCATTTTCTAAGCGCCTTGAGTTAGGAGACCGACGATGGAAATTCTCATCGCTCTGAGCCGGGGCTTTCAGACGGCCGGAAAAAAAACTCGGCTGCTCCTTTATCTTTGGCTGGTCTATTTCTTGTTTTCTCTTTTCATCGCCGCCCCCTTATGCGCGCTTCTGGAAAAGGATTTTTCCCGATCGGTCCTCGGCGAGACGATCTTCCGCGGCTCCGACCTTCTTTGGATCGGAGATCTCCTTTATCAATATCAAAATCTCGGTCCGTCTTTTCCATTTGTCTTGTTCCCTCTCGCGGTCGCTTTCTTTGCCCTTCACATTTTTCTCAACGGCGGCCTCATCGGCCGCTTGGCCGCCGAAAAAGAGAATGTTCGCTGGCCGGGTTTTTTAAGGGATGCCGGGAAATATTTCGGCCGTTTCAGCCGGGTTTTCTTCCTTTCCCTTTTCGTCTACGCTCTCGTTTTTGGAATCCTCGGCCGGCTTATCTCGGCTCCGTTCAATCTTTGGATGAAAAATGCGCAGACAGGATGGGGGATATTCTGGGCATCAACGCTCCGATTCCTGATTTTCCTTCTGTTGTTTTCCTGCCTGAAGATGTTTTTCGATTACGTCAAAATCCGCCTGGTCGTCGAAGACAGCCGGAAAGCCCTTCGCACCTCTCTTTCCACTTTCCGTTTTCTCAAAGCCGGGTTCTTTCGGGCCTGGATGTTGTTCCTTCTCGTCGGGCTCGTGTTCCTGGCCGTCACAGGGATCTACCTTCTGATCGCGAAAGGATTTCCAAAATCCGGAACAGGTTCTCTTTTCCTGGCCCCTCTCTGGGAACAGACCTTCATCGCCGCTCGGCTATGGATAACGATGCTTTTTTTCTCGTCGGAGTATCATTTTCTTAAGTCAAGGCTGGCTCATTTCGGCAACCGAACGATCGAGGAAAAATGAAGATTCAATTCTTTGGGGCGGCCCGCCAGGTCACGGGATCATGCTATTATGTCGAGACCGAAGGCGGACGATTCATCGTCGACTGCGGCCTATTCCAGGAACGACCATTTCTTGAGCGCAACTGGGCACCTTTTCCCATTCCGCCGGAAAATTTGGACTTTGTCCTCCTCACCCATGTCCATCTTGACCACTCGGGCCTTTTGCCGAAGCTCATCCGGGAAGGCTTTCGAGGCGAGATCCTGGCGACCCCGGCAAGCGTCGATCTCCTGCCGATCGTGCTCCTCGATTCGGCCAAAGTCCAGGGAGAAGACGCGGCTTATAAAAAGAAGCGTCACCAAAAAGAAGACCGCACCTCCCGTTATCCGGAGATTCCTCTCTATACCGAGGCTGAGGCCGCCCGCGTCTCCGCTTATCTCAAGCCGGTCTCTTACGGCAAAGGGATTGTCCGCGGTCGGAACATCTCGATCCGTTTTCATGACGCTGGTCACATCCTCGGTTCGGCCATGATCGAGATCAACGTGCGCGAAAACCGAAGGTCCCTCAAGGTTCTTTTCAGCGGCGACATCGGCCAGCGCCGTAAGCCTCTTATCCGCGACCCCGAAATTTTTGATCAGGCCGACTCTTTGATCATGGAATCGACATATGGAGACCGCAACCACGAAGATCCGGCCGATATCGCCACCCTGCTGGTCGAATTCATCAGCCAGACGGCGAGCCGGGGCGGACGCCTCATCGTCCCCGTGTTCGCGGTTGAACGGGCTCAAGAGTTCCTCTTCTACCTCAGCCGGCTCGTGCGGGAAAAAAGAATCCCCGCCCTGCCGGTCTTCCTGGACAGCCCGATGGCCACGGATGTGATGGAGGTCTTTCTCCGCCACCCCGAATCCCTGGACGAAGAAACGACCGCGCTTTTCCGAAAAGGCGAGTCGCCTTTTCATTTTCCCGGGCTGCGGATCGTCCGGACACAAGAAGAATCCAAAGCCCTGAATTCCCTGCGCCGCCCGGCCATCATCTTGGCCGGATCGGGAATGTGCACCGGCGGAAGGATCAAACATCACCTCAGGCACCACATCTCACGGCCGGAGTCGACGATACTTTTTGTCGGATACCAGGCGGCGGGAACCCTCGGCCGGCAGATCCTCGACGGCGCGGCCGAGGTCCGGATTTTCGGCGAGATGCACGCTGTGCGGGCTAAGATCGCCTCCATCCAGATGTTCTCGGGTCATGCGGACCGCGACGATCTCCTCGATTGGTTGGCCAACTTCCGCCAACCGTACCCCTCGATCTTCCTCACTCACGGAGAAAATGACGCCGCCGCCTTTCTGGCCGGAGCGATCAAAAAAAACATCGGCGCCTCGGTTCAAATCCCGGAATACCGGGATCTCTGGGAAGTCAAAGTTTAGTCGATTCTTGACATCGGCCGGATTTTCCTTTAATAAATTCTTCATTTGCTCTCGCCGGGCAAAATCGTTGCCTTCGCGAAAAGAAAGCGCGAAAGAGAATCGGTTCTGCATCGGCGCGAGAAAAGGAAAAAAATGAAGGCATTCGGTCGAATTTTGACAGTCGGCGCAATTTGCAAGGCCGGCGGCCTCCTCCTGTGCTGCCTAATTTCTTCCTGCGACCGAGGCGGCATCTCCACTCATTCCGTGAAAAAAGAAAGGATTTCCATCGCCAAGGTCGGCCGCGGCCCGTTCATCGAAACCATATCCGTGACCGGGAAAATCCTGCCGGCGAACATCATCTATCTCGAATCCTCCGAGGGCGGTCGGGTGGAAAAAATTTTCGTCGAAGCCGGTTCGATGGTCAAGCAGGGAGAAAAAATTCTCGAGCTCAGCAACACCAATCTCCTCCTCGATATCATGAGGCGGGAATCCGACCTTTCCCAACACTCCAACAATCTCCGGAACGCGCGGCTGGCCTTCGATCAGTTCAAGCTTCAGCTCAACCAGCAGCTCAGCGAAATCGACAACCGCCTTCAACAGCAGAAAAGGGTTTATGAACGATATAAGGAGCTGGAAAAAGAGAGCCTGATCTCGCGCCACGAGTTTGAATTAGCCAAAGACCAGTACGAGTATCTCGTCAAGCAGAAAGAGCTGACGGTGGAGACCCAGAAAAGCGAGATCAAAGTCCGCCAGGCGCAAATTGAATCCCTGGAAGAATCTTTGCAGCGGGCGGAGGCCGACCTCGAACTGGTCAAGAAGAAGCTCGAAAACCTTACCCTTGTCGCTCCGGTTTCGGGCCAGCTGACATCTCTCGACGTGGTCCGCGGCGAGACCAAATCGCCGGGGGAGAGGCTCGGCCAGATTGATCAGTGGGACGGATTCAAGGTGCGGGCCTTGATCGACGAACGATATATCGCTCAAGTGAAACCTAAAGACGTCGGTTCGTTCGATTTCGGCGGCCAGACCTATCAAGTCGACGTCAAGAAAATCTACCCCGAAGTCCGCGACGGTAAATTCGACATCGACCTGGAATTTGTCGGTCCGAGTCCGCCGGGGCTTAAACGCGGTCAAACGCTCCACATTCGGCTCGACCTGAAGGATACAGCCGATTCTCTGTTGCTGCCACGAGAAGAATATCTCCGCTCGACGGGCGGCCGATGGCTTTATGTGCTTGACGAAACAGGCAAGATGGCCGTCAAAACCAGGGTTCGAATCGGTCGACAGAGTCCCCGAGCCGTTGAAATCCTCGAGGGCGTCGAGGAAGGTGACAGCGTTATCGTCTCGTCCTATGAGAGCTTCAGAAATTGCGACCGGCTGATCATCAAGTAGGCTCTTGTGCTGCCGGGCAACCGGTCGGCCGGAACCGATGTTTTTTCAGGGGAAATACTGAAAAACCGACTCTGCGGGAGGTCTGCCATGAGGAACAAACGAATTCTGGTCATCGTCGTCACAGGGCTTCTGCCCATGGCTTTGGCCGCAGCCGAAAAGAAACCGGCCCGGTCATTTTCACTCCAGGAGTGCATCGCGATTGCCCTGCGGAATAATCTCGGGATCCAGTCCGCCCTTCTCAACCCGGAGCTCGCCAAGACGAGCCTTGCCTGGGCTGAGGAAAAATTTCTCCCCCGTTTTTCTCTGAGCATCAACCGCCAGAGCACGAGTTCCGCTTCTTATTCCTGGATCGAAGCGGCAGAAAAGGTGACCAGCACGTCGAGCGATTTCTCCACCTCCGTCTGGCAAGCTATTCCCTCCGGAGGCTCCCTCTCGCTCTCTCTAAGCTCCTATAAAAGCGAGTCGAACCGCAGCTTCCAGACAATCAACCCGCGCTACGGCAGCACCCTGGCACTGAGTTTCAGCCAGCCGTTGCTCCGCAATTTCGGACCGAAAATGAGCCGGCGTGACATCGTTATCGCCCAGAACAATAAGGACATTTCAGAAAGCCAACTCACCTCTATCCTTCTGGACACGGTGTTCAGCGTCGAACAAGCTTATTGGAACCTCGTCTACGCCATTGAGACACTCAAGGTGAAGGAGCAATCCATTGCCCTGGCTCGCGATCTCCTGGCCAAAAATAAGCGCGAAGCCGAAATCGGGATGATCGCACCGATCGAAATCCTAAGCGCCGAGGCCGAAGTGGCGACGCGAGAGGCCGATATTTTGCAGGCCGAAATCGCTGTGGCCAATGGCGAGGACCTGCTCAAGACCGTTATCAATATCCAAGGGGAGGGAGGAACCGCCGATTTTCAGATGATTCCCTCGGACGAACCGACCAAGGAAGCCCGGGAAATCAGCCTGGAGGAGGCTCTCAAGACCGCCGTCGCCAATCGCCCTGACCTGGAAATCAGCCGGCTGGCACTGAAAATCAAGGAACTCAACGTCGCCTATGCCAAGAATCAGGTCCTTCCCGATTTGAATCTTTATGCTTCCTATTGGAGCCCGGGGATTTCCGGAACCCAGATCCTCTACCAGGACAACAATCCTTTGACCGGAATCGTGACCGGCACGGTTCCGGGAGGTGCCGGGGACGCCCTCCGTGACGCTATCGGGCTCAAGTATGACAACTGGTCTTTTGGCTTGCAGCTCAGCATCCCCGTCTCGAGCCTGACCTCACGAGCCCAGTATCGCTATTACAAAACAACCTACGACCAATCTCTGGTGGAGCTGGCGGCACTCGAACAGCGAATTTTTCTCGAGATCCGAACCGCCGTCAGAGCGGTGCAGACGAATTATCGAAGAGTCCTCGCCTACCAAGCGGCCCGAGAACTGGCCGAGAACAAATTGGCCGCGGAGGAAAAAAAGCTTAAAGTCGGGCTGACGACCAACTATGTCGTTCTCCAGTACCAGAGAGATCTGGCCGATGCCCGGACAGCCGAGCTCAAGGCGCTCATCGATTACAACCTGGCTCTCGCCTACCTGGAGAAATCTCTGGGGACCGGTCTGAAAGCCAAGAACATCCGCTTCTCGGAAGGATAGAGATCCCGCCGCGGATCAGCCTGGTCTCTCGGGCCCGTTCGAAGTCCTATTCGAGAATCGCGCTTTTCGTTTTATGCCCGCCCTTGAGGGAATCATAGACGAATTCGACTTGGCCTCCACCCCGAACAAGAAGTCTCAGCTCGACCCGACCGAACCCGGGGACGCCGTTTTCGACCCACAAGAAATCCGGCTCTGTCTTGATCTTTCGCGTTCGACCGAGAAACCGGTCGACGATCTGACCTGCCCCGACCAGCCGGGCATTGTTTCCTCTGACCGCCAGCTTGTCGGCTCGATGGAGCTTTTTCTGCACGGCCACCGCGGCCATGGATGGCGTCACCCGGCTGTTTCCAATCGTGATATCGACCTGAAAAAGATCGGCCTTGAGCTTCACCACCTCAATTTTCTCGAAATCGAGCCGGGCCAATTGATCGGCATGATAGAGGCAAAAGGCGGCGTTTCGATGGCAGGTTTCGGCCAGTTTAAAGAGGGGTGGGACCCGACGGCTGAATTTTTTAAACCCGCCGATTTCGATCTCGCCGTAAACCGGATGCTTGTAGGGTTTCCAAGAGGTAAACTGCTCGCCCATGAGGACAAGATCGTGATAGACCATCTCTTCCAAGCGGCCTTCCTGGAAAAGCATGGCCATGACATCCTCCTCCTGTTCTTCCTCCTCTCCGCCGCGTCGCGGCCGGCGAGCCGTTTGGTCGGCAAGAGGGTCCATATCGAGCTCGTTCGAATGGGTGAAAATCCCCAGGGTGCTATAGAGAAAATCGACGCTCCCGCCGTAAACCGTATACATGTCCTTATGGATGATTACGTACCGATAACCCGGCAAAATTTTCTCGCCGTTTTTGCCGATAAAATCATAGACCCGGATGTCCTGGGGGTGATAGTCGCCGAAATTCTTCGCTCCGGGGCCACGGAGGATCATCCCGCCGTAGTTGTGGAAATTTTGGGCGCCGGCGATATTGGGATGGGCAAGGAGAAAATCGCGCACGGCTTTCGTTTCCGGCCAACAGAAGGGATAGGGACCGGCGCCGCGCTGGACATAGTCCGGCTGCCAGTTGTAGCCGTAATTCCGGTTCATATCGTAGCCGCCGGGGCCGTCTTCGTTGATCAGGCCGTCGCCGTCGTTATCAATTCCTTCTTCTCCGAGAAGGAGATATTCCCCTTTTTGCCCCGGTTTGACCGGGACGAGGATCCGGGGATCATCGGGATGGGATCGGTGCGTCCCATGGGGGTCTTTTTTCCGCATCATCGTGATCGAGCCGTCCCCATCCAGGTCGTCCGGGCCGTCCTCGTCGGCGACTCCGTCCCGGTCGGAATCATAGGGAGCGAGGCCGGATCTCGGCGAGTTGGAATCTGACGCTTTATGAATGAACCAATCGCGGCTGTCCGGGTTCATCGTCGGCACGACGTAGAACGCCTTCTCGTCAAGCAGCCGGGTGGCGAATTCGGTCTGGCCATAATTTTTCAAAAGATAGTCCACGGCGTAAAGGGCGACCTCCGTCCCCTGGATCTCGTTGCCGTGGATGTTGCCGTCAATGTAGTAGCCGGGTTTGCGCTCGGCGGGGCCTGTTCCGGGTCTCGTCAGGATCGCCACCCAGATATCTCTCCCCTGGTAGGATTTCCCGATGGATTGGAGGGTCATGAGTTCGGGGTGGGCACTCTGCAGCGTCTTGAGGGCGCGCGTCAGCTGTGCATGGTCGTAGAAACGGTCGAAGGAAAGCTCAACCACCGCTGAAAAAAGATTTCCCGGGCCGAGACCGGGCACAATAATCAGGATCGCGAGAAGACCTGTTATTTTTTTAACGATTCCACGCATCGCTTCCTCCTTTTATTCCAGGACCATCGTCGCCGTGACTGCACCGAGCTTGGGCGAGCTTGCAGTGACAGTCAGACGGGAGCCTTTCTTTCCCTTGACCGTCCATTCCACCTTTTTGGTGTCACCGCTTCCACCGAGGAAAGGAATGGCCTCGATTGGCCGGCCGGAGAAAACGCTCTGGCCGGGCTCTGTTTTCAGGGTCACACGAATCGGCCATGCGGTCTGGGCTCGCCGGCCCTGCGCGGTCGAAGTCGGAAACCAGCCCTCGTTGGTCAGGAAAACGGTTACCTGGTAGAGCTCCTGGCCGAGGGCCTCGACCTTTGTCTCGAGAATCCGCAGCTCGGGGAGTTTTTCCATGAGCCTGATGTAAAAACCGGCGTGGAAAGAGAGGGTTTTCTCCAATGCATGGGGCGGCGGGTTGATCTTGAGGAAAGGCGCAAACCCGCCGATTTCCACGTCGCCCAGGGTCGGGTGCTTGAACGGCGTCCAGGGCACAAATCCTTTGCCCTCCCAGGCTTCGTCCGCCCATTTCAGGATGTAGAGGTCCGGATGCTCATCGCCTTCGGGCTGCGGCCGCCGCGGCATTTTATCCATCATCTCGGCCATCCGGGCCGGCGTCACCTGGCCAGACCTGACCATCTTGAGGAGCATCTCGGCGTTGAAATTCGGCGGAGC
>CAZNVB010000252.1:0-16090 GCA_964576265.1 uncultured Eubacteriales bacterium | reverse complement strand
AAGTACAAAGTCCAGGTCCGGGTTTTCCTCAGCCGCTACCGCAAGTATATCCCCTGCCCTGCCTGCGGCGGGACGCGGCTGAACCCGCGCAGCCTGAGCGTCAAGATCCACGGCCTCTCCATCGGCGACATCGTCAGGCATACGGTCAAAGAGGCTTCGCTTTTCTTCCGGAATCTCCCGCTCAGCCCGTTCGAACGCCGGGTCGCCGAAAAGCTCGTGGCCGAGGTCCAGAACCGGCTGCGTTTCCTCCTCGAAGTCGGTCTCGACTATCTGACCCTCGACCGGATGACCTTTACGCTGAGCGGCGGTGAAGCTCAGAGAATCAACCTGGCTGCGGCCCTGAGCGCCTCGCTCGTCGGCACTCTGTTTGTCCTGGACGAGCCCTCGATCGGCCTCCACGCCCGCGACAATCAACGCCTCATCCGCATCCTCCGCTCGCTCAAAGAGCTGGGCAACACCGTCCTTGTCGTCGAGCACGATCCGGAAATCGTCCGCGCCGGGGAGCACATCATCGAGCTCGGCCCGGGCGCCGGGGATGCGGGCGGCCGTGTCCTCTTTGCCGGACCGATGGACGAATTCCTCCGCCGCTCCGACTCCCTGACCGCACGCTATTTAAGGGGCGAGAAGACGATTCCCCTGCCGGAAAAGCGCCATCGAGGCGCCGGCTTCATCGAAATCCGACGGGCCTCAAAACACAACCTCAAGAACATCGATGTCAAAATCCCCCTCGGCACCCTGACCTGTATCACCGGCGTCTCAGGATCAGGCAAGAGCACTCTGCTCCACGACGTGCTCTACCTCGGCTGGACGGGACAGACCGACGATGGATTCCGGGAAATCCGGGGCCGGGAGCTCATCGACAAGATCATCATGGTCGATCAATCTCCGCTCAGCGCTTCCCTGCGTTCGATCCCGGCGACCTACACCAAGGCCATGGATGAAATCCGCCATCTCTTCAGCCGGACAAGAGAGGCCCGGGCTCTGGGCTACGGCCCCGGCCACTTTTCCTTCAATACGGCCGGCGGCCGATGCGAGGAATGCAAGGGCGCAGGCCAGCAAATCGTCGAGATGCAGTTCCTCTCGGACGTCGTCCTGACCTGCGACGCCTGTCAAGGAAGGCGGTTCCGCGAATCCGTTCTCGAAATCAAGTACCGGAGAAAGAGCATCGACGACGTCTTAAACATGAGCGTCGACCAGGCGCTTGTTTTCTTCGCGGACCAGAACGAAATCGTGAAAAAACTCCAGCCCCTGGCGGACGTCGGCCTCGGCTATCTCAGGCTCGGCCAGCGGACGACGACGCTTTCGGGCGGCGAGCTGCAGCGGATCAAGCTGGCTTACCATCTCGTCCATGAGCGCGAAAAACGCATCCTCTATCTGTTCGACGAGCCGACGATCGGCCTTCATCCCGAGGATGTCTCCGTCCTGCTCGGCTGCTTCCGCAAACTCGTCGCCGACGGTCACACGGTAGTCATGATCGAGCACAACCTGGACGTGATCAAGTCGGCCGACCATGTCATCGACCTCGGGCCCGAGGGAGGCGACGCCGGCGGCGAGGTCGTGGCGGCCGGCACCCCGGAAGAGATCGCCGCTGCGGTAAGATCGATCACCGGCCGCTATCTGAGAAATTATCTGGGAAACAGAACCTAACCTCATCTTGAATAATCGCCGCCGACAGGCTATAGTGAAAGCAAGCCGAGGAAATCGTCGGCTTAAGGTTTCAGCGGAAACTAAGAGAGAAAAGGTAAGAGGAATGACCTTGAAGAAAAAGATCCTTTTATTTCTCACCGTTACGATTCTGGCCGTTCTTTTTCTTTTTTCCCAGGAAAAAATGGAGGCCACCGTTGCCGAAATCTCCGTTTCTGCTCGAGTCACCGCGGGAGGCCGGTTCGTCGATCACCTGACGATCGAGGACTTCGAGCTTCTCGAGGACGGCCGGCCGCAGAACATCCAGGCGCTTTATTTGGTGAAGAGGTCTTCTCTGGAAAAAAGAGGGGGAACTCTGGACTTCGGCCCGAACATCGCCCGGAATTTCTATTTCCTCTTCCAGTTGACCGACTATACTCCCAAACTCGGCGAGCTGATCGATACGCTTTTCAACCAAGTTCTCCTTCCTTCCGACAGCCTGGTTCTTCAGACCCCCCTGAAAAGCTACTCCCTCACGCCTCAGGCCCTGGCGACCAAGTCAAAAGAGGCCCTTTCCCAGGAGATGAACAGCCTGCTGAAGAAAGACATCAAATCCGGAAACACGGAATACCACAGCCTGCTCAACGACCTAAAGCGCTTTGTCCGAACGATCGCCGGCACAAGCGGGCGGACCGATATCGAATCGGATTCCACAACCTCCATGACGGGAATCGAATTTCTCCTCAACCGCTACAAAGAGACATCGGCAAGGATGGAGGAGCAGCGCCTGATCGACGAGCGAAAATTCGTCCGCTTTGCCTATTCCCTCAAGCGCGTGCCCGGCCAGAAACACGTGTTTTTCGTCTATCAGCGGGAATACCGCCCCGAAATTCCGTCCATGACCCTGAACATGCTTCTCGACGCCTTCCAGGATCAGCCCAATATCATGAGCGATTTGCAGGATCTCTTCCAGCTTTACTCGCGAGACATTTCTCTGAATACGGAGCTCCTCAACCGAGCCTTCGCCGATTCATCGATTATCTTTAACCTCATTTTCATGAACAGGGAGCCGGAGCACATCACGGGCATCACGATGCGCGAGCAATCCGAAGATTTTTACCGGGCGTTTTCGCAGATGGCTCAGGCGACGGGCGGAATCGTCGACACCTCCCAGAACCCCGCGGCGGGTTTCCATCACGCCGTCGAAAGCTCGGACTCTTATTATCTTTTATACTATACGCCGGCAAACCCGGTCAGGGATAAACAGTTTAAGAAAATCACGGTCCGGGTGAAAAACCCGGAGTATTCCGTCGTTCACCGGCTGGGCTATTTCGCCGAATAACTTCCCGTCTCTGCGGCCGTCTTGCCGATCTTCGCCTTGAGCTCGCGGATGAAATCAGGATGCGGCGCCAGGCCGAGTTCCTCGTCCCCTAAGATCAAGACGCGAAGAGCCGGCCGGTCGGATTCGACCTGAGTCCCGGGGAAAAAAACGCTGAAAAGGAGGAGCGGCAGAAATAATAAGATCATCCGCCGGCCCGCTTGTCTTGCCCGGAAGAAATCGCCCATGACGGCCGACCCGCCCGAAAAAAAATCTTGAGTTCAGTTTAAAGGAAGTCTAAAATCGGAGTCAAATGCGAGGGAAGGAAAAAAATGAAAAAAAGAATCCCCGGAACGAGTCGCAGTTTGACCGGGAGCGTCGTCCTTTGTGTTGCCCTAGTGATTTTTGCCCCAGGAAACGCCGAACTCATTCCCGGGCGTTCAGCCGTCATCGATATCGGCTCCCGGCTCGAGCTCTTCGTTGACGACTTCCTGATCGAAAAAATGGACGGCCTCGAGTTTCTCCTCCACCACCCGGTGGACAGGGAAGTCGCCATCGTCTTCGACAAGCCCTGGGAGGGAAACACGAGCGCCTATGTCACGGTCTTTCGCGACGGGGATCTTTGTCGCATGTATTACCGCGGGTCGAACTACGACCTCCAGTCCGAAGTTTACAGCAGCGAGGTTGTCTGCTACGCGGAAAGCCGGGACGGTGTTCATTGGGAAAGGCCGGAACTCGGCCTGTTTTCTTTTGACGGCTCAAAAAAGAACAACATCGTCTGGCAGGGTATGGGTGCCCATAATTTTGCTCCGTTCAAGGATTCGAACCCGGCCTGCCCAGCGGATGAAAAATACAAGGCCGTGGCGAGCGAACAAGATAGCCTCTATGCCTTCAAATCCGAGGACGGCATCCATTGGTCGCTTCTCCGAAAGGAGCCGGTCCTCAGCGGAAGCCCGTTCGATTCCCTGAACATCGCCTTCTGGGATTCCTTTCGGGAGAAATACCTGGAGTTCCATCGGGACTGGAAAAACGGCATCCGGGACATCATGACTTCCTCGTCGCTCGACTTCCGAACCTGGACAAAGCCCGTCTGGCTGGACTACGGCCTGAGCTTGCCCGAACATCTTTATACAAACTCGATCATCTCTTACTTCCGCGCCCCGCATATTCTCATCGGCTTCCCCAAGCGCTTCGTCCCGGATCGCAAGGTCGGCGGACACAAGATCGCCGGCGTTTCGGATGCGTTATTCATGTCCAGCCGGGACGGGATCCGCTGGAAAAGGTGGAGCGAAGCCTTCCTTCGCCCGGGCTTGCAGAGGGAGCGCTGGGTCAACCGAAACAATATGATCGCTTGGGGGATTCTCCAGACCGCCTCCGACCTTCCCGGAACCCCGGACGAAATTTCGCTCTATTCGAGCGAGGGCTACTATGTGCAATACTGCCGGATGCGTCGTCATGCCCTGCGCCTTGACGGATTTGTCTCGGTTTATGCCGGGGGGCGAAGTGGGGAACTTCTGACCAAGCCGCTTGTTTTTCAGGGCGAACGCCTCGTCCTCAACGTCTCGACTTCGGCCGCCGGAAAGGTGCTCGTCGAAATCCAGGACGAAAAGGGCATCCCGGTCAAAGGATTCAGCCTTGCCGACTGTGAGGAAATTTACGGCGACGAAATCGAGAGGGAAGTCGCCTGGAAAAGCGAAGAGACGCTCGGCGGGCTTGCCGGAAAAGCGGTCCGCCTCCGTTTTCTTCTCCGGGACGCCGACCTTTATTCCCTGCGCTTTCGCTGAGCGATCGCCCGGCCGGCGAAGCCGCGAACGAATAAAGAACATTTTCGCCGTCGTTCTTCCTTTCCCCTCCCCCTGCGCTCCTTCCCCGGCTCCCAACAAAGACTCCTTCAACTTTTTGACATCCGGCGAATGAAATTATATCTTTGGCGAATGACGGAGGCGCTGCCGTGTCGAGGAAGACCCGGGACCAGATTGTTTCGAGCTTTCTAATCCCGTGGGAACGACGAGGCGCTCCGACGGTCGATCGCTCGACCACGGCGGCTCTCTCCTCGCCCGATCGGGAAACTTGTGGAGCAAAACTTCTTTTTCAGGAGGATCATCTTGAACAAAAGACATTTCTCTCGCGTCCTCACCGTTTTTTTCATCGTCCTGGCATTTAATCTTTCTCCGGCTTACGGGCAAAGAACCGGCTATTCCAAAGAGGAATTCCTGCGGCGGCGGTCGGCGCTCATGGAGAAAGCGGGAAGCGGCTTGATCGTCTTTTTCGGCGAGACATCCGCCCTTCCAGGCGTCCATTTTCGCCAGGACAACGATTTCTTCTATTTGACCGGCGTGGAAGACCCCGGAGCAGCCCTGATCCTGGTCCCGAGAACAAAAGAATCCATTCTCTTTTTGCCCCGACAGACGCCGCGAGAGGCGATGATGGAGGGCAAAAACCTGCTTGCGGATCCCCAGGCCAAAGAGAATACAGGTTTCACCGAAATCTACGACGTGACCTACTTCGATGAATATCTCGGCCGGCACATCGCCCAGGCCGGCTTGGTTCTTTACCTCCGTCTCTCTCCCCGCGATACGATCGATAACGCGCGTTATGAGACGCTGATCTTTACGGCCCGCAGGTCTCGACTCCACTATAACGATCAAATCTCGCTCGACAATTACCGAATCCTCAAGCTCCGCGAGCGATACCCGGAGGTGGAGTTCAAGGACGTCACGCCGTTCGTAGATGCGCTCCGCGTCATCAAGAGTCCGGAGGAAATCGAGGTCTTGCGGCGAAACGGCCGCATCTCGGCCGAGGGAGTCAAGCAGGCGATGCTGGCGACGAGGCCGGGAGTTTTCGAGTACGAGATCGAAGCCGCCGCCATGTTTGAGATCTTGAAAAGAGGCGCCACGGGAGCGGCTTATCCGCCCATCGTCGGTTCGGGTCCGAATACCTGCATCCTGCATTATCAAAAGAACAATCGCCGGGTCGAAGCAGGCGACCTCGTGTTGATGGACTTCGGCGCGGTGCTCGACTCGATGTGCATGGACATTTCCCGAACCTGGCCGGCTTCGGGAAAGTTCAGCCGGGAACAGCGAGAAGTCTACGAGATCGCCCTGGAGATCCAAAAAGCCTGCATCGAAGCCTACCGGCCGGGCGTGACGAGCGCGGACGTTCAGAAACACGTTGCCGAGGTGATGAAGAAGAAAGGCCTCGATCCCCGCGGACAGCTGGGCGGAATCGGGCATTATGTGGGAATGGGCACCCATGACGTCGGCCCCAGACCAGAGAAGCTCGAGGAAGGAATGGTCTTCGCCATCGAACCCGGTTTTTACTATCCCGATCGGAATATCGGCGTCCGCATCGAGGACACCGTGCTTATCACCAAGGACGGTTGTGAAGTGCTGAGCAAGGATGTTCCCAAGGAGATCGACGAAATCGAAAAATTGCTGAGCCAGCGGAACGGCACAAAAAAATAGGATTTCCGCCGGCCGGGGACAAAGAACCGGCGAATCCGTCAGGGCCGGCCCTTGAATTGACTCCCCTCTCCGGCCTGTGCTATAAACGGGACGCCTGAAGACAAGGCGCGATCATCCGGAACTTCGAGAATATTTTCTGAGAGATGATTGACTTTCTTCATTCCCTCAAAGTTAACCGAGCTTTCAAAGGTTTTCCTCCCCCATCGAGGCTCGTCTCCGAAACGAATCCGATTCTCCTCGTCCGACGGCGAGCGACAGGCAACCGCAAAAAGAGATTCCATTCTGTCCGCGGGTCGATCTTCAGCTTGCTGCTGTTGTCCTTGCTGTCGGCCGCCGTCTGGCCTCAGGAATCTGTTCCCCAGACATCATCTCGATATGCCGAAGCTCTTGCCGCCTTAGAAAATTATGTCTATCGCCAGATGGACTTCGACCAAGTCCCCGGCCTGACGATCGGGTTTATCAAGGACGACTTCACCTGGGTGAAGGGGTTCGGCTGGGCCGATCTCGAAAACAAGACCCCGGCCAAGCCGGAGAGCTCCTACCGCCTGGCTTCGATCACCAAAACGTTCACTGCGGTGGCCGTTCTCCAGCTCGCCGAAGAAGGAAAAATCGATCTGGACAGCGAAATCCAGGAATACGTGCCCTATTTTCCCCGGAAAAAGTGGCCGGTCACGGTCCGCCAACTTCTCGGCCATCTCGGAGGAATCAGCCATTACCGGGATTATTCCGTTGAAGGCCGTATCAAGGAACCCAAGACAACCCGCCAGTCTTTGGCCATCTTTCAGGACTTCGACCTCGTCGCCGAGCCGGGAACCCGGTACAATTATTCATCCTACGGCTACAACCTTCTCGGCGCGGCCATCGAGGGCGCATCCAACCTCCCCTACGGAGAATACGTCCGCAGCCATATTTTCGAACCCCTCGGAATGAGCGACTCACGGTTGGATGATTCGCTGGCCATGATTCCGAACCGGGTTCAAGGATACCAGCTCATTCAGGGAAAACTCCAGCGATCCGAATTCGTCGATATCTCGAGCCGATTCGCCAGCGGCGGCCTGCGGTCGACGGTCGTCGATCTGCTGAAATACGCCCGGGCCGTGATCGAGGGAAGGCTCTTAAAAGAGACGACCTGGAGGAAGGCCTTTTCGCCGATGGCTCAGAGAAACGGTCTTCTGACCTGGTACGGCATGGGCTGGCAGGTCCACCCTTGGAAGGGGCATTTCGCCGCCGGGCACAGCGGAGCGCAGCCGGAAACGAGAACCCAGCTTCTCGTTTTTCCGGCTGAAGGATTTGCCGCCGCCGCAGCCTGCAATCTCGAGGAGACGAACCTCGTGCCCTACCTCATGCGGCTTCTCGACCTCATCCTGGATGAGGATATCGATTGTTACGGCTATGCGACGGACCGAAACGGGCAGGCGGTCTACGACGCCGTCTTCCAGGTGTTCAACCACGGCCTCAGCTATTACGATTGGAACAAGATGCCGATGTCCAAAAGCCGGAACGACTTGAACGAGGCCTTCGACTACTTCCAAGTTTGCGTCGGCGATCGGTCCTTGAAAGAGAACTTCATCGAAGCGAAGAAAAGAATCCTGACCGGAGCTCACCTCGTCTCCAACCAGGCGTTCACCAAAGTCGGCTCTTACATGGCCCAGGCGTTAAGCGAGGCGGGAGGCGAAGACATGCCGCATCGTTATCACCGGCTCGGGCCGATCGCCTTTTTCGATGACTACATCCAGTTGAGCACATCTCCGGCCGCACCGAAAAGGCATCCCCGTTTCAAATCCGACTTTGCCGCGCTTATCGCCGGATGGAGGAAGGACTGGGATCGGACTTACACCGATCGGATCAAGCATCTGGTCATCACCCCCGATATGGAAATCGACTCTCTGGTCGAGGAATGGAAAGAATCTTTTGCCGGCGCATCGCTCTACCCTGATCTGACCGCTGGTCTGGCCAGAGTCGCCGATTCCTTTATCCGCCGGAATAGCCCTGAAAGGGCAGCTGAACTTCTCGCTTCCGCTCTCGCCGTCTATCCGAAATCGGCGTTTCTCCTCGCTTCCTCCGGAGTGGCCCATCTATGGAAGGGAGACGAGGGGGCGGGGATCGACTTGATCCGGCGAGCCCAGCAGACGGACCCGGTTCATCCGGCCGTCAGCTCGGAGGAACTTCTCCGGAGCGCCGGACAGCTCGGCCGCGAACGCCGGGTCGAAGCAGCGATTGTCTTGGCCAAACTGGCCGCCGAATTCTATCCCCGGGAAACGGGCCCCTGGCTCGAGCTGAGCAGCCTTTATCTTTTGAAAAATCAGAAAGACGAAGCGATGGCCTCGGTCCGAGAGGCGTTGAAAATCAACCCCCGACTCCAAGAAGCGAAAGCGCTGCTTGAAAAAATCGAAAAAAAGAAATGAGGCAAGACCATGACATCAGGAATCGGCGATCGCTATCAGGAAGAAACAAAATACGTCCGGCATAAGCTCTCTGGAGGGCATCTGGACTGGAAGACGAGGCCCGAGCCTTACAAATCCTATCCGGGAGTGCGGAAAGTCAAACTTATGCCTCCCGCCATCGCCGATGGAATTTCCGTCTGGGAAGCCCTGCGGACAAGACGGAGCGTCCGCGATTTCCTGAACGCCCCGATCACGTCCAATGAGCTCTCCCTGCTTCTTTGGGCGGCGCAGGGGATTACGGCAACCGAGGGAAATTTCGGATTCCGCACCGCGCCCTCGGCCGGAGCGCTTTATCCCGTCGAAACCTATCTTTCCGCCCAGATGGTTGAAGGCGTCGAGGCAGGAATCTATCACTACAACGTCCGCGAGCATGCGCTCGAGCTTGTCCGGGACGGAAACCGGGGGCTGGAAATCGCCCGGGCTGCTCTGGATCAAGAGTTCTTGGCGGACGGGGCGGTCGTTTTCGCCTGGACGGCGATCTTCAATCGTTCCAAATGGAAATACCGGGAGCGGGCTTACCGATATATCTATCTCGATGCCGGGCATATCGCTCAGAACATCGCCCTGGCCTCGGTTGCTCTCGGATTGGGGTCCTGCCAGATCGCCGCCCTCTATGATGACGAGGTCAACGCCCTGCTCGGCGTCGACGGGAAGGAAGAAAGCATCGTCTACATGACCGTCGTCGGTCACGGGGTCAGGTCTTAACATTTAACAAATTTGTCAGTTGTCCATGTCCGACTCCCGGCGAGAGTCGGGGATTCATTTCCGCCCTCCCTCCAGATGGTCTTGCCTTCCCTGCGTGAACGGAGAGATAATTTTGCCATGGGAAGGAGACGGAAATGAGAAAAATTGATATTCTGGCGACGACCTTCTTTTTTTTCGGCCTCACGGTCCCGATTTTCGCCCGACAGGAAGCGCAACAGCCGAAGCCGTGGCAGCTGCCTCCGAGTCAGGTCGAATCCATCGTCGCCGCGGTTCGAGCGGGAAAAGATCTGACACCCGCCTCCTGGCCGGAGGAAGCGAAGGTCGCTGTCGCGCTCTCCTTCGACTTCGACGCTGAAACGGGGTCGCTCCGAGACAGCCAGTTTTCTCCGGGCGGCCTTTCCCAAGGGGAATACGGAGCCCGAGTGTCCATCCCGAGGATTCTGGCCTTGCTCGATAAATATCGCCTACCGGCTTCGTTTTTTGTCCCTGCCGTGACGGCCATTCTTCATCCCGGGGAAATTAAGGCCATCGTCGCCAAGGGCCGGCATGAGGTCGGGATGCACGGTTGGATCCATGAGCGCAACTCGCTCCTCTCGGAAGACGAGGAACGCGAGCTGATGAAGAAATCCTACGACACCCTCAAGGAGATGACCGGTCGGGCTCCGGTCGGCATCCGCACGCCCTCCTGGGATTTCAGCGCCTCAACCCTGAAGCTCATCCGTGAGCTCGGGCTCCTCTACGACAGCAGCCTGATGGCCGACGACCGCCCGTACGAGATCCTCGCCGACGGTAAACCCACCGGCGTGGTCGAGCTCCCGGTGGAGTGGCTCCTCGACGATTACCCCTATTTCGGATTTGACCGTTTCACCAGCATCCGGCCGCATATCACCCCGAATGAGGTCTTCGAGATCTGGGCGGCCGAGTTCGACCTGGCCTACCGGGAGGGCACGCTCTTCGTCCTGACCATGCACCCCAAGATCATCGGCCACCGCAGCCGCATCCTCATGCTGGAGAAGCTGATTGAATATATGCTGGGACGCAAGAATGTCTGGTTCGCCACCCACGAGGCCGTCGCCCGCTATGTTCAAAAAGCGGTGATGAATCCTGCGTCGCGTTGACTCTCCGTCCCCGACAATCTGAAAAGATTGATGCTCTCAAAAACCCCGGAAAGCGATCCTCTTTTTGACTCTGCTCTCGACTCTATGGTATTTTTCGGAGCGAAAAATGAAAATTTTCTTAAAGAAAAGAGGTTATTTTCCATGAAGCGGCGAATTTCGGTTTTCAAGCCTGCCATGAGCGTTTGCCTCGGCCTTATCGCCGGGTTGTGCCTGAGCTCCGGCGCAACGGCCCAATCCCGCGAGCCTTATTACGAGGACTTCGACCGCGGCCCCGGCGGCTGGCTGGCCAACCGCTACGACCCGCTGCCGATCTTTGACGGCGTCGCTTACTGCTTCGGCCCCTGGTATCTCGACAGCCACCATGCGCCGCCCGGCGCCGGCTATCTTCACATGCTCATGTATCTTTATACGAGCGCGAAGAACGTCAGCCCGGACCGGAAATCCCATCTTCAGGGAAACAGGTTCATCGAACAGGGCAAAAGCACCGACCTGACCAACGCCCGGCTGACGGTGCGACTCCGCGGCGAAATCGACCTCCAGGGCGCCGAGCTTGTGCTTCTCGTCCAGGGCAAGACGGCCAAGACAACGGCCAATTTTGTCCTGACCGGTCAGCCGCTCCGGGTGGAGCACGATTGGACCGAGCAAACGCTCCATCTTGCGCCCGACCCCAGACAATGGACCTGCCTCGGGGCCCGCTGGGACAAAGTCCAGGATTACGGCTGTGACGACATCGCGGCCGTGCTCAAGGACGTCAACTGGGACATCATGTTCGTCCTTTTTCCTCTCAAGATCGTCCCCACCCATCCGGAGCTTGTCAAAGACATGCACAAAATGAGGCCCGGCCAGGACTATCCCGGCTACCCCAGTTACGAAGTCGAGCAGAAGTACCTCCCCAAAGGGATCATCATGATCGACTGGGTCCGGATCGATTATCCCCGATAAGATCTCGCGGGGCTGAAGACCCCGAGCGTTAAAGTCAGCCCCGATTTTATCGGAAGGCAAAGCGAACGGATCTTGAAGATGACGACCCGGCGGCGAATCCGGGGGTGCGACCTTGAGAATTGGACAAGAAATCTGGCGCTGACCGGAAAGGCTGCCGGATGGCCAGCCGGATCATTTGGTCAAGATGACGAAGGCAGGCCGAAGGATGATCATAGGGAAAGTGAATTTATCGGGACGAGCTCCGTGCCGAAAAAGTTCAAGCGGACGGTTGCTCGCCATCTCCCGGATCAGCGATCAAAATCCGATATGAAAAGGAGGCGACATGAAAGACCAAGTGCCGGTTCTGCCCAGAAAAAAGAAAAATCGGGTTCCGGGCACAGCTCTGCTCTTTCTTGCGCTTACGATCGCCAACGTCTTATTCTTCCTCTTTTCCGATAAGCGGGACTTTTATTATCCGGCCTCCTACAAGAACCTTTATGTTCCGGCCGATGTTCCTGTCCTCACGGGAACAAAGATCGTGGAAAGAGGGAAAGTCGAGCTCCGGATCGAAAGCAAGACCACGCCCGCCCGCTGGAGGATCACTGACGACACCGGCGAGGTCTTTACGACCGAAGGCCGCTTTCCGGTCGTCACACTCAAAGAGTTCAAGCACACCTATGAGCTCGAGGCTGAGGGGGCAGCCGGTTTCCCGCCGAAAATCTCCGTGACCTTCGGTTTCTACCCGTCCGAATATTACAAAAAAGGCGGCCGCACGCAGCCGGATAATTACTGGATGGTCTCGTCGAGCGTTCCGGTCGGAGCATTCGCCCGGCGGCCGCTCTCTTTCTGGTCGGATCCCTATACTTCGATCGCCGCCTCCGACCGGGAGGAAGCCAAACGCATGCTCCGGGAGGAGATCGGCCTCGCCGAAGCGGACGAAACCCCCGCCAAGATCGAAAAAATCGGCTGCTGGCTGATCACGAAGTGGAAGGATTGCGCCGGGACGCCGAGCGACGCCATCGAGAAGGAACGGTCGCCGCTCCGCATCCTGAAGATGGTGCTGAATGGCGAGGGAAAAATCTGGTGCGCCCAGCACGCCCTGATCTATCACTTTTTCGCCAACATGGCGGGCCTGCCGACGCGCCTCATCTCGCTCGCCGGCCGGATCGGCAATGTCATCACCACGGGACACGCCTTCGCCGAGACCTTCATTCCGGAGCTCGGCATCTGGGCCAAGGTGGACCCCAGCCTGAATAAACTTCTGATCCTGAATTCCGCCGGTCGGCCGCTTGGCAGCGCCGAAGTTTACCACGCCATCGTCAGCGGGAATATCGCGGGACTCACGGCCAGAGCCTGCCGGGAGGGAGCCCCGGTTTCCATTTCCTATGCGGAGGTGAGCGGCGACGACAGCTATTATTATACCCCCGGCGCCCACCTCGTCTTCCGAAGGCCGGGATCAGGGACGAGATCCTGGCTTGAGCGCTATCTCTTCAAGCCCGATTTCGCCTACAGCCTGGAGGCGAGCCTGCTCCGCCGAGCCTACCATTGGAGGCGGTGGCTTTTTATCGCCTGGTGCGCCGCCCTGGCTCTCTTCGGCTACACGGTCCTGAAGCGAGAAGGATAAAAGCGAGAAATGGAAAAACTTGCCATTCAGGGAGGAACGCCGGTCCGGCGGACGCCCTTCCCCAAACGGCAGCCGTTCGGCGAGGACGACCTCAAAGAAGTCCGGGAGGCGCTCGAATCCCAGGACCTCTTTTTCACCTCGGGAAACAAGATCGCGGCGCTCGAGCGCGAGTTCGCCGAAAAATACGGCCTCAAATTCGCCGTCGCCTCAACCTCCGGCACGGCGGCCGTGCACATGGCCGTCGCCGCTCTCGACGCCAGCCCCGGCGAGGAGATCATCACCGCGCCGGTGACCGATTTCGGGACGGTCGCGGGCATCCTCTTCCAGGGCCTCATCCCGATTTTCGCCGACTGGAAGCCGGGGACGTTCAACATGGACCCGGCCGAAGTCGAGAAGAAGATCACTGAGCGGACCCGCGGTATTATCGTCGTCCATCTCTTCGGTAACCCCTGCGACATGGACGCGATCATGGACATTGCCGCAAGGCGCCGGATTCCCGTGATCGAAGACTGCGCCCAGGCCTACTGCACGCCTTACAAAGGCAAATGGGCCGGCTCGATCGGCGACATCGGGACGTTCTCCATGCAACAGACTAAGCACCTGCCGACTGGAGAAGGAGGGATGACGATCACGGATAACGCCGATTACGCCAGGCGCATGGCGCTTTTCCGCGACAAAGGCTGGGAGAACCGCGCCCGCTGGGGCCCCCGGACTTACACTGTCCTCGGGCTCAACTACCGGATGAACGAGCTCACCGGCGCCGTGGCCCGGGCCCAGCTCCGGAAAGTGGAGGCCGCAGTCAAGGCGATGAACCGGCTCGGCAATCTCCTGACGGAGCTCATTCGGGATATCGAAGGAATTTTCCCCTGTCCGGTGACGCCCGGCGGCGAACATTCTTATTGGCTCTACGCTTTCCGGGTGACAGGGTTTGAGCCCCAGGAATTCATCCGGGCTCTCCAGGCCGAGGGGATTCCCGCTTCTTGGGGCTACACGGTGACGCCGATTTATCTTTGCGCCGACGCCCTGGCCTCCAAACGCACCTTCGGCCGGACCTCCTATCCATTCGTTTCTCCGTACGGTCAGGGTTCGATCGAATACAAGGAGGGCCTGTGCCCCGTAGCCGAGCGGGAGCTCAAGGAAATCGGCACGCTTCGCTTCTACGAGAACTGGAGCGAGGACGATATCCGCGACGTCGCGGCGGCATTTCGCAAAGTGGCCGCCGGGCTGCCGAGGAGAAAATGAGCGGGCCCGGCCGGCTGTTTGCGGTCGGCGCAAGCCCCACGATCAACTCAACAAATAGAGAAAAGCCCCGATTTAGAATGATGCCATTTCGACCGGCCGGCCGGTGGCGGCGGACTCCCGGGCGGCGATCAGAACCCGGGCAAGTTTTTCCGTCTCCTCGAGCGGAACCGGCATGCGGCGTGTCCGGCACATTCCGATGAACGCCTCCATCGTGCCGGCATAGCCGAATTCCACCCAGGGATCGACATCGCCCAGAGCGGCGCCGCTCGCGTCCTGGACATCGCCCTTGGGGACGGTGAATTTGAGGATGGCCTCGCGGCCGAAAACTTCCGCGCCGAAGGACTCTCCCTTGACGCCGCAGGCCACTTCGATTACGCCGGGAAGGGTGTCCTTCCATTCGAGGGCGATGACCGCCGCGTCCTCGGAAAGGGATTCTTTATGAAAGCGGCGGCCGGCTGCGCAGAAGATGCGACGGACGTCCGGCCCGACAAGCACCGAAAGCATCTCCAGCCCGTGGACTCCCATGTTGATGATCGATCCGCCGCCCCGCTTCGGGTCGTCCTGCCAGACGCCCGGTTCTTCCATGTAATGGCTGATGAAATGGCAGGCGGTCGCCCGCACCTGAATGACGGTTCCGGTCTTACCCCCATCAAGATAGGCCTTGAGCGCCAGGAGCGCCGGCGCATACCTCAGGACCGAGGTGCTGAGCCAGGGCGTCCCGGTGCGCCGGACGGCGGAGGCAATCCTCTGAAGCTGTTCGGACGTGACAGCGGCGGGTTTGCTGGTGTAGGTCGGAACGCCTCTCTCGAGGAACATCACGGCATGGTCGATCCGCTCGGGCAGGCGGCCGGTGGCGATCACCCCGTCGATCTCGCCGGCCGGGATGTCTTCGGGCGATGAAACCGGCTGAGCGCCGAATTTCTCCGAAAATTCTTTGAGCCGCTCCGGCACATCGTCCCAGACGTGGGTGACCTCATGCCCGGTCCGCCGAAGAATCTCGGTATAGGTATAAGGATGGCTGTAAGCCAGGCCGACGACCGCAATTCTCATGGGATATCTCTCCTCGTTGGGATTTTATTACGCGCTCTGATAAAACGCGAGAATTGGACCTGACGTCCAAAACTTTGACGAGAACTTGCGGAAGAGCACTGCCTTCCCTTTTCACTCTGACTCGAGCCCCACTTCCTTTCGCCAGCGAATCCCGGGCCGGTATTCTCCCGATCACCGGGCATCTCCAGGAGAGATCGACCGGAAATAGCGGTTGAAGAAGACAAGGAAAATCCCGCCCAGGCCCAAAAAGCCGGCAAGGAGAAGCTCTCCATTGAGCTGAGTTGGCCGAGAACTCGGCCGAGCCCAAGCCGAGCATTAAGATGGCCACCCGGATAATGGTCTGGACCTTCCAGCCGACGACGGCGGCCAGGGAAGCCAAGATGATGGCGACGTCCAGCCGGCCTAAGGCGATATTCAGGCTGTCCAAGGCGTCTCCTAAGGCGGACTCCTCAAATTTCTTCGTTTTTATAGCATCAAACCCCAGCCCGCGCAATCCCATCAAAAGAGGGGGTGCGGAGAGAGATTCCCATTGTCGTTCTTTTAAGTAAACAGAATCATCCGCCTCCCCCTCAGAAAAAATA
>CAZNVB010000251.1:0-1523 GCA_964576265.1 uncultured Eubacteriales bacterium | reverse complement strand
AGAATTTTGTGCAAGGCTGTCATTCCTTTCGTTAGATTAGGAAATTTTTCGCTTGCCGCATTTCGAATAAAATTATCTTAAAAAGAATGGCGATAGGATGTCAAAACCGTCGCTGATTTGACTTCGCTCGTTCCTCAAAATAGCATGGAGCCGGAGTTCCGATAAAGCGAGGAGAAAATGAAATCCGTTCGGCGATTCGCTTTCGCGTTGCTCCATGTTGGAATTCTCGGTCTTTTTCTTTTCGCCCAATTTTGCATCCGGGAACGGCAATCCTTCGCCCCGGCAGAGCTGCTGATTACGGGCGCCGACGTCTTCACCTTGAACGAGGCCCAGCCGTGGGCGGAGTCGGTTGCCGTGAGCGGAGGACGAATCGTCGGCGTCGGGAAAAGCGCTGCCCTGAAGAAATTCATCGGCCGGGAGACGAAGGTCTTTAACCTGCCGGGAAAAATGGTCCTTCCGGGATTTCATGATTCCCACGTCCATCTCGTCACGGGAGGGATGGAGCTTAACCAGTGCGACTTGAATGGGCTTAAGACCAGAGAGGAAATCCTGGACAGGATCCGCCGTTATGCCGTCGAGAATCCGGAGAAGCCGTGGATTACGGGCGGAGGATGGGATCTACCGATCTTTCCCGCGGCCAACCCGACAAAAGAACTCTTGGATGAGATCGTCTCCGACAGGCCTGTCTATCTTTCCGCCGCGGACGGACATTCAGCCTGGGTGAATTCGCGGGCTCTTGAGCTGGCGGGTGTCGTTGCCGAAACTCCGGATCCCAAAAACGGCCGGATTGAAAGAAAGCCGGGGACAAAAGAACCCGCCGGCACGCTCCGTGAGGCGGCCATGGAGCTTGTTTCCAGGCGGATTCCCGAACCCTCTTCGGAGGACTATTTAAACGGCCTGCGCGCCGGTCTGTCTCTTGCCAACAGGTTCGGCATTACCTCGATCATCGAGGCGAGTGCCGATGATCAAATTCTCCAGGCCTATGCCGGGCTGGATCGGCGAGGTGAACTCACCGTTCGGGTTCTCGCTTCGCTCGAGGTGGACCCGCGGAAGGGGCCGGAGCAGGTCATCCGGTTGATGGATCGTCGCGACTCGTTTCGCTCTCCTCGGCTGAAGGCATCAGCGGCCAAAATTTTTGCCGACGGCGTCATGGAATCGCACACCGCGGCACTTCTCGAGCCCTATCTTGACCGACCGGGAGAGAGGGGAGAGGCGATCCTCGAACAGGCCGCGTTTGACGACCTGGCCGTCGAGCTTGACCGGGCCGGGTTTCAGATCCACATCCACGCCATCGGCGACCGCGCCGTTCGCATGTCGCTCGACGCGCTCGAAGCCGCGCGGAAGGCCAACGGTCCTCGCGACTTGCGTCATCATATCGCCCACCTCGAGCTCATCGATCCGTCCGACATCCCGAGGTTTAAGGCGCTCAGCGTCGCCGCCAACTTCCAGCCGCTTTGGGCCTACCCCGATTCCTACATCACCGAACTCACGGAGCCCATCCTGGGCCCGGAGCGGTCGAAGAG
>CAZNVB010000250.1:0-6242 GCA_964576265.1 uncultured Eubacteriales bacterium | reverse complement strand
GCCTCCGCGTCTGTTCCTCAAGCCGCCGGAGCTGGCTTGAGAGAAGCGCCGCCTGAAAAGCCGTCATCCTGTAGTTGCAGCCGAGGTTGTGATGTTCGTACCATTTCCCTCCCGGAACCCGACCGACATTGCGCAGCGAATCCATGGTTTCAAACAGTTCTCGGTCGCTGGTGATCGTCAGCCCTCCTTCGCCGCTCGTCAGGTTTTTCGAGAGCTGGAAGCTGAAGCAGCCGGCATGGCCGATCGAGCCGAGTTTCCGGCCTTTGTATTCGGCGCCGTGGGCGTGGCAGGCATCCTCGATGACGGTCAGGTTGTGACGTCCGGCGATGGCCATGATCCGGTCCATATCGCAGGCCTGGCCTCCGAAGTGGACGGGAATGATCGCCCGTGTCTTTTCCGTCAACGCCTCTTCGATCCTCGCGGGGTCGATGTTATAAGTCTCGGGGTCGATATCGACAAAGACCGGAACGCAGTTCGCCTCGAGGACGACGGACGCCGTGGCGATAAATGTGTATGGAGGGATGATGACTTCGTCTCCGGGTTTGACACCCGAGGCCATCAGCGCCAGCCGGATCGCCACCGAGCCGTTGACCGAAGCGACGGCGAACGGCACGCCGCAATAGGCTGCGAACTGGCGCTCAAACTGGGCCGTCCATCCCATGCAATCCGGATCGCCCCACTGCCCGCTCCGGACGACTTCGGCGACCGCCCGGACATCGTCCTCATCAAAAATGGGCCAGGGGAAGATCTTTTTGACCGTCTGTTCGCCGCCGTGGATGGCGAGCTTTGTTGAACTCATCTTTTCCTCCTCTTGCCCGCGCACGCCCCGGCCTGCGCGGTCGGCCTACAGCCAAAAGGCCCGGCTTTTCGTTTTTCCCATGGTCATGAAGGGCCGTCATGGAAATGAGGACAGAAGGCGGAGTCAATCGGGCTGAACCAGGTTTTCTGTGATGGCCACGACAAACCTGGCGTCTCTGATGGCCTTTCTTGCGTCTTTGTTTGAGTATTCTTCCGTTTTTTTGTAAAGCAGGTCCAGGACGTCGAGTCGGCTCTCCGCCTTTTTCAGATAGCTCAGGGCCAGACTCCTGGTGTTCATAACTCGATGATCTCGCCGGGCCGATAATCCGGTTTCAAAACCCCGTGCCAGACATTTCCTGCCCAGATCCTTTTTGCTCCCAGCTGCCTCAGCCTTTTTCGCAACTGGTCGAGGAGGCGAGCGAAAAAACGGCTGCGATCATAAAGAATCAGCGCGTCTTCCACCATGTCGAGGAAGAGAGGGCTTCCTCGTTGCGCTTCTTCGGGCGTTTTTATGATGGCGGAGATTTCTGGATAAACCCCCTCCTTTCGGAGAGTTCGCAGAAAAGGTTCGAGCCTTTGTTCGACATTGGCAAACTCGCCGATCCTCTTCATTCTTCCCCGGGGCAGGTTTTCGGCGATGATCAGGATATCCAGGTCGGAATCGAATCGATACGTCCCCCTGGCCGCAGACCCGAAAACGACAAAAGACACAAGGTCCTTCCCATAAAAAGCCTTCGCTTCTGCGAGCAGCCTTCCTTGCAGCCTCTTGAATCGTTCTTTGAGCATGCGGGTTGGATTCAATTCTATAGATATCCGGAAAATCCGTCAACTGCGGATGAGAGGCCCGAATATTCGGGAAATCCCCGACGCTTGTCCAGCCTCCCGATGCTCTATTATGATGAAGCGTCCGACCGAGCATTGAGGCGATACTTAAGGAGGACCTATGAGAAATCGGGCCTGGAAGAGGGGGATGGGATCGGCGGCTTTCATGCTTTTTGTCCTTTTCTTTGTGAACGCCGGCGCAGGCGGAGAGCCCCAGTCGTCAGGGCCGACTTATTTGTACAAGACCACCTTTGTCCGGGCGGCGCCGGGGAAGCTTCTCGACCTGATCGCTCTTTACAAAAGCCGGATGGCTGTCGCTGACGCGGCGGGCGATGAGCGCCCCTTCTGGTGGCGCCACACCCAGGGTGACCAGTGGGACCTCATGCTTCTTTATCCTATGGGGAGCTACGCCGAATTCTACGCGCCGGACAGGATTGCCCGGAGAAAGAAAGCCGAAGAGGCGGTGCAAAAAGCGTTTGAGGGAACGGCTTACGACCATTCGTTTGGCTGAGGATGCGGCGGCCTATCCGTTCGTTTTCCCTGCGGAGAAGACGGCTTCCAAAGGCCGGCGAAAAATCCTGGTGATCTTACCGGCGGAGGGCCCCCGACGAAACGAACCGACTTGTCTTGATGAAAGAGGTCGCCGCTTGGGCTCGCCCGAAGAGCAGGTGCGTGTTTCCGCAGCTCGAAAGAGGTAACTCCCGGGCGTGAGATCGATTTATGGAATATTCGACAAGCTCGATCGTCTTTACATAAGGATGGAAATCGACCAAGATGAGAGCCGGAGAAAAGTCCCTGCCGCCCGTTGAAATGACGGATTTCAAGGAAAGCGCCTCCGGCCGCGAAGATACTCTGACGAACTCTCCGTCCATCGACAGGCTTCTGGCCCACCGGGAAATGATTTTCAGGATCTGCCTCGGATTCTCGCGCAATTATGCCCAGGCCGAGGATCTGACGCAGGAAACGTATCTCAGGGCCTGCCGGAACTTGCCACATCTAAGGAATCCTCTCCAGGCCAGGGAATGGCTGATCCGCATCGCCAAGAATGCCTGCCTGGACCAAAAGAAGAAGGACCATTCCCGAAGAATGATCCTCCGGCGGTGGGTCCGAGAATCCGAATCAACGGAGCCCGCGGAGTCCACCGAAGATCCCGACATCATGCGTCGGCGGCTGAAGACCGCCGTCCTCCGCCTGCCGCGCAAGCTGAAGGAGGTTTTTATTCTCCGGGAATACGGACATTTGACTTATGACGAACTCGCAGCGACCCTCGGCCTCCGGAAAGGGACCGTGATGTCGAGGCTGAACCGGGCGCGTTCCCGGCTCGCCGCGGAGCTTCAGGAGAAAGACCATGACCGACGGCGAAAATAGGAATGATTCCGAATTGATCGAGCGCCTGATTGCGGCCGAAGAAGAAGAGGCTCTGGCTCGATTCCGCGAAAGCCGTTTTGAGGAACGGCTAAGGGAAAGAGTGAGTGTCGCTCGAACGAAGCCGTCGGCCTTTCAGCGTCCTCGGGCTTCTTTTCGCTTCGCCTGGGTATGCGCCGTTTCCCTGGTCGCATTGAGCTGTCTGGCTCTTCTCATCGTCCGGGGACGGCATCCTGCAGAGCGAACCTTGGAGGCGGTGGAAGAGAATTTCCGCCTGTTGCCCGGTATCCAGGCGCTCGAGAGACACAGGGCCGACCGGTCGGTCCCAGCGTCGTCCCCGCATTCCCCTCTCGAAAACGTGATCGCCGAGGCACTGATGTCGTTGATCGCCGCAGCCCGGGGATCTTCGCCCGGCCTCGAAGGAACAATCCCCGTGTCATCCGAGATCGGAAGGAAATCGAAAAATCTTCAAGTCCTCTACGATCTGCTGGTGACGGAGCGATCCGTCGAGCGGGTCTTGATGGCCATCCATGAAAAATCAAAGGAGGGATAAAATGGTGAAAAAAACCATCGTCGTGTCCGTTCTCTTCCTCTTCGTCGTCCCGATTCTGGCCGCGGAGGGAGAAGGGGCCGGCCCGGCCGCGGACAAGACGGCCGGCTATGCCCTGCTCGACGCCATCGCCCAGACATTCCACGAAATGGCCGTATCGGGATCGGGCGGAGTCGAGAAGGTCACCCAGGCGGTCTCTAAATTCATGGCCGATGCCCGAAAAGCCAGGGAGGAGAAGAAGATCGACGAGGTTTTCTTTGCCCGCTACCAGCGCGTCCTGGGCATCATCAAGCTGGCCATCGCTCCCGACCCCGACGGAATCCTGGTGCCGATCATCGACCGGGAGCTTTCGGCCTTCGTCAAAGACGTTCTCGCCGAAGACTACAAGTCTTCCGGGCCGCCGGCGATCGGCCAGATCGCCAACGCCATCGCCGACGAAATCATCAACCTGCATCTCTATCTAGACAACATCGAAACCAAGGAGAAACTTAGGAAAGCCTGGGACGAGAAGTTCGCCGCCGCCGGAGAGAAGAAAAAAGATGGAGCGAGCTGAAGGAAACCCCACCGGAGGAACTCCGGAGACTAAGGGGACTTCCGGGGTGCGCTCTTCAGGCTTTCGATGAGGGCCCGGCTTCCCAGCGTCGGGAAGAGCTTGTGGTCTCGCTCCAGGAGCTCGATCGCTCTGGGGATGTTGTCGAGGCCGAGATAAAATTTCGCCGCGTTCACCAGGACGAGGTGGTTTCCGGGATAGCGCCTCAGGACGTCAAGGATAAGCTGCTCTCCTTCCTCCGGCTTCCCGGAGAGGGCTAAAAAATCGGCCCGGACAAAGACGAAATGCAGGGACTGGGCCGGCTCCTGGAGAAGCATCCGGACGTACGGTTCGGCCGAGGCGGCATCCTTCCTGGTGATGTAGAAGGAGGCAAGCTCCTCATAGATCCGGGTTTTAACCGTATCGTAAAGGGGATGGCCCTTCTCGTCGAGGATACTCTCGAAGATCTCTTTGGCTCTTGCTTCATCCCGGCCGAGCATCGTCAGGCCGACGTTGATCCGGGCTGAGACGTCTTCCCTTTCCGGGCGCTTGAGGCTCAGCCAGAAATCGGCCTCCTTCCGGCCGAACTGGTTGCTCCAGGGGTAGACTTCGAGGGAAAAAAAGGCGGCCAGGAGAGCACCCAGAATCATCGGAACGTAAGAACGTCGGAAAAGCCTGAAGAGAAGGTGGGAGAGGCCGCCGACCAGAACCAGGGATGGGATGTAGAGAAACCGCCAGGCGAGGAGCGAAATAGAGGAAGGCGAGAACGCAACCAGGACGGCCGGCAGCAGGAGAACCAGAAAGGCGACGAGAGCGAAGGCGAAAAGGGAAGCTCGTTTTTTGGCCTTGAGGCGGAAAAGGGACACGGCGCCGAGAATGACGATCGCTCCGCCGAGGGCCTGGAATCCGGGATTCTTGAACACGGAAAAGGAATCGATCGTCAGACTCAGGTTGAAGGGGAAAAGGAGCCTGGACGAATAGAGACCGACGGCAGCCAGCGCGTCGCCGAGGCTCCGGCCGGCGCCGCCCAGCCCGCCGAGTCCGACGGCCTGAGCCCGGAGTCCGAGCCAGATCAGGAGGGCGATGAGATGAGGAACAATCGAGGAGAGCATCCGGCGGCTTTTCTCACCCTCCCTGAACATGAGCAGGACGAAGAGGACGGGAAGGACGGCCGAGCTTTCTTTGGCCAGGAGAGAGCAGAAAAAGAGAATTCCGGAAAAAAGAAGCGTCCTTCCGAGGCCGTTTTTTCTCCACTTGAGAAAGAAAACCGCCGAGAGGGCGGCGAAAAAGAAGGCCAGGAGGTCGGTCCTTCCCGAGATCCAGGAGACGCTTTCGAAATGAACCGGGAAAGCGCTGAAGAAAAGAGCTCCGAAGAAGGCCGGGGCAAGGCCGGCTCCGACCGCGAGGAGTAGGGAAAGCACGAGCAGGCTGTTCGCGGCATGGAGGAGGATGTTCGTCAGGTGGAAGCCGGCAGGGTTCATCCCCCAGATTTTGAAGTCTGCCCAATAAGATAAGGAGGTAAGGGGCCGGTAGAAGATCTGGGCCTTCTCAAGTTCCCGACTCGCTTTATCCAGGCCCGACGGCCCGCCGAACGGAGTCGTGAAAACGGTTTTCAGGAAGTCGGGCCTGCTCAGGTGCGGGTTGTCGACGATAAAGTATTTATCGTCCCAGAGGAAGTCGCCTTTCATCGCCGGAAGAAAAAGGAAGAGGTTGGCGCTGATGATGATGAGAACGAGGATAAGACTCAGGCTTGACCCCGCCTGTTTTGCCGAAGCCCCAGCCGGCGCGCGGGACGGTTTGGTCCTGGCGTTCATCGATGGATTCGACCCCTGAACTCTTATCAAAAGACATCCGCGCTGTCAATTCAGTGGAGGCGCCGGTAGAATGATAATCCGACGCGATATCGGCTCTTTCTTCTCAGAATGCTCAAACCCTAGGACTGCGGCTTTTTCTCTTCAAACTTAATTCCGTTTTTATGAGGATGCAATAGATCGCATGGATCAACGGGCTACGGCAGGGCAAGCTGGCGGTGAGCCAGGATCATCATCCCCTGGATGGGGACTCGGTAGGGGCAGGCGGGCTCGCAGTATCCTTGGCAGCCGGAGCAAAGGTCGGCTCTCAGCCCCGGGATCGCCGCGTAATATTCCATAGCTTCCCGCTCGCGTCCCTGTCCCGCAT
>CAZNVB010000249.1:0-19969 GCA_964576265.1 uncultured Eubacteriales bacterium | reverse complement strand
TCGATATCCTGGACGGCCAGGTCGCAAAAGAAACCCATAAAAAAAGCCTTTATGGCGCCATCTTTGACTCGACCCTCGATCGCTACTCGGAATTCTTCATCTATCTCGGATTGGCGATCTATTTCCGCGACCGTTGGCCGCTCTGGGTTGTCTTTTTCACGTTTCTGGGGTCGGCCATGGTCAGCTACACCCGGGCGCGAGCAGAGGGTCTCGGCATCCCATGTCGGGTGGGGTTCATGCAGCGGGCGGAGAGAATGGTTCTTCTCGTTCTCGCCGCCGGCCTGGGAAGCCTGTTCACGGTTTTTGACCAGGCCATGATTGCTGTCTTGCTGGTCATCGCCCTGATCTCAAACTTGACCGCTTTCCAGAGAGTTTTTTATGTGAGAAAAATCGAGATCCAAAAGAATCACAACAAGGAGGTTTGAAACCATGGATAAAATCCGCGTCGCCATCATCGGCGTTGGAAATTGCGCCTCTTCTCTCGTCCAGGGAATCGAGTATTACAAGAATGCCAAGGAAACGGATTTCATTCCCGGAGTGATGCATGTCAACCTGGGAGGCTATCATATCCGCGATATCGAATTTTCAGCCGCCTTCGACATCGATAAAAACAAAGTCGGCAAGGACCTTAGTGAAGCGATCTTTACCTGGCCGAACAACACGACGAAGTTTTCCTCCGTGCCCAACCTGAACGTCAAGGTTCAGCGGGGAATGACTCACGATGGGCTGGGCAAGTACCTTTCTCAGATCATTCAGAAAGCTCCGGGATCAACCGCCGACATCGTTTCCATCCTCAAAGAGACCAAGACGGATGTCGTCGTCAGCTATCTGCCCGTGGGCAGCGAAGAGGCGACGAAATGGTATGTCGAGCAGGTCCTCGAAGCCGGCTGCGCCTTCATCAATTGCATCCCGGTGTTCATTGCCAGCGAGAAATACTGGCAGAAGAGATTCGAGAGCCGGGGATTGCCGATTATCGGCGACGATATCAAATCCCAGGTCGGGGCGACCATCCTCCACCGGACTCTGGTCAATCTCTATCTTGACCGGGGCATGCCGATCGAGCGGACCTACCAGTTGAACACAGGCGGAAATACCGACTTCCTCAACATGCTGGAGAGAGAACGACTCCACTCGAAGAAAATTTCCAAGACGAATGCCGTCACCTCCCAGATTCGGGCCCGCGGCCTGGACATCGACCCGGACAACGTCCATGTCGGACCGAGCGATTATGTCCCCTGGCAGAAAGACAACAAACTCTGCTTCTTGCGGATCGAGAGCCGCCATTTTGGAGACGTTCCGACTTATCTCGACTGCCGGCTTTCGGTCGAAGACTCGCCGAATTCGGCCGGAGTCGTCATCGATGCCATCCGCTGCGCCAAGCTCGCCCTGAACAACGGGATTTCGGGCGCCCTGTTCGGACCGTCTTCATACTTCATGAAATCGCCCCCCAAGCAGTATACCGATACCGAGGCTCGAGACCTGACAGAAAAATTCATCGCCATGTACGGGAAAAAGGCAAAGCCGAAGGTCGCGCCCAAAACCCGGGCGAAAAAGAAACCCGCGCCGAAAAAGAAATAACTCTTTCCCCCCGACTGGAATGGCGGCGCCGGTGCCGGCGTTATTTCTTCAGTTTCCTCTTGGCCCAGCCGGGTTTCTCAATCTGCCCGCTGCGGGAGACGGCCAGGGCCTCTGGCGAGACATCCTTGGTGATCGTCGATCCGGCACCGATGTAGGCTCCTCGACCGACCTTGACCGGCGCAACAAGTTCCGTCCCCGAACCGATAAAGGCTCGGTCCTCAATAATCGTCCGGCTCTTTCTCAGACCGTCATAATTGCAGGTGATCGTCCCGGCGCCGATGTTGACTTTCTCACCGATGAGGGCATCCCCGAGATAGGACAAATGCCCGGCTTTTGAACCCCGGCCGAAAATCGTGTTTTTCATCTCGACGAAATTCCCCACCCGGGCGCCGTCTTGAATTTTCGTTCCCGGCCGGAAACGGGCAAAGGGTCCGATTTGGGCATCGTCCTCAATCACACTTTTCTCGATCACCGTCGAGCCCAGAATCCTCACCCGATCGCCGACCCGGGTGTCAACCATGCGGACGAAAGATTGGATCAGACAGTCCCGGCCGATTCGCGAGCAGCCCTCGATGATCACGGAGGGATAAATGACGGTGCCGCGGCCGATGCGCACATCCGGGCTGATCCAGGTGGAAGCCGGATCGAGAAGGATGACCCCGCGAGATTCAAGCCGGCGCATCTCCCGATCCCTAAGAACGCCGACAGCTTGGCGAAACGCGGCTGATGAAGTCAGAAAAACGGCTTCCTCCGGATCGGGAAGGGCAAAGTAGCCGGTTTTTTTCCCGGACCGGCCTGCGGCTCGAATTAAGCTCGGAAGATCAGCGCCGACGGACTTAAGCTTCGTGGCTTGGGAAGCGACCTCGGCCAGGGCATCCAAATCGGCGGCCAGAGCAGGAGTGCCCGTCGAAGCGGCCAGAGCTAAAAAATCACAGTTTTGTCCGTGGTGCCGGTGGCGTAAGCTTTTCAACGTCCGAGAAGTCAGTAGCGGAAACCGCGTATCGACCAAGAGGACATCTACCCGGCTTTTCTTTCTTGATTGGAAAAAAGGCAAAGCAGATTTGAGGGCGTAAGCAATACCCGCGCCGGGCTTATGGGAAACGACTTTCAGTCCGGCAGAGATCGAGTCGGGCTCGAGCTTGCGGGCTCCCGAGGGAGCAATGAGAACGGTCTGAACAGGCTTTAGACGAGAAACCGAATCGAGGAGAACGGCGAGAAATGATTTTCCCAAAATGGGCAGCGCTTCCGGTTGACTCCGATCTGCGCGGCCGGCCGGCACCCACAAAAGGGCGAAAAGACTTCGGCTCATGTCATCCGGGTGATCAGCTTGAATTTCTTGTCATCCCAAAGGGGCTTGAAATCCACTTCATTCTGGGCCATCGTCTTGTAAACTTTGTCTTTCTGGAAAGCCTTTTTCAGGCACTCCATGGCTTCATCGGACTTCCCGAGCCGGATGTAAGCGTCAGCCATGAGATAATAGACTTTTCCCTCATCGGCTTTCATTTCCAGGGCCTTCTCAAGGATCTTGAGAGCCTCATCGCAGGCGCCGCTGTTGATCTGGACGACGCTGTAATTGAGGTAATCTTCAGGCGTCTTCAAAGAGACGATTTCTCTCTTCCCCTGTTTCGCGGCGATCTGGAGGTAGATTTTGGCTCGATCGACGAGCTCTTTCTCCGTTTCGTGCTTCTCCAGAAAAGCTTTAAGCAGTTCTTTCGCTCGATCGATTTTCCCCTTATGAAATTCCCGCATGGCTTCCTCATAAGCCGCGATCGCTTTCCCATAGATATCCTTGGGGTTCTTCTCGTCTTTCACCTCAGGACTCCTCCCGTGATCTTATTTTTTGCTATTTTAGCCCAACGAACCGCCGCTGGCAAGACGAGGCGGCGACTCCTGAAGAAACGACGGCCAAAGACGATCCTCAAAAACCCAGAGGTCGGGGTTTTCGACCAACGTGCGCACGGCCGCCAGATGGACGCGGTGTCCTCCCCGCTCGACCTCGAAACGGCCAAGAAGAGGATACCCGAAAAGCGCCAGGTCGCCGATGAAATCGAGGACTTTATGGCGGACGAACTCGTCTGGATACCTCAGCGGCCCGCTGATGACCTTGCTTTCGTCCAGAACCACCGCATTGGCGAAGGATCCTCCAAGCGCCAGGCCCCGGCGCCTCAGGTCGGAGACATCGCCGAGAAATCCGAACGTTCGGGCCGGGGCGATTTGGTTGATGAATTGGCCGCGGCCGAGACGCAATTCGAGCGCCTGACGACGGATGAGGGGATGAGGGAATTCGATCGCATAACGAACCACGAAATCATCGCCCGGCGAAATTCTCAAACTCGCCTTCCCCTCCTCGATCAACATCGACTCGACGACCCGAACAGCCCTTCTGGCATCCCCAACGGCTCTGACACCGGCATCGAGAACGTAACGGACAAGGGGGGCCGCGCTGCCGTCGAGGATAGGAATCTCTTCTCCGTCCGTTTCCACTTCCAGGCTGCCGATCCCGAGAATGAAAAGGACCGCCATGAGGTGCTCGATCGTCCGGATGCGGCAAGTTCCCGAATCCAAGGACGTGCAGTTTCCGGCCTGGCTGACCTGCGGGTTGGCCTCGACTTCAAGGCCGCCGAGATCGGTCCGGCGAAAGATGATCTTTCCCCTCGAGGACGGCTTCAGAACGACGGCGACATTCCTTCCTGAGTGAACTCCGATTCCGGAAAAAGAGACTTCGCGCTCGATCGTCCACCGGGTAAACATGGGTCGGCTTCAGTATAGCCGAAATCCTTTGCCCTGGCTACCCCCATTTGGTCGAAAGCGACCCGTATGGTAGAATAACAGCGTGAAAACAGAGCTCGAAGAGATCCTGGAAAAGGTCTTTCATAAAGAGCTGACTCCGGAAGAAGCGTTTCTCAGGCTCAAGGACTATCCCTATCAGGATTTGGGCTTTGCCAAAATCGATCACCACCGTGAGGTTCGGAAGGGATTTCCGGAAATCATTTTCGGCCTTGGAAAAACGTCCGAGCAAATCCGCCGGATTGCCGGAGAAATTTCCAAGCGAGGGAACAGCCTGCTCCTGACCCGGGTCGAACCCCAGGTTTACGAAGAGTTGAAAAACGAAATTCCGGGCTGCCTGTACAATCCGCTGGGAAAGGTCGCTTACCTCAAACAGAAAGAACCCGACCGCGGGAGGGGGAAAATCGTCATCGTCACGGCCGGCACCTCCGACATTCCCGTGGCTGAAGAAGCGTTCGTCACTTGTGACATGCTGGGCAACGATGTGGAAAGAATCTACGACGTGGGCGTGGCCGGGATCCACCGTCTGTTCGGAGAAATCGATAAGATCCGGACGGCTCGCCTGATCATCGCCGTGGCCGGCATGGAGGGAGCCCTGCCCAGTGTCGTTGCCGGCCTGGTGAGTGTTCCCGTGATCGCCGTGCCCACGAGCATCGGCTACGGAGCAAGTTTTCAAGGAATATCCGCTCTCCTCGCCATGCTCAATTCCTGCCCGGGAGGCGTGGCGGTGGTCAACATCGACAACGGCTTTGGCGCAGCTTACCTGGCCAGCCTGATCAACCATCTTTGAAATGACAAGAAGGCCCCGGCCGAATGGCAATGGCTTTGAAATAACATCTTGAAAATCAAGGAAAAAGGCCTCGTTCACTTGACAACCGCGGCTTCGCCGCCTATATATATTAAGACCTCTTTCCGCCGAAACGGCGCCTCGAATGGAAGCGATCGATCAAGTCCGGCAGGCGGCTGATATCGTTTCCGTCGCCTCCCTTTATACGGCCTTAAAAAGGCGCGGCCGGAAACATGTCGGTCTGTGTCCCTTTCATTCCGAGAAGGACCCCTCGTTCACGGTCGACGCCGAAAAACAGCTTTTTCACTGCTTCGGCTGCGGCGCGGGCGGCGATGTCTTTACTCTCGTCATGGAAAAGGAGAACCTGTCCTTTCCCGAGGCGCTGAATTTTCTGGCCGAGAAATTTCATGTGACCCTTCCGCCAAAAAAAGGGCTTTCCCCCGCCATGGTCAAGTTCGAAGAAAAAATCTCCAAGATCAACGAGCTGGCCCTGGCATTTTTCCGCCGGAATTTGTTCCAGACCAAAGAAGGTGAAGTGGCGTTCGATTATTTGAAAAAAAGGGGCTTTTCCAAAGACACGATCGAAAAGCTGAGGATCGGATACGCTCCGAACTCCTGGAATGCCCTGGTCAGTTATTTTCAGGGAGCAGGGACAGATCCGCAGCTTCTCGAACAGGCGGGGCTGGCTCTTCCCGGAAAGAAAAAGCCGGAATTCTACGACCGTTTCCGCGGCCGGGTCATTTTTCCGATTTTCAGCCTCACGGGCAAGCTTCTCGGTTTCGGCGGCCGAACCATTCTCTCGGCCGAACCGAAGTACCTCAATTCCCCGGACACGCCTGTTTATTCTAAAGGAAAAATCCTCTACGGGCTGAACTGGACAAAGGAGGCAATTCAAGAAGCGGAGGAAGCGATCCTGGTCGAAGGATACACCGATTTTGCCTCTCTTTTCCAGGCAGGCATTCCGAATGTCGTCGCTTCTCTGGGAACAGCCCTGACCCCGAACCAGGTCGAACTGGTCAGACGATTTTCGGGAAACCTTATCATCAACTATGACGGAGATGCAGCGGGGCAGAAGGCCGCTCTGAGGTCGATCCCGATTTGCTTCCAAGCGGGAGTGTCCGCGCGTGTTCTGATTCTGCCCGAGAATCTCGACCCGGATCGCTTTATCCGCCAATACGGTTCTCGGGCCTATCGAACACTTGCCCGGGAAAGCATTCCCGGTCTCAAGTTTCTGGTCTCCGCCGCCGTGCGCAGCGGAAAAATGAGTGTCCCAGAAGAAAAAGCGCGCATCGTCAAGAGCGTGGTCGCAGAAATCGAAAAGATCCCCGATTCTATCGTCCGGAGCGAGTACCTTCGGCAGGCGAGCGACTGGCTCTCCGTCGATGAGGCCCTGCTCCGTCAGATCATCGAAAGGCGATCTTCCGAGCAACCGAGGGAAGAGAAACCAATCTTCCTGCCGGCGGAGAAGAGGCTCCTCCAGATCCTTCTCGGAAATCCGGAAGCCTGTTCGGGATTCCTTGACCGGGCTCGGCCGGAAGACTTCAAGGGAACTCAAAGCGAACCGGCCTTCCTCTTTATCTTGGATCAGCATCGAAAAGGGAAAAAGATCACCTTGTCTGAGCTGGCAGGAGCCGTGGGCAAAGAGTTCTCGCAGCACATCTCCCGGGCGATGCTCGAAAAAGCCAGGCCGGGAACAGCGGAGGAGGCCCTGGACTGCCTGATCAGCCTGAGGAAGGCTTTCTTGCAGACCAGGCTTCAGGCTTTGCAAAAAGAGATTGTCCGCTGCGAAAAAAGCGGTCAGAAAGACGAGCTTCGCCGGCTCCTCTCCCAAAAACAGAGCCTGACCAAGCAAATGATGACCATGTAAAACAGACGAGATGACAATCGACTCCATCAACAAAGGGAAAGATCCGGAATTTGAAGAAAGAGGTGCCCCCCTTGTCCTCTGAGCATAAATATCCCAAAGACGAAATCAGTCAGCTTCTCTCTAAGGGAAGAAAGCAGGGCTATCTCCTGTTCGAGGAGATCGACAGAACCTTCCACGACGAGATGGAATCGGAGGCCAATTTCGACAATTTTCTCAGCTCGATGGACGACTACGGAATCAAAATCCTCGACGGGAAGAAGCAGGATCTAATCATCCGCAGCCAGAAACCGGACACGGTCGCCGTCACCGGGCTTGAGCGGACCACTGACCCCGTCAAGCTCTATCTCCGCGAGATGGGCAATATTTCTCTCTTGACGCGGGAAGGCGAAATCGCCATCGCCCGGGAGATCGAACGCGGCGAAAAGGCGATCATCAAGGCCCTTTCGAAAACCCGGATCGTCCTCAATCAGGTTCTCTCCCTCGAAGAACAGATCAAGACCAGCCCGATCGCGCTGCTCGAAATGTTCGACCTGAGTGAGGAAGAGATCACGGAGGACAGGCTGGAAGAGAAGAGAAAGCAGATCGCGGCCAAAATCAAGACCATCAGGGAGCTGTCCCAGAAACTCGATCGGATCTCGCTGGCGAAGAACAAGAACTTCGCCCGCGGCCGGATCATCGTCGAGATGAGCCGGCTGATCCGGGAGTTGAACATCCGTCCTTCGGAAAGGGAAAAGATCATCGATCTCCTGCGGGAAAAGCTCCGCCAAATCAACGCCATTGAGGAAAAGAAGGAAGAGCTGACGCTCTCTCTCAGCCGGACCCGATCGAAAAAGAATGCCGCTTTGCTCAAAGAAAAGATCCGGGCCGTCAACAAGGAAATCCGGGCTTTTCAAAAGGAAGTCGGGCTTGACGCCGAAAACCTGAGAAAAACCCTCCGCGCGATCAGCACGGGAAAAAAGGTCAGCGATCATGCCAAGAAAGAGCTCGTCGCGGCGAACCTCAGGCTGGTCGTTTCGATCGCCAAAAAATACAGCAATCGCGGCCTTCAGTTCCTGGACCTCATCCAGGAAGGAAACATGGGCCTGATGAAGGCCGTGGATAAGTTCGAATACCGGCGCGGCTATAAGTTCTCGACTTATGCCACCTGGTGGATCCGGCAGGCGATCACCCGGGCCATCGCCGACCAGGCCAGGACGATCCGCATCCCTGTCCACATGATTGAAACGATCAACAAGCTGATCCGGGTTTCGAGGAGCCTCGTTCAGGAGATCGGCCGGGAGCCGACGAGCGAGGAAATCGCTAAGAAAATGGACCTTCCGGTCAGCAAAGTCCGGAAAATCATCAAGATCGCCCAGGAGCCAATTTCCCTCGAGACGCCGATCGGCGAAGAAGAAGACAGCCATCTCGGAGACTTCATCGAGGATAAACTCATGCCTTCTCCTCCCGAAACGGTCATCCATATCAACCTCCGCGAGCAGATTGAGGAAGCGCTCAAGTCGCTGACCGAAAGGGAAGCGAAGGTCCTGAAAATGAGGTTCGGCCTGGGCGACGGCAACGAGCATACGCTGGAGGAAGTCGGACAACAGTTCAAGGTTACCCGTGAGAGAATCCGCCAAATCGAGGCCAAAGCTCTGCGCAAGCTCAAGCATCCCAGCCGGAGCCGCAAACTCCGATCTTTTACCAACAACTATTAACTCTCCCCTATTCATCACAGAGCCGCCGGGGTTTGACTTGCGGCCGCGACTTCTGATATAAGAGGGGACGAGGGCCTATAGCTCAGCGGAAGAGCTACCGGCTCATAACCGGCAGGTCCCAGGTTCGAATCCTGGTAGGCCCATATCGATGCCGAGAAAACGATGTGGAAATCGATTTTGACAAACTGATCGAGCTCCAAGAGATCGATAACGAAATCCGCCAGATCACCCTGTACCTGGAAAGCACCGTCCCGCTGATCGAAGAAATCGACCGCAAAATCGAAGCCAGCTCCCAAGTTGCCCTTGTCGCCAAGGATAAGATGGCGGCCAGCCAGAAAAAAAGGCGGGAGCTCGAAGCCCAAATCAAAGATTTCAAATCTCAGATTGCCAAATACAAGAGGCAGTTGAACGAGGTCAAGACCAATAAAGAATACACCGCGTTGCTGAAAGAAATCGAAGAATCCCAGCAGAAAGTCGACCACTTGGAGGAAGAATTCATCGCCGCTATGCTTGTCGAGGACGACATCCAAAAAGAAATCAGGGAAGCCAACCAGAACTTCGCCGCCGCCAGGGAAAAATTCACCAAGGAAAAGGATGAAATTTATCAGAAAAAAAAGGAAATGGAAGAAAAGTCCCAGCAGCTTGTCCGACGAAAGGAAGGCCTGCTTCCCCTAATTCCATCCGATCAACTCAATCTCTATTTGAAAATCTACCGCAAGAAAGGACACTTCGCTCTGTCGTCGGTCAGGGATGATTTCTGTTCTCTCTGCCACATGCGTATCCGCCCCCAGGTCTTGAACGAGCTTCGAGACACACGCAAGCTGATTCTCTGCGAAAACTGCGGCCGGATTCTCTACTGGAAAAAGGAATCAAAAGCCGAAGAGGAGAGCAAGAAAGTCGAGGCCGAAACCGGCTGACTTAGCCGTTATTTTTTTCTTCTTCGTACAAGGCGTCAATCTGAGCCTTATATTTTTTCTCGATAATATTCCGCTTGACTTTCAGAGTCGGCGTGATCTCGCCCTTTTCGATTTCAAATTCCCTGTCCAGGAGGATGATCTTCTTGATTTTCTCATAGGAAGCGAGATTGGGGGTGGCCCGGTCAATCCCGGCCTTGATAAAGTTGATCACGGCCTTCTGGCCGATGAGCTCAGCCCTGTCCCGAAAGGCGATGCCGCTCGCCCGGGCGTACTCCTCGAGCTTTTCGAAATTCGGAACGACAAGGGCGCTGACAAAGCGCCGCCGATCGCCGATGACCACGACATTGCTGACGTAAGGATTCGTTTTGATGATGTTCTCGATCGGCTGAGGAGCGATGTTCTTGCCGCCAGCGGTGACGATGATATCCTTTTTTCGGTCGGTGATGACGAGAAAACCGTCTTCGTCGAAATGGCCGATGTCGCCGGTATGAAACCACCCCCCCTCGAATGCCTCCTTAGTCTCCGCCTCCTTCTTATAATAGCCCTTCATGACGTTGGGTCCTCGGGTCAGGATCTCGCCGTCCGGAGCGATCTTGACCTCAACTCCGGGAATGGGCTTGCCGACCGTCCCCAGCCGGATCGCCTCGAAAGTGTTGACCGAAATGACCGGGGATGTTTCCGTCAGACCATAGCCTTCGAGAATGACAAGACCGAGCGAATAGAAAAACTCGGCAATGTCTTTAGACAGGGGCGCGCCGCCGGAGACGAAAAACCGGATCCGACCGCCGGTTTTTTCGATGATTTTGGAAAAGACGAGTTTATGGGCCAGATTCCGTTTCCGCTCGAGCCCCCGGCCGATCGGCGCAGCGGCGAGTTTCCTCCTCCCGTATTCTTTGCCGACCTTGAGGGCCCAGAAAAAGATTCGCTTTTTCAGGGCCGATCCTGCCAAGACGCTGTCCATCACCCGGGCATAAATTTTTTCGAATACCCGCGGGACGCTGACCATGATGTGCGGACGGATTTCGAGCAAATTCTGGGCGACCGTCTCGATGCTCTCCGCATAGGCAATCCGGCATCCCTTGTAAAGATAGGTGAACGTGACCATCCGCTCCAGAACATGCGACAAGGGGAGGAACGAAAGGACCGTATCTTTATCGGAAAACTCAAGAATTTGAGAGCAAGCTTCGACGTTGCTCAGGAAATTTCGATGAGTCAAAATCACGCCCTTGGGAACTCCCGTCGTCCCGGAGGTGTAAATGAGAGACGCTTCGTCTTCCGGCCTGACGGCCAAAGCCAGGGATTCGAACAGCCCTGGCTCCCGTTCCGCCCGGGCTTCGCCCCGCTTCATGACCTCGGCGGCCGTCAGGACGCCGTCCGGCGATTCATCCATCAGGGTGATGAAATGCCGGACCTTGGTCAAAGAAGGCCGGATGGCCTCGATCTTCTTCCACTGTTCCTCGTTCGAGACGATGACCGCCTTGGCGTCGGAATCGTCAACGATGTATTTGATCTGTTCTGAGACCAAAGAGGTATAGATGGGGACGGTGATCGCTCCCAGACAGAGGTTGGCCAGATCGCAGATGACCCATTCCGGCCTGTTCTCCGACAGGAGAACGATTTTATCCTGCCTTCCCAATCCCAGATCTCGGAGGCCGAGGCAGAAATTCCGGACCCGACGCCCGAATTCCTGCGTCGAAAGGGGCACGTATTTCCCTTCCTTCTTGAAAAGCATAAAATCGGGGCGAGGATATTTTTGCAGCGTCTCCAGAAGAACCTGAGCCAAAGTCTCCGGCATTTTTCCCTCCGTTCGATCAAAGGTTGGGCAAATTGTAGAATTCAGGCGGCTGGCTGTCAAGAAAAAAGTTGCCTGCCCCACGGCGGCCTGGCCAGCGAAATAACCGCGGAAACAAGAAAGCCGGCCATTTGGAGAAGCAGAAACGGTCGGGTTTTCGCCCCGTTTCAGATGAAAATTTCCTGACTCAGAATATCGCGGCCGCCTTGGGAGCGAATGTTTCTGAGGGCGAGCTCAAAATTCTTTTCCGCGATGGCCCGGGTGGCGTCGCGGATCAGGACCATTTCGAATCCGAGATCGAGCCCGTCCATGATCGTGTAATAAACGCAGTATTCGGCCGCCAGTCCGGCGACAAACACGCGATCCGCTTTCCTGCCCTTTAAATAGTCCCCCAGTCCGGTCGATTTCAGGTGCCTGTTATCAAAAAAACCGCTGTAGCTATCGATTCCGATGTCCGTTCCTTTGCGGAAGATCGCTTCCACCGGATTCAAGTTCAGAGAATCGGCAAAATCGGCCCCCCGGCTTCCCTGGATGCAATGATCGGGCCAGAGGACCTGCTCGAAACCGCCGAGAGAGACGGTCTCAAATACTTTCTTCCCCGGATGAGCAGAGGCAAAACTCGCGTGGTCCGGCGGATGCCAGTCCTGGGTGGCGACAATGAGATCGAAGCGACCGAGAAGCCCGTTCACGATAGGGATGATTTCATCTCCCCGGGGAACGGGCAGCGCTCCCCCGGGCAGAAAATCCCTTTGAATATCGACGAGAATCAGGGTCTTCATATGATCACTCCTGGCGGAGATTACGGACGAGTTCGTCCCTGAGTCTGATCAGTTTCTCGCTCAGGCCGACCTTGTAAAGATGGGGATTCTCAAAGCGTTTGCACTCGGCTGGAAGACGGCTCAGCCTCTCACGGGCGTAGCCGGCGATCTCGGCGACGTCGGCGGTCTTGTGGATGATCGTGCCTTTTTCCATAACTCTGATCAGAAGCTCTTCCCTTAGAAAAGGCGTAAGAAGGAGCGATTTCTCGGCTTCATAGGGATGAACCATAAGGGGCACAGGGGTTTCATCGGCTAGGGAAATGACATCGCCCTCAAAGCGCCCATCCTCGGCCAGGCAGCGATGGATGGTTTTCCGGCCTGGAAGAGTGACTTTGGCTCTGGTTTCGGAGAGCTTGAGCTTCGGTTTTCCTTCGACCGCCGAAAGCTTGTAGATTCCGTCAAGAGATCCGTCCGGAGCTCCAGTCGCCAGGCGCGTCCCGACGCCGAAGATATCGATGGGTGCCCCTTGCTCGATCAGACTCTTGACGAGATATTCGTCGAGCAGGTTGGAGGCGACGATCTTGACCTCGGGAAGTCCGGCCTCATTGAGCATTTGCCTGGCCTTTTTCGAGAGATAGGCCAGGTCGCCGCTGTCCAGGCGGATGCCGAGAAGGCGATTTCCTTTTGCGGCCATTTCTTTGGCCACGGCAATGGCATTCGGGAGACCGCTCCGCAGGGTATCGTAAGTGTCGACAAGAAAAATGCAGTTGGCGGGATTGTTCTCGGCGTATTTCCGGAAGGCCGTATTTTCATCGGGCTGACTTTCGACAAAAGAATGGGCCATCGTGCCGGCGGGCTTGAGATTGTAGCGCCGGGCAGCGCAGACGTTTGAGGTGCTGTCGAAGCCTCCGATAATCGCCGCTCGGCTGGCCAAAACACCGCCGAAGCCCTGAGCGCGACGGAGGCCGAATTCCGAAAGAAGTCTGTCTCCCGCCGCCAACCGAATGCGCGACGCCTTGGTCGCCACCAGACTCTCAAAATTCAGGATATTGAGAACCAAGGTCTCGATAAACTGGGTCTCGAAAAGGCCTCCTTCCAGTCGGACAATCGGCTCGAGGGGGAAAACGACCTCTCCCTCCCGAACAGAATACACATCTCCCTGGAAACGAAAATTCTCCAGCCAGGCAAGAAACCGCCCGTCGAAACCAAGCGACTCCAGATACTCGAGATCCTCCTGATTGAACCGCAGTTCGGACAGAATCTCCAGCAGGTCGGCCAGCCCGGCGAAGACGACATAACCGCCGGCAAAAGGGTTGGTGCGGAAAAAATAATCGAAGCAAGCCGGAGCGTCCGCCAATCCCATCTCGAAATAAGTCTGACCCATGGTCAACTCGTAAAGATCCGTATAGAGGCCAAACGAAAGGGAAATCATCGTCTGCTCCAGGGAATGCTCCGCTCTGTCGACCTTCCTGTCACGATGGAAAACTCGTTCGGAAACCAAAACTAACACTCTCTGGTGAGCGAGTCAACCCGGGGGGAACTGCTCCGCGTTCTCCCTTCCAAAGGTCGGCCCTTTCCATCGGCCTCCCTGCCTCCGATTTCTCCGGGACACCATGGCTCGTCCCCTTGATTGCCCAACGGGGCGAGGGAATATGATCCAATAAAAAAACTGTCTTAGGTATCTCCGGAAATGATCGGCTGGATGAGAACCCGGGCCTGCGACCGAACAGGCATCCTTCCCCGGCTCACCTGACGAGCGGCTCTGGGTGAAATATAATAGATCATATTCGCCGCCCGCCAACTGCCGGGATCAGCGTCGAAGCTCAGTCCTCCCCCGCCTTGGCCACCGAACAGATTCGGTCGCTGTTCTCAAGATGAATCAAGCGGACCCCTTGAGTGGCCCGTCCCGATGCCCTGACCTGCTTGGTCGGGATCCGGATGACCTTTCCGCTTTCGGTGACAATCAGGACGTCCTCTTCAGCCACACCGAGGACCGCGACAGCCGGACCGATTTTCGGCGTGATCTTGAGATTGATCAGCCCTTTTCCGCCGCGGCGCTGTCGGCGGTAGAAACCGACTTCCGTCCTCTTTCCGTACCCCTTTTCGCTTGCGGTGAAGATATATTTGTCTTCATCGCCTATGGCCACCATCCCGATGACTTGGTCTTTTTTGTTCAGGGTGAGGGCTCGGACTCCCGCCGCTGCCCTCCCCATCGGCCGGATGTCTTTCTCGCTGAAACGAATCGCCTTGCCCAACCGGGTGGCGATGACGATGTCCCGCTTGCCGTCGGTCAGGCGCGACCACATCAGCTGGCTTTTCGGTCGCAGGCTCATGGCGATAATCCCGCCGCGTCGGATATTCCGGAAATCTTTGAGCGGCGTTTTCTTGATCAGCCCGTTGGTGGCCAGCATGACGATATATTTTTCCTCTTCAAAGTCTTTAACGGCGACCACCGAGGTCATCGTCTCACCGGGCTGGAATTCGATCAGATTGGCGATCGCTTTTCCTCTGCCCGAGATGCCGACGTCGGGGATCTCCAGCGCCTTGAGCCAATAGACCCGGCCCGTGTTCGTGAAAAAAAGGAGATAAGAATGGGTCGAGCAGACGAAAACGTCCTCGACGACGTCTTCCGCCTTCATGCTGATTCCCCGGCGTCCTTTGCCGCCGCGCATCTGGAAGCGGTAGGATGAAAGAGAGGTCCGCTTGATGTACCCGGACTGGGTCGCCATGACGACGACGTCCTCTTCTTTGATCAGGTCCTCGGGACGGATTTCGGTAATCACCTCATCGCGGATTTCCGTGCGCCGCTCATCGCCGTATTTCTCTTTGATCTCTTTAAGCTCTCCGATGATGATTTCCTGGATAAGCTTATCCGAGCCGAGGATCTTCTTCAGCTTGGCGATCAGAGCCTTGACCTCCTTGTATTCCTGGACGATTTTATCCCGCTCAAGATGGGTCAGTCTCTGGAGCTGCATTTCGAGGATTGCCTGGGCCTGGATCTGGGTCAGCCGGAAACGCTCCATCAGGCCCGTCCGCGCCTCGTCGACCGTCTTTGACGCCCGGATCAGCTTGATGATGGCGTCGATATGATCAAGCGCGATGGTCAGGCCTTCGAGGATATGGGCCCGCAGTTCGGCTTTCTTCAGGTCGAACCTCGTTCGCCGGCGAATGACATCCTGGCGATGGGAAATGAAGTATTTCATCATCTCGACAAGGCTCATCATCTTGGGCTGTTTGTCGACGATGGCCAGCATGATGATCCCGAAAGAGGTCTGCAGGGCCGTATGTTTGTAAAGATTGTTCAGCACCACCTCGGGGAGTTCGCCTTTTTTGACTTCGAGGACGATCCGGATGCCCTCACGATCCGATTCGTCTCGGATATCGGCGATCCCCTCGATCTTTTTGGCGTTGACCAGGTCGGCGATGGATTCGAGAAGTCGGGATTTATTGATCGCATAAGGGATCTCGGTGATGACAATGCGCTCCCGTTCCCCTTTTTCTCCCCGCTCGATAATCGACTTGGCCCGAATCTGAATAATCCCCCGGCCGTCGCGGTAGGCGTCCTTGATCCCGGGTCTATTGAAGATGAAGCCTCCCGTCGGAAAATCAGGGCCGGGAATAAATTCCATGATTTTCTCCAGCGAGGCGCTGGGATGCGCGATCAAATACATCAGCCCGTCGCAGACTTCGGCCAGGTTGTGAGGAGGGATATTCGTCGCCATGCCGACGGCGATTCCGGAGCCGCCGTTAACCAGAAGGTTCGGGAATTTCGTTGGCAGGACTTCCGGCATGGTCAGACTCTCGTCGTAATTGGGAACAAAATTGACCGTGTCCTTCTCGATATCGGCCATCATTTCTTCGGCCAACTTGGCCATCCGGACTTCCGTGTAGCGCATGGCCGCCGGCGGATCGCCGTCGATGGAGCCGAAGTTCCCCTGGCCGTCGACGAGCACATAGCGCAGGCTGAAATCCTGAGCCATCCGGACAAGCGTTTCGTAAACGGCCTGATCTCCATGGGGATGATATTTTCCGATGACGTCGCCGACAATCCGGGCCGACTTTTTATAAGGTTTGTTGTGAGTCGTCCCCGATTCATACATGGCATAGAGAACGCGCCGGTGGACGGGTTTCAAGCCGTCTTTGATATCGGGAATGGCCCGCCCGATGATCACGCTCATGGCGTAATCAAGATAAGAGCGTTTCATCTCCTCCTCGAGGCTGACGACCGAAAGATCGGCCGCGGCCGGAGGGAGGGGGGACGGATCCGGTTTGTTCTTCGCCTTGTCCTTTTCTGGCGGGGTCATCGGTCTATTCCGTTGGGGGGCTCGTCAAATGTCCAGATTCGTGGCCAGCAGGGCGTTCGACTCGATAAAATCGCGGCGTCGGTCGACCTCGTCCCCCATCAGGGTATTGAAGACATCTTCAGCCTCGACCGCGTCCTGGATGGAGACCTTGAGCAAAGCTCGATTTTCCGGGTTCATGGTCGTCGCCCAGAGTTGTTCCGGGGTCATCTCTCCGAGGCCCTTATAGCGCTGGATGGAAACGCCCTTCTTGCCTTTCTCATGCAGGTATTCGACGAGCTTGTTCTCGTTTTCGATGACGATCGAATCGCCGTTGCTGATGACTTCATAGGGCGGCCGAAACTCCTCGAGTTCTTTATAGATCTTGAACAGGCCCCTATATTCGGGGGATTCGATGAGCTCCCGGCTGACCCGGCAGAAAAGCTCCATGCCGTTGATCTGGAATCGGATTCCGAGTTCATAGGCTTCGTATTCCTCGTCTTTAGTCAACTCCGTGCGCAGGCCTTTCGACTCGATAAGCGATTGGATTTTTTTCATCTGTTTCTTATCCTTCAGGAATTCCAGCCCGGAGACATTCTCCCGAATCAGGAGGTCGATCAGGAAGCGGGGATAATTTTTGCGCTCCAGGAGCTCGATATAACTTTTCTTTTGCATAATCCGGAGGAACATGCGGCGGAATTTTTCTCCCTCATACTCCTCTTTTTTCCCCTTGACCCGGACCTTAAAATCCTCTGCAATCTTTCGCACGAGCCATTTTTCGTAGGCTCGTTCCTCCTTCAGATAAAGGACTTCCTTGCCCCGGGAAATTTTGTACAGGGGCGGCTGGGCAATATAGAGATGCCCCTGCTCGATCAGCGGCTTCATGTGTCGGTAGAAAAAGGTCATCAACAGAGTCCGGATATGCGAGCCGTCCACATCGGCGTCGGTCATAATAATGACTTTATGATAGCGGAGCTTTTCCAGCGAAGATTCGGATTCGCCGATCGGCGTGCCCAGCGCGGCAATCATCATCCCGATTTCGTCGTTGTTGAAAATCTTGTCCGGCTGGGCTTTCCAGACATTGAGGATTTTGCCCTTGAGGGGAAGGATAGCCTGGAAGCGGCGATCGCGCCCCTGCTTGGCCGAGCCGCCGGCCGAATCCCCCTCGACGATAAAAATCTCGGCCAAGGCCGGGTCTCGCTCCTGACAGTCGGCGAGCTTGCCGGGGAGGGAAGTGGATTCGAGGACGCTCTTGCGCCGGGCCAGCTCGCGCGCCTTCCGAGCCGCTTCCCGGGCCCGGGCTGCGTCCAGGGCCTTGAGGACGATCCGTTTGGCATTGGTCGGGTTCTCCTCAAGATAAGCCGTCAGCTGCTCGTTGACCAGGGACTCGACGATCCCCTTGACCTCGCTGTTTCCCAGCTTGGTCTTCGTTTGGCCTTCAAATTGGGGATCGCGCATCTTGACGCTAAGAACCGCCGTCAGACCCTCGCGAGCGTCGTCGCCGGAGAGAGAGCCGGCAGCGAGATCTTTAAACAGGTTGTTCGCCAAAGCGTAATTATTGAGGCAGCGCGTCAGAGCGGCTTTGAACCCGATGAGATGGGTTCCTCCCTCGCTGGTGTTGATATTGTTGACGAAAGTGAAGATCGTTTCGGTATAACCGGTGTTGTATTGGAAGGCCAGCTCGACCAGAATATCGTCTTTTTGCGACTCGAAATAGACCGGCCGGGGATTGAGGACGGTCTTGTTCTGGTTGAGAAACTGGACAAACTCGACAATCCCGCCTTTGTATTGAAATTCGTGGGCCTTGCCCGTCCTCTCATCAGTAATCTTAATCCGGATGCCGCGGTTGAGGAAGCTGAGTTCGCGCAACCTCTGGGTCAGAATCTCGAAGTTGAATTCGGTCGACTCGAAAATCTCCTCGTCTGGCCAGAACGTCACCCTGGTCCCGGTCTTGGTTGTCTTCCCGACCTGTTTCAGCCGGCCGAGAGGAATCCCCCGCTCATAGCTCTGCGTGAAGATGCCTCCGTCGCGTTTGACTTCGAGATCCAGACGTTTGGACAGGGCATTGACGACTGAGACTCCGACGCCGTGGAGACCGCCGGAGACCTTATAGGACTTGTCGTCGAACTTGCCGCCGGCATGAAGCATGGTCATGACAACTTCGGCGGCGGACTTTTTTTCTTTTTTGTGCATCTCGACCGGAATGCCGCGTCCGTCATCAATCACGGTGACCGAATTGTCGACATGAATCGTGACTTCGATATTCTTGCAATAGCCGGCCAGGGCCTCGTCGATGGAGTTGTCGACGACTTCGTAAACCAAATGATGCAAGCCTTCCGGCCCGGTCGACCCGATATACATGGCGGGACGCTTACGGACCGCCTCCAGGCCTTTTAAAACCTTGATGCTTTCAGCCGTGTATTTCTCTTTTTTCATGGTTTTGATCTCGTCGATAAAGGACGTTTAAACGGGCAAAAAATCTCGGCCGAACCGGTCTTCATGGCGGCGTCGTTATTATAGCCCAAATGCCTGTCCAAGTAAAGCGATTTTCAGGCTCATTTCCACAATATTTTGGGCCATCTGCGCCCTTCAGTCACAATGATTTGTGGATACCTGAATTTCCATATTTTCCGCTTCTCGTTCGAGCCTGACCGATCCGCTTCGATCGTCCCGGGAGGCAGAAATATGCGCCGAATTGCGGCCGTTATTTCGCACCGCGAGCATTTCCCAATCGGGGCTTCTTCCCATAAGGGCGGTGAGGCGGCCTACTCCAATGAATCAAGGAAAGCCCGAATCACGTTTTCGCCGGCCACATTTTGAATCCGCCGCTCCTTTCGCCTATAATTTTAGGTCGAGAGAAAACCGATGCCGGCCAACCTGACGCCCCAATACATCGAAGCCGAAAGGAAATTCCGTGAGGCCAAGAATCCGCAGGAAAAGATCAAATTCCTGGAGGAAATGATGGCCCTTATCCCCAAGCACAAGGGGACGGAAAAAATGCAGGCGATGCTCAAGACCAAAATGGCCAAGCTCAAGGCGGCGATGCAGGCGAGACCGGCCGCGACAAGGCACGGCCCGAGCTTTCATGTCGAGAAATCGGGAGCCGGGCAGGTCGCTGTCATCGGCCCGCCGAACAGCGGGAAATCGAGCCTCATCGCGGCACTCACCGGAGCCCAACCGGAAATCGGCAACTATCCCTACACCACCCGTTTGCCCGCTCCCTACATGATGAAGTTTGAAAACATCAAGATTCAGCTCGTCGATACGCCGCCGATCGCGCCGGAGGAGATCGAAGCGGAGCTCGCTGAACTCGTCAAGACAGCCGACGCCGTGCTCCTCGTCCTCGATCTCAGCGACCAGGAAACAGCGTCCATTCTGGAGAATATCCTCGCCCGGCTCAAAGAAAAACGGATCGAGCTGGCTCGGGAAAATTTAGCCCGGCCGCCGGAGCCCGGGCGTTTCGTCAAAAAGACTCTGCTGACCGCCAATAAGTGCGAAGATCCCCGGGC
>CAZNVB010000248.1:0-2127 GCA_964576265.1 uncultured Eubacteriales bacterium | reverse complement strand
TCCGCTGGGGCCGCTCGCCCTGGCCGACCTGATCGGCCTCGACGTCTGCCTGTACATCATGGACGTCCTCTATGAGGGCTTTAAGGACAGCAAATACCGGCCCTGCCCGCTGCTGAAAAAATATGTGGACGCCGGATATCTGGGTCGGAAGTCGGGCCGCGGTTTTTATGATTACAGGCAATCCTCTTAGAAAAGCCGACCTCCCGATCGCTCCGGCGCCGGTCCGAAGGGCGATGCCGACGCGGTGAGGACGGATAAGTAAAAGATAGGCGGGGGATGCTTTAGATGCTTTAAGAATTCCCATTTCATGTTAAAATAGAAATAATGATCGCCGTCCGATGATCAAGACCCGGAGGAGCAGGCGTCCATTCTTATGAAGAGGAGGAAAAGATGGAAAAGCTCAGAGGCGAAGAGATCGACCAGAAACAGGCGTCCCGCTCCCGGGCCATAGAAGCCGCCGTTTCTCAGATCGAGAAACAGTTCGGCAAGGGCGCGGTCATGAAGCTCGGCCAGAAAGAGGCGGCTGTCCGGGTGCCGGCCATCCCCACCGGCTCGATCGCCTTCGACCTGGCTCTCGGAATCGGCGGATTTCCCCGCGGCCGGGTCGTCGAGGTCTTTGGACCCGAGGCCACGGGGAAGACGACTCTGGTTCTCCACGTGATCGCCGAGGCCCAGAAGCTGGGCGGCCAGGCGGCCTTCATCGACGCCGAGCACGCCCTCGACCCGAAGTACGCGGCCAGCGTCGGGGTCGACGTCGATAACCTCCTCATTTCCCAGCCGGACTACGGTGAGCAAGCTCTGGAGATCGCTGAGGTCCTGGTGCGGAGCGGGGCGGTCGATGTCATCGCCGTGGATTCTGTCGCCGCCCTGGTCCCCAAGGCGGAGCTCGAGGGCGAAATGGGCGACGCCCACATGGGGCTTCAGGCCCGGCTGATGTCCCAGGCCCTGCGCAAGCTGACGGCGATCGTCAGCCGCTCGAAGACCTGCTTCATTTTCGTCAACCAGATCCGCGAGAAGATCGGCATCTTCATCGGCAACCCCGAGACGACGACCGGAGGTCGCGCCCTCAAGTTTTATGCGTCGATGAGGATCGATATCCGGCGGGTGACGTCGCTCAAAGAAGGAGACAGCGTGGTCGGCAACAGGGTCAAGGTGAAGGTCGTTAAGAACAAAATGGCGCCGCCCTTCCGAGATGCCGAGTTCGACATCATCTACGGCCAGGGGATTTCCAAAGAGGGAGATCTCGTCGATTGCGGGGTGAATTTCGGCCTGATTGAAAGAACGGGGACTTGGTATTCCTTCAAGGGAGAAAAGATCGGCCAGGGCCGGGACAACGTCAAGAAACTTTTAAAGGAAAACCCGGCGCTGGCGGCCGAGCTCGAGCTCGAGATCCGCCGCAAAGCCGGCCTGACGCCGGAAAAAGAGGAAAAAGAAGAGAAGGCCGAGAAACCGGAAAAAGAAGGGAAAAAATAGACCATGCTTGGCCGGCGCCAATTTCTTCTGCTGACCGGCGTCGGAGGAGCGTCGGTCCTATCGGCCGGCGCGCTTCCTTTTGCTTGGAACTTTTTTCAGGAGGATAAAAAGACGATGGCCTACACGGCAAAAGACTACAGCAAGCTTATCGGTTTGCCCGGGTTCAGCGAGACATTGCTGAAAAACCATTTCACCCTCTATCAGGGGTATGTCACGAACACCAACAAGGTTCTTGACCTCCTTGCCGGGATGCTCAAAGACGGCAAAACCGCTGCTCCCGAGTTTGCCGAGCTGAAGCGGCGCCTCGGCTGGGAGTTCAACGGAATGCGGCTCCACGAGTATTATTTCGAGAACCTGGGCGGCAAATCTCCACTCGATCCAGCCGGGACTCTGAGTAAAAAGTTTGTTGAGGATTTCGGGAGCTATGAGGCCTGGGAGAAAGATTTCAGGGCCGTCGGAGCGATGCGGGGGATCGGCTGGGCGGTTCTTTACCAGGATGCGGCCAACGGACGGCTGATCAATTTCTGGATCAACGAACACGATGTCGGACACCCGGCGGGCTGTCTTCCCATCCTGATCATGGATGTGTTCGAGCATGCGTTCATGATCGATTACGGCCTGAAGAGGGCCGATTATATTGAGGCCTTTTTCAAG
>CAZNVB010000247.1:0-6921 GCA_964576265.1 uncultured Eubacteriales bacterium | reverse complement strand
ACCTTGCTCGCCGCTCTCGCCCGGGCCGCCGGGATCCCTTCCCGCGTCGTCATGGGCTATGTCTATGCTTTGGGCATGTTCGGAGGTCACGCCTGGACGGAAGTCCTCGCCGGAAAAGAATGGATCCCCCTGGACGCGGCGATTGTCAATGAAGGGACGGCCGACGCCTCGCGCTTTCATTTTATCGCCACTTCGCTCGCCGATGGACCCGGAGAATTGAGCTTTGGCGCCGGCCAGCAGGTTTTCGGCCAGATCGAAATTCGCATTCTCGAGTACGAGGCATTCGGGAAAAAAGTCATCGTTCCGGAGGGGGCAAAAGCTTTTAGCATAGAGGAGAGTGTCTACGAAAACCCCTGGCTCGAGATGAGCTTCCGAATTCCTCAAGACGCCAGCCTCAGCCGACTCGATGCGGTCTGGCCCGATCCGACCCTCGCCCGACTGGACTGGCCGGACGGCACCTCCGCTACGCTCATCCAAGCCGAGTTTTTTCCTTGGCAGGACCCGGAAGCGGCGGTTCGAAAAACCCTGACCTCACGCCTCCCTCAAGCCGAGATAGTGAAATTCAAAACAGCCAAAGGCGAAGAAGGCTTCTTGGCCGAAAAGCTTAAGGGAGATCACTCCGCAGCCGCTTTCCGGCGCGGTCAGGAAATTTTTATCTGGGAAGCAAAAGGAGAAAAAGCCGCGGAGAAGCTGAAAATTGTCGGCGCGAGCTTCAGCTTGAGGAGTGGCGAATAGGTTTTCGGAATCGGGGCGCTGAGCTGACCTTCGAGGAAGCCGAGGAGACATGCAGGGCATCGATTTATGCCCCGTCCGATTATTTTCCAAGACACCGGATGTCCCGTCTCACTGAGGAACCGGATGGGGGAAATCTCCCCTGGGAGCATGCCCTCATCCGCGATCATAAATTTGTAAATCACGCAAAACGAGACTCATCTTTTCCTCAAAAAGGGTTTACCGAGGACCGGAAATTTGATATTTTTGTCCTGGGCAGCGATGTATTTCAAACCGAAAGGCAGGCCCGGTGGTCGGAAATGAAGGAACCCGGCTCAGGCGGGTGATCGTCTCGGCCCCGAAGGCCGAATACTACCGCGTCAATGACCCTCTGGCTCACAATATCGGAGAGGCGGCAGAAAAAACGAAAGCCCTTGACCAGCATCGGCGACTCATCGAACAGATGAGGAAATTTGGGGTAAGAGTGGTCAACCTGAAAGAACTCGCGGGGCATCCCAATTCGGTTTTCACTCGGGACTCGAGCCTGGTTACGCCCGAAGGTTATGTCCGGCTGAGAATGGGACTCGAAACCCGGCGGGGCGAAGAAAACTGGATGGCAGAAGCGCTCGAATCCCTGGGCATTCCCTGCGCCGGCAGGATCGATCCGCCCGGCACGTTGGAGGGCGGCGATGTCATCCTGGCCGGGCGAGTGGCCTTTCTCGGCTGCTCCGGCCGTTCGAACCGCTCCGGCGTCGATCAACTGGCCCGACTGCTCAAAAGAATGGGCTACGAAGTCCGGGTCATCGTTCTTCCGCCCGGCCACCTTCATCTTGGAGGAGCGATGTCGGTCATCGGACCGGAAACCGTTCTCTGCTGCTCTGGTCTTTTTCCCGAGGGATTTTTTGGCGGCTTCGACCAAATTGCCGTTCCCTGCCCGAAAGCTACAAGCGCCAACATGATCGCTTTAGGGAACGGCGAGGTGATCGCGGAAAAAAGTGATTCTCACGCCGGTCAGGCAGTTGAAGAGGCAGGATTCATCGTCCACCGGCTTGACCTCTCCGAATTCGTCAAGGGGAGGGGAGGGCCAACCTGCCTGATCCTGCCCATAGATAGAGAATAGCCCATTGGGAAAAAGCTCGTTATGAGCGTCCTTCGGCAGTCCGAAGAAAGACAAGGGCCTGGCTCGGAAGCCCGGGGCAGCGGCCGGACGAGGAACCGGCCGCCGAAATTTCCTGGCTGATCTTTCGATCAGGAAACGGTCAAAGCGGGCCAAGAGAATGAATCAAAGAAAGGGAGGGAAGGTCATGATAATGAAAAACAGTCTTGCCGAGACCGGGCCAAGAAAAGTTCAATGGTGGATCGGATTCTTTATATTTTATTTATTTTCAATGGCTTACTCTCGTGAAACGACAACCGAAAAAGGTTATCTTCTGGTCTCGGACAGTGGGGCTGAAGTGTGGTGGATGGAGGGGGCCTATAAGGTCATGAAGGATGACCCGGCGCCGAAAATCAAATCGGCGGGCGTCCGGCTCGAGTGCGCCCGCAATGAGTATGAACCCTTCATCCTCGTTCTCAGGCCAAGGGAAAGGATGACCGCTGTCACGGTGGAGGCGAGTTCGCTTTTCGGACCGACCGGTCGCGAAATTCCTGCTCACGAGATCTCCATCTGTCATGTCGAATATGTCCGGGTCGTCGTTCCGACCGATGAAGCCGGCGCTCGAGGGGATTGGCCAGATCCTTTGCCTACCTACGAGGGACCGTTTGAGGCAACGGCGGGAAAAAACCATTCCTTATGGATCACGATCCATGTCCCCAAAGATGCCGTGCCGGGGGAGTATAATGGAAGCCTCAGGCTGAGTTCAGGGGAATGGAAAAAAGACATCCCCATCTCCCTCAAGGTCTGGAAATTTGCCTTGCCGGAGGAAACACACCTCCGCTCGGCCTTCGGCATCAACACGGTCGATATTCGGCGCTATCACAACCTCGAGACAAAGGAAGAGCTCGAAACCGTCACCGACCTTTATTATCAAACACTTAGAGCGCACCGTCTGGCTCCGATTTCCGCTCTGTCGCTTTATCCGATCAAAACCCGAATCAAAGGGTTGACCTGGACGGGAGGCGAATTCGTCGCCGACCCGGTCCATGGGGGCCGGCGGTCCCTCAAGGTCGAAGACAATTCCGTCTCGGCCTCGGCCGAAGCAGCCTATTTTGAACAGCTGCCGGTCGAACCGAATGCCCCCGCCCGGTTGAGTTGGTTCGCCAGGACGGAAAATGAAGGCCAGCCGTATACAGTCCTGATCCAGGGCTACGATGAAAGCGGCCGCCATCTCCACGGTTCGAACAAACTCAAGGTCTTCAAGGGAAAAACGGAATGGACCAACGAGCGTCTGGAGATTAAAGAATTCCTTCCCCAGATCAAGACGATCAGCCTGCATTTTTTTCCCACCCTCAGGGACAAGGAGGGAACGCTGACCGGAACAGCCTATTTTGACGATATCGTCCTGACTGCCGCCGGCCGGGAGGAAAACCTCCTCCAGTCGGGAGACATGGAAATGGACCTCGAATCGCTTTCCGTGGAAGTCGATTTCAGCGACTTCGACCGCGGCGCCCGTCGCTATCTCGACGAGCTCGGGTTCAACGCCTTCGATCTCTATCTTGAGGGTCTGGGAAGCGGCTCGTTCCACAGCCGTCGCGAGGGCATGTTCGGCGGTTTCAGGCAGGGAACGCCCGAGTACGACCGGCTTCTCAGCCAGTATCTCCGTCAGGTCGAAGATCATCTGGCCGCGAACGGCTGGCTGGGCAAGGAATATATCTATTGGTTCGACGAGCCGGATCCCAAGGATTACCCCTTTGTCCGCGAAGGAATGATGAACATTCGGCGCGCCGCTCCCCGCTTGACAAGATTTATCACCGAGCATAAACCCGGCCCGGACATTATGGATGTCAGTGAGATCAGCTGCACGATTTTCCACCGTGTCGATCCCGCCATCGTGGCTGAACTGAGCCGCCGGGGCCGGGAATTTTGGTCCTATCTCTGCACGGCGCCCAAAGCGCCCTGGGTGACGCTCTTCATCGACCATCCGGCGATCAACCTTCGCATCTGGCTCTGGATGTCCTACAAGTTCGGGCTGAAGGGCATCCTGGTCTGGCGGGCGAACTACTGGACGAGCGACACGGTCTTCCCGGAAACCGATCTCCAGAATCCCTGGGAAGACCCGATGTCCTATACGGTCGGCTACAGCACTCCCTACGGTCAGGTCATTTATTGGGGAAATGGCGACGGACGTTTCCTCTATCCTCCCAACCGGAACGCCAGCCGGGACAAGAAAAAATACCTTATTGGGCCGACGAGCTCGGTGCGCCTCGAGATTCTCCGGGAAGGTGTTGAGGACTATGAGTATTTTTTGCTCCTCGAAAAGGCCGTGAGCGAGGCTTTGCCGCGGAAGAGGGGAGAAGCGGCTAAAGGGCGGAAATTGCTCCAAATTCCGGAAAGCCTCTTTCGCAGCGGTCGGGAATACATTAAAGACCCAAGAATCCTGCTCGAATACCGAAAAAAGGTTGCGGCAGCCATCGACAAGCTGAGCGATTAATAAGAAAATGGAAAACCTGAATAAAAAAATTCAAACTCTGGGGACAAAAAAATCCTACGGAAAAGAAGAGTTTCTCTTTTTCCCCCAGGAAAAAGCTCCCGGTTTCTATTATCTTTTGAGCGGTGAAATCCGTGTTTTCCGGATGGACGCCAAAGGAAAAGAAATCGAGATCGCAAGGCTGCGGCCGGGGGATTTTATCGGCGAAGCCGTGGCCATCGCCTCGGAAAGTTACCCGGCGTTTGCTCAGGCGGTCAAGCCGGCCGAAGTTCTCTATTTCGAAAGCCAAAAAGTCTGGCGAGAAATCGAAATCAATCCCGCCGTGGCCAAATTCTTTCTGGTTCTTCTGGCCAGAAAATGTCTTCTCCTGAACGAACGGATCGAAGCTCTCAACCTGAGCACTGTTCGCCAGAGATTGATTCGATTCCTTCTCCTGGGCTGTTCCGGAGACCGGGGTTGTCTCATCGACTTGAAGATCAAGAAGGCCGACCTGGCCCGCGAGCTGGGCACGATCAGCGAGACGCTCTCCCGGATCTTAAAAGGCCTTAAAAATGAAGGTGTTATCGAAGTCGAGGGAAAAAAGATTCGGATTCTCGACTGTGCCCGGCTCAGGAAGGAACTTTCTGTTTGACCAGCAGCGAATAAGCTCCGCGACGAGCCGCAGGAAGCCGGGGGGCATGACCCGACGCCGTCGCAGGGCGTAGGTTCATGCCCCGCCCGTTTATTTCCGGCGATACCCGAGACAGATTTTTCTGATATACCCGCCTCACCCTCTTGGAAAATCAAGGGGGGATAGCGGACGGTCTCTCCGAAGAGATCGGAGGCGGGGAGGCCGATGAAAATGGCCGACCGCTGGAAGAGACGAACGCAGAGCCGTTCTCCCCGCCAAATTGACTTAAGTCAAGGAAATTTTTTTCTGCGGCCTGTATTATATTCAAGATTAAAGTGAAGACGAATCCGAGGAGAAGTCATGAGTAAACGAAAAATCATCGAAATCGATCGGTCGTTATGCGACGGTTGCGGCCTGTGCACAACCGCCTGCGCCGAAGGTGCTCTTGCCCTGGATGAAGAAAAGAAAGCTGTCCTCGTCCGGGAAATTTATTGTGATGGAATGGGCGCCTGCCTGGATGTCTGCCCGACAGGGGCTCTCAAAATCGTCGATCGGGAAAGCGAGAATTACGATCCCGTTGCGGCTTATGAACATGTCCTCCAGATTCGAGGCCAGGAAGCGGCCAACCGAGTCCATGGAATTTCTGGCCCGCTGTCGGCCCGTCATTTCAGAGAGGGACAAACAAGAATCTCGACGTTCGGAGGCTGTCCGGGAAGCGTCGCTCGGGAGATTCCTGAAAGAACCCGGGAAGCAAGCCGTTCGGGAGACGAGGCCGGAAAAATATCCGGATCATCGGAGCTAAGGCAGTGGCCAATTCAACTCCATCTTGTCTCTCCTCATGCGCCTTACTTTAAGGAGGCCGATCTTCTCATTGCCGCCGATTGCACGGCCTTTGCCCTGGGCTCTTTTCATCCGGACCTCCTGCAAGGAAAAAGACTCATCATCGCCTGTCCCAAGCTCGACGAGACAGAAGGCTACATCGAGAAGCTGGCGGAAATTTTCCGCAGGAATAACCTCCGCTCACTGACCGTCGCCACCATGACGGTTCCTTGCTGCTCCGGGCTGCTGAGAATTGTCGAGAGGGCGATTGAACATTCCGGAGTTTCGATCACCCCGCGAAAGAGGATTATCCATATCGACGGCCAACTTGTTGCCTGAGAGTTCTTATCTCCTTCTGCCTCGATCCATTGCCGGCGGACATCCTGGTTTGAATTCTCGCCCGCCAGCCTGCCTTGAGCGACTTATTCGCCCTGCCCTGGGCCGGCCTCCGCATTATTCGATAGCAGAGGATGATTTCTCCGATCCCCGAAAGCTCCCCGAAAATCGAGATCGCTTATCGGATGAAAAAACCGCTTTCGCCAATTCTCTACTTTTCCCATCGTATTTATATTTTTACTAGGATTTAAATTCCATCGAAAATATCTCTCGATGATAAACCTGACAAATTTTTACCGATCCTTCCGCGGCCTGCCGCCCTCGGCCCCAGTCTCTGGAGAATTGAGATCTGTCCGCTGATTTTCGGGTACGGCCCGAGCGTTTGATCTCGCCCATGTTCCTTGAATCACGATAGAGCACGTCGATAAAATTTCTTAAAAGACAGTCGAAGCTGGATATTCTGTATCTTATTGATATTTATGAAATTGACCTCGTTGACGATCCGCTGACCAAGCTTGAATCTGGCGTGTTTTCTTTACCTTTGTCATTATTTATTCTTAACGCCCTTATCATTCAAGCGGCACCATCGGGCAGAGCTAAGAAGAGGTCTAGCCCGCCGAGATTAATGAACTGGACCAATCGCCTAACTTGCATTTTTTCAGGCTTTTCACGAACTCAAGATCGCCGCCTCGATTATCCGACTTTATCATAGCTTTTGCCCTCATTTTCAATGTTGAAAGCAATCCATGTTGTTTCCCATTTGACCACAAAACCTCATCCCACATACTCTCTTATCCAACATCATTCCTTTTTCAAAAAAATTCTTTATTCTTTCTTTATCGATCTGCTATGTAGAGT
>CAZNVB010000246.1:0-2696 GCA_964576265.1 uncultured Eubacteriales bacterium | reverse complement strand
GGCGGGGTCATCGGCTCGGGAATTTTTCTTGTTCCTTCTGATATCGCCCGCGAGCTCCGTGCTCCGCTCCTCATCCTGGCGGTCTGGGTCGTCGGAGGATTGCTCAGCTACTTCGGCGCCCTCGCCTTTTCCGAGATGAGCGCCGCCCTCCCCCGGGCCGGCGGGATGTACAATTTCCTCAAAGAATCTTACGGCTCCCTTCTCGCCTTTCTTTTCGGCTGGACCCTTTTTCTGGTCATCGATTCGGGAACGATCGCCACCCTGACCGTGGCCTTTTCCTCCAACTATCTCCCCCACTTCGTCAACCTTTCCCCCTTCGGCTCAAAAATCGTCTCCGCCCTCTTCATCCTCTTTCTGGTGACGATGAACTATATCGGCGTTCGCTGGGGAGCCAACCTGCAGAACCTCCTGACGGTGATCAAGTTCACCGCTTTGGCCGCGGTCTGCGCGGTCGTTTTCGTCCTCGCCAAGGGGAACCCGGCGAATTTCATCCGTCCCGGCCCGGCCCCTTTTTCGCGCGGCCTCTTCGGCAGTTTCGGCGTCGCTCTTGTCGCCTGTCTCTGGGCTTATAAGGGTTGGGAATCGGCCACCTTCAGCGCCGGAGAAGTCAAACGCCCGGAGCGCAATCTTCCTCTCGGCCTTCTGGCGGGGACGCTGATCGTCATCGGAATTTATCTGCTGACCAATTTCGCTTATCTCTACGCCATGCCCGCCGAGGCCATCGCCCAATCCCCGCGCATCGCCAGCGATGTCATGAATTTGGTCGTCGGACCGGTCGGGGCGTCGATCATCGCCTTCATTATTCTCTTTTCCATCACCGGAGCCGCGAATCAAACCATCCTCTGCTCCCCGCGGGTCTATTTCGCCATGGCCAGGGACGGCCTTTTTTTCAAGAAAATCGCCGCCGTCCACCCGAAATTCCTCACCCCTCATTATTCCATCATCCTTCTCGGGGCCTGGAGCCTTGTCCTTAGCCTTCTTCTCGGGACCTTTGAGAAACTCTTCACCTTCGTCGTCTTCGGCGAATGGATTTTCTTCGGCCTCACCGCCGGCGCCGTCCTCATCCTGAGAAAAAAGAGACCGGACCTGCCGAGGCCGTACAGGACGCTCGGTTATCCGGCGGTTCCGATCATTTTTATCGCGGCTTCGATTTTCATCTTCGTCAACAGCCTGGTGCATCAGCTCAAGCAAGCGCTCTTAGGAGAGACGGTTTTCGGGTTGATGATCATCCTTCTCGGAGTTCCCGCTTACCTCTTCTGGAGAAAAAAACGCCAATGAACCCGGAGCGGATCGTTTCCATGGCCAGCGCGTTCTACGAATCCTGCGTCCTGTTTGCCGCCTCCGATCTCGGCGTTTTTCGCCAACTCGGGGGAAGCGGAGAGGCCGACGCAAAAACCCTCGCCGCCGAGTGCGGACTCGACCTCCGGGCGGCGAGGCTCCTTCTCGACGCCTGTGTCGCCCTCGGGCTCCTGGAGAAGACAGAAGACCGCTACCGGAACAGCCCGGAAACCCAAACGTTCCTTGTGCCGGGCTCGCCGGCCGACCTCAGCCAAGCCATCAAATATAACCGGGATGTTTACGGTGCTTGGGGAAAGCTCGTAGAGCTAGCCAGGACCGGAAAGCCGGTCGAGCCGCCGAGCCTCCATCTCGGAGAGAACCCCGAACGGACGCGAACCTTTGTTCTGGCCATGCACGGCCGCGCGCTCGGCCTGGGACAGGAGGTCATTCCCCATCTCGACCTTGCCGGACGGCGCAAACTCCTTGACATCGGCGGCGGTCCGGGAACATATTCCATGCTCATCGCTCGGGCCTTTCCGCAGATCGAGTGCCTCGTCCTCGACCTCCCGGAAGTCGTCCGAATCGCCTCCGACCTTATCGCCGCGGCCGGACTCGGTGACAGGGTGAAGACGATGGCCGGCGACTATCATGAGACCGCTCTTCCCCCGGGCTGCGATGCCGCCATCCTTTTCGGCGTCCTCCACCAGGAAGAGCCGGCAGCGATTCGGGATCTTCTCCGGCGCGCCCATGAGGCGCTCTTTCCGGGCGGGACGATCTATATCCTCGACATGATGACCGACGCCACCCATACCCGGCCGAAGTTCTCGGCGCTCTTCGCTTTGAACATGGCCCTGACGACAGAGCACGGCTGGGTCTTCTCCGACGAGGAACTCAAAGGATGGCTGGCCGAGGCCGGGTTTAGCGGCTTTGCCTGCCGGATCCTTCCGCCGCCTCTTCCCTACTGGCTGGTTTCGGCTCATAAAGATTAGCGGTCGGCGAGGCGGCTTTCCTCCATGGCCTTCCGTTAGCCGACGACAACGACGACCAGCGATCGGGCGCCGTGGGCGCCGACGACCAGACACTGCTCGATATCAGCCGTCTTCGAAGGTCCGGCGATGAAATAGCCGCTCCGCAGACGGGAGAAATCCAGGCGAGCATAAGCGCTCTCGAGATCCGGGACGATCGCCTTTCCGGCAACGACCAAAATCAGGTTTTCCGATAGGAATAATAGACTTCGATGGCGGAGCCGGTCGGCGTCGACCCAGACGGCTCCGTTCTCGGCAACAGCCAGATCGCCCCGGACGACCGTCAGCCCGACATCCCGGCAGTCCCGGGCGGACTCTTTGGCCTCGGCATCGAAATTTCCGGCCAGGATTTCGGGAACGTAGGAACAGATGAGTCTCGAAGTCCGGACGACG
>CAZNVB010000245.1:0-2916 GCA_964576265.1 uncultured Eubacteriales bacterium | reverse complement strand
TCAGATCGGGAAGGCCTTCGCCTGTGGCCGCGGAGACGTAGACGGTTTGATCGTCGGCCGCGAGATTTTTTGCCAAAAGGACGTTTTTATCGGGGAGGAGGTCGATTTTATTGAACACGCTGATCAGCGGGGCGTTGGAGGCACCGATAGAGGAGAGGATCGTTTCGACCGCCCGGACCTGGTCTTTCATGTTCGCCGCGGCGATGTCGATGACATGACAGAGACATTGGGCCTGGCTGATTTCTTCCAGCGTGGCGCGGAAAGAGGTCACCAGCTCCACGGGAAGCTTGCGAATAAAACCGACCGTGTCGGTCAAATAAAAATAAAGACCGTCAGGATAATCGACCCTTCGCAAGACCGGGTCGAGAGTGGCAAAAGGAGCCGGGGAGGCGACTGTTTTTTCCGCGCTCAGGCGGTTGAAGAGGGTCGATTTGCCGGCATTGGTGTAGCCGACGAGCGAGACCGTCGGAACCGGGCTTTCCCGCCGGCTTTGTCTCTGGTTCTCTCGCCTTTTCTGGATGCTTTCGATTTCTTTTTTGAGGCGCGATATTCGGTCGAGGATTCTCCGGCGGTCTTCTTCAAGTTTTTTTTCGCCCGGCCCGCGGGTTCCGATGCCGGCTCCGAGCCTGGAGAGCGCCAGTCCTTTGCCGACAAGTCGGGGGAGAAGATAATTCAGCTGGGCCAGCTCAACCTGGAGTTTTCCTTCGTTGGTCCTGGCTCTCTGGGCAAAAATGTCGAGGATGAGTTGGGTCCGATCGATGATCCTCGCCTGGACGGTTTTTTCGAGGTTCCTCTGCTGAACCGGCGTCAAGTTGTGATCGAAGATGATGAGATCGGCTCCGCTTTCTCGACTCAGGTCACGAAGCTCCTCCGCCTTGCCGGTCCCGATAAAGGACTTGGGGCTGATCCTCGGCCGCCGCTGGAAGACACGGTCCACAACCTCAGCGCCCGCAGCGGCGGCCAAATGGGCGAGCTCCTCCATCGATTCCTCGGCTTCAAGACTTTCTCTCCGGTCGGTCGCCAAGTGAACAAGCAGCGCCTTTTCCATGGGAAATTAAATCGCCAGATGGGCTGCCACAGCCGAAGAGATGGGCTCCGTGTTATCCGCCTCGAACCAGCGGACTCCTTCCATTTTCCTGAACCAGGTCATCTGCCTCTTGGCATAGTGGCGCGTGTCCTTCTTGACTTGATCCACCGCCTCTTCCAGGGTGATTTCCCCATTGAGGTGCCGGAGGACCGGCTTATAACCCAACGCCCGAAAAGGAGGAGAATCGGCCGCTATTCCTTTTTCCAGCAGACATCGCGCTTCTTCGACGAGACCGCGGCGAAACATTTTGTCCACTCTCTCTTCGATTTTTCTATAAAGCTCTTTTCTCTCTAATTTTAACCCAATTTTGAGGAGATGAAAACCGGCCACGGGCGAAATCGTGTTCTTGAAGTGCTGGCTGAGAGGTTTTCCGGTTTTCTCGAAGACCTCGAGCGCTCGAATGATCCGGACTCTGTCCCTGGGACTCACCAGCCGTGCGTAGACCGGATCGACGGTTTCCAACTGGCGATATAATTCTTCGATTCCTCCGGCTCTGGCTCTCTCCTCGAGCTTTGATCTCAGGAGCGGATCCTTTCCCGGCCCGGGGAAAAGGCCGTCAAGAAGCGCTTTCAGGTAAAGACCCGTTCCGCCGACGATAAAAGGAATTTTGCGGTCTTTCCAGATAAGGCGGATGGCATGAAGCGCCTCGCGGACAAAATCGGCCGCCGTGAATTGAGCCGCGGGGTCGACGATGTCGATCAGATGGTGGCGGATGGCCTGCCGGTCGTCCGGAGTCGGCTTATCTGTCCCGATGTCAAAGCCGCGATAGACCTGCATCGAATCGCAGCTCACGATCTCGCCGTTGAAGCGGCGGGCGAGACGCATTCCGGTAAAGCTCTTCCCCACGCCGGTGGGACCGAGGATAACGATTAAGGGATGAGGTTCAGAGTCCAATTTTTGCCAGCAGCCAGACGGTCAGAAGAGTGAGCAGGATCAGGGCTGCAAGAAGCTGTTTCCGGCTCAAGCCAGTTCCCCGATTTTTTCCAGATTCTTGACCACCGCCGCCTCATGAGCATTGCCCAGCGTCTTTTTCACTGCCAGAACCTCGGCAGCCAGGATTTCGTTCAGCAGACCGAGAAAAATTTTCCGACTTTCCTCCTGGAACGGGTTCAGACTGACGAGGGGAAAAGGCTTGAACTCGATCCGGCCGTCGGGACGAAGATAGAGACCCTGGAGAGGCGGAGCCAACTGAGCCCGAACTTCTTCTAAGGCCTTTTGTAAAACGCTCAGAGCGACGGGCCCGATTTCTTTAGAGATATATTTATAAATAAAAGAGCATTTTTCGTTGAACTCGGACCAGATCTTCTCCAGTCCTGGAGATGCGATTTCCGTGGGCGTCTTGGTTTGATTCCTGATTTGGGAAAGGCCTGCCAGGCCGAGCTCGATCAGGGCGAAAACGGCTTTCTGGGTTTCTTTCTTTCCTGCCTGGCTGAGCGTATAGAGATCGGCGAGAGAAGAGGAATGAGCCATGAGCTTATGGATATGCTTCTCATAAGCGGCGAGACCGAGACCGGCCGCATAAGAAGGAAAAAGAGGTTGGATCGATTCGGACTCCGCCGGCAAGCAGGCTTCGATCAGGCGGTGATTTCTCATTCTGCGGATCCCGTGGAGGATGAACTCCAGCGTGGGAAGCGAGGCAAAGATCCGTTCTTCTGCCAGCTCGAGGTCCGGCTCGAAACGGTAGTCTCCTCGATCTCGATCGAAGAGTGGCAAGATTCCTTCAAACCAGAACTCGATCAGAAGTTGCCAGGCGCGGCCCGGAGGGAGCGCTTCCTTTTCGATCAGAGCTCGGACGAAGGAAACGCCGTTCCGACGGCAGTGTTCGAGAC
>CAZNVB010000244.1:0-12454 GCA_964576265.1 uncultured Eubacteriales bacterium | reverse complement strand
CCTCGCGGGATGACCACGCCGTCGGCGACTTCAAAATCATAGGGCAGGATATCGCGGTTCGGGGTGAGACCGAACTCGACATGCTCGCCGCTTTCGGTTTGAAAACTGAGCGGGCTCAGGGAAATGCGCCGCGTTTCCAGGTTGCCTTTGAGATCCCAGTAAAAGTTGAACCGCAGCTCGTAAAAAAACTGCCGCACCAGCCGGCCGACCAACCCCTTTTCCGGCCTGGGCATGTAATTCATCCCCAGCGAGTAAGTCTGGATGTTTTTTCTGGGCAGGAAACCGAGTCCCGGGTCGAGCGCGTCTCCGTAATACGAATAGGACGTCATGATATCCCAGAGGTCGTTAGGGTAATCGATCTTGAACCCGAATCCCTGATGACGCCCGGTCCTGATCGAGTTCCAGTTGTAAACGAACCACCCGCCGACGAGCAAATTCCGATTTCCCTGGAAGCGGGATGTCTGGTAGATGAGGTCGAATCCGGCCAGGGTGTTTCTTTCTCCGGCCGGGCTTCCGGATGTGAAGATGACTCCGATTTTGCTCTCCGCCAAAATATTTTGATAGACCCGGCCGGCGAGGAAATTCTGCCGGCGGAGATTCCAGCTCGGCGACCGGTCGGTCATCACATCGAGGAAAGCCAGGTTCGTTCCTCCGAGCCGGCCGAAAGCCTTGGCCCCGAAAACAACAGGGATCTGGCGGCCCTGGTAGAGCCCGATCCTCCGGCTGAAAAACGGGGCAAAGCTCTGCGAGCTTGTGGTCCCGAAATTAAAAATCTCGGAGCCCTCGAGGAAAAATGTCCTCTTCTCCGGGAAATAGAGCGGAAAGCGGGTGAGGTTGATCCGGCGTTCATCCACCTCGGTCTCCGCGAAATCCGTGTTGTAACTGAAGGCGCCGACAAAATTGGGCGTAAAATTTTTATAGATGTCGAACCCGCCGTCCCACTGATAATCCGTCCCACCCGGTTCCAGATGACTTTTCAACGCCCGTGAAGTTCCGTAGGGTCGAAAAGTGATTCCTGTCCCCAGCTTGATGTCGCGGAGCCCCTCGAGCCGGGCGGCCTCGGCGGCGTTGTTGAAAAAGTTGTCCTGCTTCACGCCCGAGAGCCGGATGGTCTCCTGTTTCCTCGGAATGTAGCGCTCAACATTGATTCCCCAGTGAGGGAGGTTGGATTTGAATGAGATCGTCTTGAAGGGAATTTTGATTTCTGAGCACCAGCCGCCCGCGGTGATTCGGCTTTGGGCATCCCAGATGCCGTCCCAGTCGAGGCTCGAGTGCTCGCCGAAGGCCAGCCCTTCGCTTCTGGCGCTGCAGGCGTTGACGAAGAAAATGTAAGCGTTTCTGCGGTCGAGAAAAGGGTCGAGAAGGACTTTGATCGTGTCGTCCTCTTCTCCCTCGTCGTCCGCATCATGGGCCATCGTATTGGCGCATATTTTGGCGGGCTCGCTGTCAGAGGAGAAAACGCCCAAGTAGAGATTGGCCTCGTCATAGACGATGCGCAGTTCGGTTTTCTCGCTCGGTTCGCCCTCGCGGGGAAAGACCATCCGAAAATCGGTGAACGGGACGGCCTGACGCCAGACTTCATCCTCAAGGCTTCCGTCGAGGATGGGGCCGCGTTCCACCCGGACGGCTCGGAGGACCGGAGGCTGCGCCAGGATTCGACCTGCGAGGAAAAATAAAAGGCCGAGAAAAAGGAACGGCGGTCCAGCAAAGACCTTTTTTGTTTTCCTGAGTCTGGACGCTATCATAACAGAAACAACCGCTTCTTCACGCCCCTGGGCTTGTTCCCATTCGTCGCCTTGGCCTTTTGGCGGCCCGGGGCGTCGGCTGCCTCTTCGGCAACGCCTCCGCGGAGAAACACAGATGTTTCAGGCCGGCCGGTTTCCGGCCGGCCTGACTGAAAAAAGACAGGACCAAGAAGGGCAATCGCGGTCATCCAGTCCGTCCAACCTCCAAATTTCTTGCGCGTTTTTTCAGGTCGATGCCCGCTTGATCGTCTTTCCGTCGGCGTCGATCAAACGGACTTCACCCAAGCCCAGCTTGCGGATCGGCTCTTCGATTTTCGCCCTGTCGCCGACAACGATCCAGACGATATGGTCGGGCTTGAGGACGTCTCTGGCTGCCCGAGCGACCTGGTCGAGGCTCAGGCCGCGGATTTTTTGAGGATAGGTGCGGAAGTGGTCATCGGGCAGGCCGAAGGTGACGAGTTCGACGATCGAACTGGCCACGGCGCTGTTCGTTTCCCATTTGCCGGGAAGGCTGAGGATCTGGTTATTCTTGTTCCGTTCGAGCTCCTCGGCCGTGGGTGGACGTGTGCTCATGATTTCCCGGATTTCTTTGTTCACTTCGGCCAAGGATTCCGCCGTCTTGGTCCCTTCGACGACCCCATAGGCGATAAAAGGCCGCTGCCCCCGAGCGTCGATGAGGACGCTTCCCGCCCCGTACGACCAATGCTTATCCTCCCTCAGGTTCATGTTGATCCGGGAAACGAACGCGCCGCCGAGAATGTTGTTCATCATTTCGATGGCGACTTCATCCGGGTTGGCTTTGGGCGGCGCCACGTGTCCCGCGAGGATAATCGAGGAGGGCGCCTGAGGCTTATCGATCAGGTAAACCTGGGGCTTCGGCGGTACTCTGACGAGGCCGATATTTTTTGCCGGCACATCTCCTTTTGTCCATCCGGCGAAAAGCTTCTCCAGCCGCGGCTTGATTTCGGCCAGGCTCGCATCGCCGACAACGACGAGAGTCGCGTTGTTCGGCTTGAACCAATTGCGGTGAAAACGCTCGAGGTCTTTCTCGCCGAGGGCCCGGACCGACTCCTCTGTTCCCGAACCCGTCAACGGGCTGCCATAGGCATGTCCCTGACCGTAGAGAATTCCGGGAAAGATGCGCAGGGCGAGCGACAGGGGCGACGCTTTTTCCTGCTGGATTCTGGCCAGGGTCTGTTTCTGCAGGCGCTGGAATTCGTTTCGGGGGAAAGAGGGGTTGAGAATGATATCGGCAAAAATCTCAAGCGACCGGTCAAGATGGGTTTTGAGCGCCGAGAGAGAAACCATCGACACGTCCAGGCTCGACCCTGTCCGGAGCTGAGCGCCGAGCCGTGCCAGCTCCTCGCTGATCTGAAGGGCCGAGCGGGTCCGGGTTCCCTCGTCGAGCATGTCCATGGCCAGGGAGGACGTTCCCGGAGCGGAGAATTGATCGGCGGCATAGCCGGCGTCGATCAAAAGATGAACCTCGACCGCCGGAATCGTCGGGCGGTTGACCAGGAGGATTTTCAATCCGTTGGCCAGGGCCGCTCGTTCAAAGCGTGGGAATTCCGCGGCGGTCAGAGTCCCCGGTTCGGGCATTTTGCTCCGGTCGACCTGAGAAGGCGCCGATTTGTACTCGGGAAAGGGGTGAACTTCGAGAACATAGGCGCCGTCGCTCAGCCAGTCTTTCGCCGCCTGATGGAGGTCTTTCGCCGTCGCCTCGCCGATCCGCTGGAGAGTCGTTTTGTAGGCATCGGGCGACCCGCCGAAGACCTGGCTTGTGGCCAGGATGTCGGACTTTCCGCCGAATCCGCCGATTCGTTCGCTGCCCCGAATGAAGCGAGCGAAATACTGGGTCCTGACGCGGGTCAGTTCTTCCTCGCTCGGGCCGTCCGCCAAGAAGCGAGCGAGCTCCTCGTCCAAAGCCTTCTCCACCTTGGCCAGATCCTCGCCCGGCTTGGCCGTGGCCACCACCGTGAACAGCCCGGCGATTTCGCGGAGGTCGACATAGGCGCTGACATCCGTGGCCATCTGCTCGTCATAGACCAGGCGCTTATACAACCTCGATGTCTTTCCTGAAGCCAGGATATCGCTCACCAAATCCAGGTAATCGCCCTCGGCCGTTCCCCATTCCGGGACATTCCAGACCTTATAGATGCGGGCCTGGGGGACACGGTCCTCAACGGTCTGGCGTTGAACGCCTGTGCGCTTGGCGACAAAGCTTTTGTGCTTGGCGATCGGAGGACCTGAAGAAACATCGCCGAAATACCTTCTCACTTTTTCCAGCGCCTCGTCCGTCTTGACGTCGCCGGCAACGACAAGGACGGCATTGGCAGCACCGTAGTAGGTCTTGAACCATTCATGGACATCCTCGAGCGAGGCGGCGTTCAAGTCCTCCATGGAGCCGATGACGGTCCAAGAATAGGGATGCCCCTTGGGGAATGTGTTCTGGGTGATCAGCTCATAGGCAACGGCATAAGGTTCGTTCTCATACTGTCGTTTTTCATTCTGGACCACGCCCCTTTGTTCGTCGAGCTTGGCCTGAGTGATCGCCCCGAGGAGGTGGCCCATCCGATCCGATTCCATCCACAGAGCCAGGTCGAAAGCCGAGGTGGGGACATTTTCGAAATAATTCGTCCGGTCCTCGCTCGTCGTCCCGTTGATATCAGTCGCCCCGGTTTTCTCCATCGGCCGGAAATAGTCGTCGTCATAGTGCTCGCTGCCGTTGAACATCAGATGCTCAAAGAGATGGGCAAACCCGGTTTTCCCCGGTTTTTCATTCTTCGACCCGACGTGATACCAGACATTAACGGCCACGATGGGAGCCTTGTGATCCTCGTGGATGATCACCGTCAGACCGTTCTCCAGGACGAATTTCTTATAGGGGATGTCGATCTCCTGGGCCCGGAGAGGAGAAAGTGAAAAGGCGAGAACCAAGACCCAGAAGAGGCCGATAAATAAAAATCCTAGTTTTTTTGGCATCCATTCCTCCATTCTCAAAAAATCTGCTTTCGAGCGAAAAGCCGGTCAATTCGGAGGGAGAACCCCTCCGCGTTCCCTCTCCCAACGGTCGGCCAATTCATCAGCCTCCCTGCCTCCGCCGCCTGCGGAGGCTCCGACCGTCATCCCCCTTGATTCTCAAAGGGGCGAGGGAAACAAAGCCAATCGAGAAAATTCTTCCCTGGAACCTTCGAAAATCAACGGCCGGGCAAAAACTCAGGCCTCCGACCAAGGAATCATGCCCCTCGGCTTCTCCGAAGAGCCGCTCTCCACGGCAAGCCGCGGGGCCTATTCGCCGCTCGTCAAGATAGCACAAACCGATCGTTTTTGTAAGCCGTCCTCTCCAATCCGATCTTTCCCATCGAAAGCAGCGAAATCGGCGGAACGGATCGACGTTTTGGGGGATCGATCGGCGTTCTCAGGAATGATATAATCATCGGCGGAGGCTGGAAGAGTATGAAAATGATCGCCATTGTCGGAGAATCGAAAAGCGGCAAAACCCGCTTGATCCGGCGGCTCATCCCGGAGTTGAGAAAGCGCGGGTCTTCGACGGCCGTCCTCAAGCACTGCGGCCATGGCTTCGACCTGGACGTCCAGGGAAAAGATTCTTGGCGGGTGATGAACGCCGGGGCGGAAGGGGTGGGAATAATCGGGCCGGACCGCGTGGCCATCTTTCGAAAGACAAAGAATCGAAGCTCATTCGCTTCGCTTGCCGCCAGATATTTCGGCGACGCCGATTTCGTCATCGTCGAGGGCGGCTATGGAGTCCAGGGATTAAAAAAGATCGAGGTCTTGCCGAAAGGAAAGGCGACGAAAACCCGATCGGAACGGAAAGACCTGATCGCCGTCGTTTCCCCGTCAAAGGTTGACGTCGAATGTCCGGTTTTTCGTCCTGGACAGATTTCCGAGATCGCCGACGTCTTCAGCGCAGAGCCCGGCGAAGACGAGATGCCGGTGAGTCTTGAGGTAGACGGCCGTCCTGTCCCCCTGAATGCCTTTGTCCAAAGAACATTTCAAAATGTCATCGGCGCCCTGGTCGAATCCCTGCGCGGCGTCGCGGCCGGGCCGAGACGAATCACGGTCTCCGTGACCCGGTCAAAACCTCGGAGAAGAGAACCTTGAAGGGACTTCGGCCCAAGTCGAGTCTTCCCCTTTGGGATATCCGGAAAGGAGTAGAGGGATGCATCTCCAAAGAATCCATCGGCACCGAGCCTTGAGAATTTTTTTTCTCTCGGCCGTGGCAGGCGCTTTGAGCCTTGCTCTGATCTGTTTTCCAGACAATTTCCGAGCTCCCCAAGAGCGGGACAGGCTCACTCCTCTGGCTGTGAAAAACGTGCGCCTCTTTGACGGCGAAAAGATCGCCGGAAAAACAACCGTCGTGATCGCCGACGGAATGATCGCCAGCGTCGATCCGAACGCCCCCCTGCCGCCGGGGTGCCGGGTGATCGACGGCGCCGGGAAAACGCTTCTCCCCGGGCTCATCGACGCCCATGTCCACGTCCTGGAGAAGACGCAATTGAAACAGAGCCTCGTTTTCGGCGTGACTTCCGTTGTCGATATGTTTACCTCGGTCGAGTTGATGACCGAAATCAAAAAAATGCAGTCCGCGGGCCGAAGCCCTGACATGGCGTTCATGATTTCTGCCGGAACACTGGCCACGGCTCCGGGCGGCCATGGAAGCCAGTACGGACTCCCGATCCCCACTCTGAACCGTCCGGAAGAAGCTCAGGATTTTGTGGACAGGCGCATGGCCGAAGGCTCGGATTTCATCAAGATCATCCGGGACGATTATCGTGCCCTCTCCTCGCTGATCCCAACGCTTTCCAAAGAAACGGTGGCGGCGATCATCCGAGCCGCGCATGCCCGGGGAAAAATGGCCGTCATCCACGCGGCAACGCTCGAATTCTGCCTCGACGCTCTGAGCGCCGGAGTCGACGGGCTGGCCCATCTTTATTTCGACAACGCCTTTCTTCCTGATTTCGGAAACCTGGCGGCCCGGCAAAAAGCCTTTGTCATTCCCACGCTTTCCATCCTGGAAAGCATGAGCGGCGAATTTTTTGTCCCTTCTCTGACCAAAGATGAGGATCTCGCCCCTTTTCTCGATTTATCCGCTGCCGCCAGTCTCGACCAGAGGGCCTCTTTTCGCACCAGTCGGGAAGCCTATCTGGCGGCGGAAAAAGCTCTTCGGCAGCTGCGGGAAGCGGGGGTTCCCATCCTCGCCGGAACGGATGCGCCGAACGCCGGGACAGCCTTCGGCGCCAGCCTGCATCGGGAACTCGAGCTTCTCGTCCGCGCCGGGTTAACTCCGCTCGAGGCCCTTCAGGCCGCGACTTCCGTGCCGGCAGAAAAGTTCAGCCTCCAAGGCCGCGGCCGGGTCCAGCCCGGAATGCATGCCGACCTGGTGTTGGTCGAAGGCGATCCCACGCTGGACATCAAAGCGACGCGAAAAATCGTCGCCGTTTGGAAGGCCGGGATTGAGGTCGACCGAGGAAAATATCTTGAGGAAGTTAGAAAAGAGAAAGAAGCCATCGAGGCGGCAAGGAAATCTCCCCTTCCGGAACATGGCGAATCCGGCCGGATCAGCGATTTCGAAAGCGAGAAGATTGAGGCGGAATTCGGTGCCGGATGGATTGTCTCAACGGATGCTTTCATGGGAGGAAAATCCAGGGCCGAGCTGAAGTTGGCCGAGGAGGGAGCCGCCGGGAGTCGTCAATCCCTCCTCATCACCGGGACCGTGGTCGGAGACACACTGCTGAAATGGGCGGGCGCAATGTTTTCGCCCGGAAAAACAATCCTGGCGCCCGCCAACCTGTCGCATAAAAAAGCCATCTCCTTCTGGGCGAAGGGTCAGGGCAAAAAATATGCGGTGATGGTTTTTTCTGCGAGCCGCGGGTTTATTCCGGCGGTCCAGTATTTCGAGGCTGGGCCGGAGTGGAAGGAATATCTCTTCCCCTACGAAAAATTCGGCACGGACGGCCATGATCTCACGGGCATTTTCATCGGGATGTCTCTGGAGAACGGCGATTTTGCGCTCCAGGTGGATGAGGTTCGGCTGAAGTAAAACGGATTCGGAGCGCCGAACAGCGGCGTCTCCGTCTCGCCGGGCCGGGAAAAACAGCGGCCAGGGCGTCCGTCCTTTCCGAAAGCGGTCTCGGACGTGTCCCGGGGCATTCCGGGCTTTTCTCCAGCCGATCCCCTTCTCAAGCGAGGCCGCGGCCCAGCTTACGCAGCCCCTCCAGACATCCTCTGATACTCTCCATCGGCTTCGGGCCCGTCTCATGCTCGAGGATGTACCAGCTTGTGCCGCCGGTAGTTTCGCAGACCTCGAAGACCTCCGGCCAACGAACGTCGCCCTGGCCGATGACCGCTCCCTCCGGTCCTCCATGCTCCTTTAGGTGAATCGTGATCGAGCGACCGGGATATTTTTTTAGAATGGCCACGGGGTCGCCGCCCCCGGCCATGCAGTTCCCCGTGTCGAGCTGCATAGCGACATCGGCGCCGGTGTGATCGAAAAAGATCTCCCAGGCGGTGAGATCCCCGAGCTTTTTGAAATCCCCGGCATGGGCATGATACCCCACGCACATGCCGAGGGTCTTGGCCTTGGCGGCAATTTCGTTGAATCGCTCGGCCATGTCGAGCCATCCCCGAGCATCCTTGACCGCCAGGTAGGGCACGATGAGAAACCGATTTCCCAGGATGGTGTGAAGCTCGGCCGTCGCTTTGAGGGCATCTCCGGTGATCGTTTCGAGCGCCGTGTGCGTGCCGCAACATTTCAGACCGTGATCGTCCAGGAGAGCTCGCAGCTCCCGAGGCTTTTTCTCCCAGCCGTAGTAGCCGGCGAATTCAACTCCTTTGTAGCCCATTTTCCCGATCGACTCGAGGACCCTGGGGAGGTCTTTGGCGGCCTCTTCCCGGACGGAGTAAAGCTGGACGCCAACAGGGATGCTTTTGGCCGGAGCTCCGGCCAGTCTTCTTCCCGCTTCAGCCAGCCGGCTGAGGCCGGCCAACCCGGCCCCCGCTCCGGCCGCCGCCATCCTCAGGAACTGCCGCCGGGAAAAATGATCCGACGCGGAGAGAAACATCTTCGCCTCCATATGCTCTATCGAGTTTCAAGTTGAATCTAACGAAATCTGTTATCAAGACGGCAGCGAAAAGTCAAATCAGCCCTCTTCCTCCGACCTCTTCGGAGACACCGATCGATCTTCCCCTCGATCTCTCGCGGGATTGGCGGGATTCGGAAGACGCGTCACCGGAGGGGATTTTGAGGAGGAGATCTCGTCCCCTTCAAAGGATCAGCCCAGCAAAGCGAAGCGCCGAGGGAGGAGCTTAATTCCTCCTGAAAGTGTCCCGTGCATGAAGAGGGCTCGGGAAACGGATCCACACGGTCGATCAACCTGTTTTTTGCATCGGTCTCAAGGATTTATCGACTAAATAATAAAGGAAGATCTTTCCACGAGAACAGACAAATTTCTCCCTTAAAGTTCTTGATTTGACGAGCGGGCCAAAAACAAGGCGCGAGATATGCTCAGGCCGTGCATTCGAAGGTCTCCTCTCTTTTTGATTTGTCTGACGGTCATTCTCTTTTCCGTCGTCCTCTCCGGTGCTGAGACCGAAAAACTCAAGGTAACCGCAAACCGGGGCAATGTGAGAGCGCAGCCGGATACGAGCAGTCCCGTCGTCAAAGTGCTTTCGGCAGGGAAGTGCGGGAGCCAAGATTGCCGTTCTGGATCTCGGGTTCAAAGGATACGTGGAACTGCTGGGCAAAGAACTGCCGGCCAGCGTCGTCGCCCACTCTTTCCGCAGCGATCAGGACATCTTCGCCAATGAGGTTCACGGAACTGCCTGCGCCGAAATTATCTGCGATATGGCTCCAAATACCCGGCTCTGGCTCGTCAATTTCAGCACCGACCTCGGCGCTCCGGGCGCAGACAACCGGTTCGGCCCGGGCAGACTCTCGCTTTTCAAAAAAAGCACCATCCCAAGCGAAATCGATCGTTCTCGCCACAAATTCGATTGATAACCCCTATTCGAAAATCTCCGCAACGCTGCGCGGCTCGAGAATGATGGATGAAATCAGGTAAAATCGCCGAGATATTCCGCCGTGTGGAACAATCGGAACGGACAACTCGAAATGATCTGGAAGATGCCCCGCTTTTGAAGCAACGCTGGCTCTGAAGGGACTGACGGAGGGCAGCGCTACGGGGATTCGAACCCCGGTCTGATGGCTGAGAACCACCTGTCCTAGGCCTCTAGACGATAGCGCCGTGAGCGCTAAAATAGCAGATTCACCCTTGAGAAGTCAACGGCCCGGCGAAACGCGATTCTCCTCTCCCTCCTCATTTGCTTTTCCCGTCATGATCGGAACACCATAAGGTTTGGGGAGAGGACACCGACTCATGGGATTCAGTTCAGGCCGCCGATTTTCTTTCCCCGGATTTCGTGCCGCAACGGGTCCTAAATGAATTCGATGGTCGCCGGCGGCTTGGAAGTCAATTCGTAAGCGACGCGGGTCACCGCCGGAATTTCCTTGATGATCCGGCTCGAGATTTTGGTCAATAGCGGCCAGGGAATCCGGGTCGCCTTGGCTCTCATCGCGTCGCGGCTGTCGACCGAACGAATGATGATGATGTGGCCGAACTTACGGCGTCCGTTTTCGACTCCCGTCCCCCGATCGCTCATCAGCACGGCAAAAGCCTGGAACGGTTTTAGTATTTTTGTTTCCTTTTCGATGATCTGCGTCGCTCTCCGGACAATCGCCACCCTCTCCGGCGTCACTTCACCGAGCACCCGGGCCATCAGGCCCGGTCCGGGAAACGGCATCCGGGCATAGATTGACGCCGGAAGTCCCAGGGCCTGGGCGACTTTCCGCACGTCGGGCTTGAACAGCTCTTTCAACGGTTCGATCACTTTGAACCCGAATCCTTTTTCCGGGTCGATCCCGATCTGTTCAAGAATGTTGTGCTGGGTTTTCACCCCGCCCTTCGTTTCGATGATATCGGCGGCAATGGTCCCCTGAACAAGAAACCTGGCCCCCCGGGTCCGGACTTCACGTCCGAAGACCGAATAAAAGGCCTGGCGGAAAGCTTTTCGTTTTTCTTCCGGGTCGACCTTCCCGGCAAGCGCGGCGAAGAATTCATCCTGAGCGTTGACGACATCGACCTTGATTCCTCGCCGCCCGAAGATTTCCCGAACCTGCTGGGGCTCGCCTTCCCGCATCAGCCCGTCGTCGATAAAAATGACCTTCAGCCGATCTCCGAGGGCCCGAGCGGCAAGGAGGCTGCAGGTGGAGCTGTCCACTCCGCCTGAAAGAGCAGAAATCGCCGTCCCGTCGCCGACCGTTTTCTTGATTTCAGCAATCTTGCTGTCGATAAAATGTTTGATTTTCACCTCGCCTCTCCTCTCGAACCTGGGAAAAAATTTTTCCCCATCCTAACACAACATCATTCAAACGACAAGCCGGCCGAACTTTGGCCGAGATCTCATCACCGCGAGGTCGCCTGAAAAGGTGAGCGGGGACAAAAGAAAATCATCCTCCAATCCACCCCGAGCGGCGATTGACCGGAGATCGAGGTCAATTAAAAATCATAGAGTGCGAGAGGCAGCGTACGAGTGTGGCTAAGGAAAAAAGAAGGAGGGCCTCATCCAAGGCGGAAACCGGGTTGAAAAGGGAGCAGGACAACAAGGATTCCTCTCCTTCCTCTCCTGGCCCTCCTTCCCTCTCCCCTATTTTCATTCGGCAGGTTAAACCAGGGAATTCCCTGAGTATCTCATTTCTTGGCTGAGCCCCGAATTTCCGGGCGGCTAAATACAACATCTTGTGCTCTTGTCATTATCAATACAAAATAGGGATAAGGTTTGTCAAGTTTTTTATTTAAGCTGAGAACGAAACCCCGTCCGACCTGTCCCTATCTTCTTTCCCGCTCGCCCTGAAAACGAAGCGGCAAGGGATTTTTTTAATTCCGCGGCTTTTTCGGAAGCCAGGGAAAAAAGGCGCTCGTCCGGGAGGCGTAAGCGGCAAATTCCCTATTTCCGGCGTATTTTTTCTCGAGCATCGCCACCCCGGACACTCTAAGGAGGAGGAAGGTGATGGTCAAGGGACTGATGACGCCGAGCCAGCCGTTCTTGACCGCCAGGGCGATCAAGAAAATTCCCCACCACATCGCGGCTTCACCGAAATAGTTGGGGTGGCGGCTGTATTTCCAGAGGCCGATTGTCATGATCCTGCCTTTATTGGCCGGGTTTTTTTTAAACCGGCGAAGCTGCCAGTCGGCCAGGGCTTCAAAGACAAACCCGACGAGCCATAGACCGACTCCGATGCCGTCGAGCCAGGTCCATCCTCTTTGCCGTGATCCGTTGATCAGAAGGATGGGCCAAGCGATCAATAAAAGAAAAAACCCCTGGAGGAGGAAAATCTGAAAATAACTCCGGAGGACGAAAAACCTGCCCCACTCGCGTCTCCATTTGGCGTAGCGCTCATCCTCACCCCGGCCTCGGTTGCGGAAGAAGATATGGAGGGCGAGCCGGAACGCCCAGACGGCGATAAGCGCGGTCGCCAAAATCTGGCGCAGGCCGAAGAACCTCCCAACAGCTAAACTCAGCAAGGCGATCACCAGGAACCCCGGGCCCCAGGCGATGTCGGCGATGGAGTTGTCTTTTCTAACCAGAGCGATGCCGAAGGCCGCGCTCATATAGAGGAAAATCGCCAGCGC
>CAZNVB010000243.1:0-10996 GCA_964576265.1 uncultured Eubacteriales bacterium | reverse complement strand
GAAACTGTGGGATGTGGTGGCTTCGAGCCCGGCGCGCTATGTCATGCACGGAGTGCATTTCAGCGGCCAGATGACTCCTCCTCCCATTTTTAAGCGTTACTTCCTGCCCTACTTTCGCGCCTTCAACGAACGGATGCACCGAGCGGGCATCAAGGTGGCCTTCCACGCCGATGCCGACTTGACGGGTCTTCTCGAGCTGGTCGCCGAATGCGGGTTTGATGTTGCCGACACCCTCGCCACAGCGCCCCTGGTGAGCTTGACCTTCGACGAAGCGCGTCGTGTCTGGAAGGACCGGGTCGTCATCTGGGGCGGAGTGCCCTCGACGATCCTTGAGGAGAGCTATCCCCGGGCAGATTTTTGCCGTTATATCGAAGAACTCCATGCCAAAACAGTCGGCCGGCCGGGGTTTATCATGGCGGTTTCCGACAACATCATGCCCGGAGCCTCCTTTGACCGGCTGCTCTGGATCCGCGATTTTCTTAAGGTCAATGGCTGAGATTGAAGCCTGGCCAAATTTTCTCCCGCACCGGCCGAATGGAAAAACGGGCATCGAGTTGATTCCTCAGCCAGCTCAGCGAAAAAAATCCTATCCTTGTTGAAGGCTGAACATCCAGGCATCGAGGCCCATGTGGAAGACCCGCATCTTGGCCGGGGAGAATCCCCGCGAGGTAAGAATCTGGAGATGCTTCTGGGTGGGGACGTGAATTTCGTCCATGGCCGAGTAAAAAGTCTTGGTCAGATTTTCGACCAGCTGGGCGACGGATTCATCCGGGATCGCCTTGAGAACCTGCCGGGTGAAGTCGGTATGGTAGACCCCCACGCTCTTGACGTTCAGAAGGCGGGCGGCCAAGAGGCCGAGCATTCCGATCGGGCCGGGCGTCAAGATGATGATTTCGTCCGGATCGAGCTGCCAGATTTTTTCTATGGATTTCAGAACGGATGGAATCCGCAGGCAATAGTTCTCATGCCCCGGCAGCCGAAACGAATGGATTGAAGGCAAGTCGATTCGCTGAATCGCCGTGCCTCGAATATTTTCGCCATCACCGGAGGAGAGGATGATAGGGAGGGGCAGATCTTTTTCCAGAGTCAAATTTCCGATTTTCTCAAGAGCCGCGGAAACGCTGCTCAGATCGCCTAGCGAGTCGGCGAAGCAGAGGATCTTTTTCGGCGGGGCTTCTCTTTTCGTTCCATGAAACGCCTGCATCTCGGCCAGGAGGCCCCGGTTCTCCGACATCAGCTTGACGGTGGAAAAAAACGGCACGGAAAGAAAAATTCCCGGGATGGAGGCGGAAATATTCTTGATCAGACTGATCAGATCCCCGTTCTGAAGGTTTTTTTCAAAGGATTGAAGGAGGATTTTGAAAAACTCATCGGCAATCTCGGCGATTTTTTCGAAAGCCCGGTCGAGCCGTGTATCCAAAGGCGAGGTCCGGTGCTCTTCCATCTCGTCGATCAACTCGGCGATCAGCTTATAAAAACGGCGACCGTCCTTACCGGAGGAGGATCGGGCGCGTCGGAGCAAGACTCGATTTTTCAGACCTAACCCCTTTCGCTCAAAAACAAACTCCGTCAACTGTCCGAGAAACGAGGACGGCGCCGCTTCCCGTTTCTTCTGGGAAAACTCGTAGGCGATCTTATAAAACATGAAGGCCAGGGATTTGTAATTATTGTGGCGGCCCGCGGCTTCCGTCTTCCTGTCCATGATGCTCTTCAGAAACTCCTCTTTCGTCCTAGCGGCGCTCTGCGTATATGTCTGGCCGATGAACAGACCGGCATGATCGTCTGATCCGCCCGTCAATCCTTTGATCCAGGGGTTTTCTCCCCTCGGTTCGATCCGGTATTTCCTTGAGAGATCGTCGATTGTCTCCGGCGTCAGGTCAGAAAGAATCGTCCTCCACGTGTCGTTATGAAACCGGCTTCTTCCACCGTTTCGGGCTTCAAAGACATTGAACAGCAGAATCAGCTTTTCCAGGTGAGTGAGGGAAATTTTCCCGTTAACGGAGAACGAGGCGTGGGCCACCGAATGAGCCAGGCGGTTCTCGTGAAGGTATTCGCTCAGCTCATAAATATCATGACGACGGATTTGGATTTCTTCGAACTGGCGCTCATCGAATCCATAAATGAGGATGTGGACCTTACAGCCGTCCTCGGGAAAGTAGGCGGTGGATTCGACGCCGAGGAAAACATCCTGCGGGTATTTTTCTTGCAAGAGCAGGCCGGCTTCGATCCGGTTATGATCGGTAACCGTGATGAAATTCATTCCTTTCTGTTTGGCTGACTGATAAATAAATTCGGGCTCCGTATAGGACTCGCTGGCTCCCAGCCTCTGGAGAAACCACTCCGAAGGATGGTTGGAGTACTTGGAATGGACGTGAAGGTCGGCTCTAAGCATTTCTGAGGCTCCTTAGCACATATCAGCATACAGGAAGAGTATTATCTCTCAGTTAAGGAACGCTTAAATTTCCGTGAAGACGAGAACTCTTTCAACAACCGGATGGGGGATTTTTTTTTGCCGGCGGGCCCGAACTAAGAATAGCAACCAGATTCTTCCAGGAAAAGCGAAAATCCTGCAACGCCGCCAGCTTCTCCTGACGAAGCGAATTGAGATAGGCTCCGTATTCGTCGGGGTGGTTGACCGGCCAGAAGGAATAGTTTTGCAAAAAATCGGTCAGGCAGTCTGAAGCCACTTGACGATCATGCCACCGGCCTAGGGCCTGGTGGACAGACTTGAGTTTATCGTTTAGAGAGGCGCGTTCCTTTGGTCGGCCGCGGCAAGAATCGATGATCTCCAGCGTATATCTCGCTTCTTTGGAACGAATCCGAATCTTATGCAGCTCTTTGTCGCTTTGATGGTCTATCCCTGCCTGATCCCGCATTCGCTCGAGCAGAGTTTGAAGTTTTTGCTCGGCCCTTGCCATCACCAGTCCCTCGGGAATTCCCTGGAGCGATCTGGCCACCCGGCCATGGAGTCTGTTCAGCATGAAAGGGCCGAATTTTTTCGCCTCGGCCTCGAAGAGCCGCCTGGCTTCCCTTTCTCTATCCTTGAGCTCATTCTGCCATTCGCTGAGACGCTCGGATGGAAAGGAGGTGACCGTTTCTCCCCTCAGAAGCCCCAGTTGAACATGGACATCACGGAGGGTGCCGCAGGATCGGAAAAGACGACGTATCGGCTTGAAAGAAGCTTGGGCATCAAAGGAAGATGTGATCCATTCGATCAGCCGGACATAGGCCCGAAGCCGCTTGATATCGACGCGCAGGTTATGAACGCCAAGGCGATCCCGGTCGATGAAGGCAGCCTTGAAGTCTTCCATCAGGCGGGCGGTCTGGCGCTCGCCGTGATCTTTCAGAGCGTCGATCAGGCCGACCTTGAAATGTTTTTGGCACGGCATGTCTTCAGGCCGCCCCCGCCTGCTGCGCGTTTTTCTTGAAGTCCTCATAAAGCAGATGAATCAGCCCATCAGAAAGACCGATGAACGGAACATAGATCTGATCGATGCGGGACCATTTCATGACCCGGAGGAAGATCTCCATTGCCGGAACGATAACATCCGCCCGGTCGGGTCGCAGGCCCAGCAAACGGATTCGCTCATCCACTTCGAACCGGGAAATGAACCGGTCAAGTTCCTGGAGTTTCTTGTAGGAAAGAGGTTTGCCCAGTTTCTTTCCGGCCAGCATGAAAACCTTGTTGATGTTACCGCCGCTCCCGATGGCCACCGGAGAATCGATCTCTCGAGTCGTCTCCTTCAGCCAGCGCTTCATTTCCTTCCAGGTTGAGCGCTGAACCAGGCCCTTCATCAGCCGAATGGCTCCGATATCGAAAGACCGGGACCTCAGCATCCGTTTCTGGGAAAAAAAGGTCAACTGCGTGCTTCCTCCTCCCACATCGACATAGAGACAGGACCGATCGGCGGCCAGTTGCCGTTCAAAATGATTGGCATAGATAATCTGGGCCTCCGTCCGTCCATCTACGATTTCGAGGTCGATGCCGCTTTCACGTTTGATCATTTCGACGATTTCGGCTCTGTTTTCCGCCTCGCGCAAGGCCGAGGTTGCGCAGGCGCGGTACGCCAGGGGTTGAAAGGCCTCGATCAGCTTGTGAAAGGCGGTCATAACTTGGACGAGTTGGCCGGTTTTTTCGGGCGTGATCCGGCGGGTCAAGAACGCATCCTCGCCCAGCCGAAGCGGAAATCGAATGAGGGAAACTTTCTTAAAGACAGGAAGATCGTCGTCGGTGACGACTTGCGACAGAAGGAGACGGCTGGCGTTGGAACCGACATCGATGGCAGCAAATTTCATGCCGGGCCCTTTGCCCAGAAGGTCGGGCTCGAAAGAATATGGGGAGGATTTTTTGGCTGCATCAACATTTCATGGATGGCCCACTGTGCCCGAATCTTTTCCTCCGAACCGGTCGAGCGGAACTGATTGCTCAGGTCTTTATCCAAAGCCCGGGCTTTGACGTTGTCATTCCATTGAAGTTCAAGAAAGGATTCCAGCTCGCGACGAACGGAGGGGTCGTAGATCGGAAAAGTGACCTCGATTCTTTGATCAAGGTTGCGGGGCATCAGGTCGGCGGAGGAAAGGAAAAAGAGCGGCTGTCCCCCATTGGCAAAGGCGAAAATGCGAGAATGTTCCAGGTATTTATCCACGATGCTGATGGCTTCGATGTTGTCGCTGAGCCCCGGAACTCCGGCTTGAAGAGAAAACATGCTTCGAACGATGAGGCGGACTTTCACCCCCGCCCGGCCGGCCTGATAGAGCGCCCGGATGATCTCCGGATCGGTCAGGTTATTGACTTTGAGAAAGATCCAGGCTGTTTTTCCTTTCTCAGCGGCCCGGATCTCGCTCTGAATCAACCGGATCATCTTCTTCCGGGTGTTGAAGGGCGAAACGATCAGCCGTCGGAACGGTGCAAGCTTATAAGTCGTCTCGAAGAACTCAAAAAGGTTTTGGACTTCCTTCGTCAATTTTCTATTGGCGGTGAATACGGCATGATCGCTATAAATTTTGGCCGTCTCTTCGTTGAAATTGCCCGTGCTCAGGACGGCGTAAAGCTCTTGGTGTTTTTTCCCCTTGCGGCTGATGAGGCACAGCTTGCAGTGGACTTTAAGACCTTGAACGCCGAAGATGACGCGAACTCCGCCCTCTCTCAGGGTATCGGCCCAGGCGATATTGGCCGCCTCATCGAACCGGGCCCGAAGTTCCAGCACGACGACCACCGTTTTGCCGTTTCGGGCCGCGTTGATGAGGCAGTTCAAGACACTCGAATGCTGAGCGGCCCGGTAGATCGTCATTTTGATCGAGTTGACCTTCGGATCGATCGCGGCCTCCCGGAGCAGATCGATGAGGTGATCGAACGAATGATAGGCCCAATGGAGCAGGATGTCCTTTTTGGCAATGACCTGGAACAGGCTGGCCCGCGGATGAAGGTCCGGATGTCGGAGCTTGGGCGCGGCTGGATAGCGGAGCCGGCTGAGCCCGAAATCGGGGAACTTCATAAAATCCCGGAAATTGTGATACCGTCCTCCGGGAATCAACGCCTCCTTTCCTTCGATGCGCAGCTCGCGGATGAAGATTTGAAGAAAAGCCGAAGGGAGACGGGCATCATAGATCAGCCTGACCGGATTGCCCTGCTTTCTATTCTTCAGGCTCTGTGAGACTTTCTTAATGACGCTCTCCGACACGTCATCGTCAATATCGAGCTCAGCGTCTCGCGTAATTTTGACCGTGAAGGCCTCAAGGATATCGAAATCGAAAGGTCCAAAAATATCCTTCAGGCCGAAGCGAACGACATCGTCAAGGAGGATTAAATAGCGAACCCCATCTCGATGCGGCAGGATCAGGAAACGGGAGAGGATATCGGTGGGCAGCTCGATGAGGGCGAACTTGGCCTTCCCGGGCTTCGATCTTTCCGCCAGGCAAACCGCTAAGTAAATCGACTGGTCCCGCAGTTCGGGAAACCGGCTGACCTGGTCGATCATAAGGGGGATGAGTTTGGGTCGGACCTCATCTCGGAAATAGCCTGTCAGAAAGCGCCGCTGCTCGGCGTCGAGACGACGCTCATCAATCAGGAAAATGCCTTCGGCGGCCAGCTGTTTGAGAATTTCCTGATAGGTCGCTTCGAACGCTTTATTCTGGATCAGGACGATATCCTGGATCTCCCGGAGGATTTTCCTGGGGTTGTGTCCGATGATTTTTTTGGCCCGTTTGCCCAACCGTGACAGCCGTTTGAGGGTGGCGACGCGAACCCGGTAAAACTCATCCAGGTTGGAGGAAAAAATGCCCAGGAATCTGATCCGCTCGATCAAAGGCACCGTGGGATCGGCTGCTTCTTGAAGCACCCGGGCGTTAAAGGAGAGCCAGGAGATTTCTTTGTTGGTGATTTTGCCCATGAGCGGACCTGCACTCATCGGGTCGAGACCGGGTGATGGGTTATTCGACCTCAGGCTCCTTTTGAGCCAGCAGTGCCGGCGCAGGCGATTCGATACCGGAATCATTCGGTGCGGACGGTGACTGTGGCTTCGCCTGTTTGCTCGTCTTGGCCTGGTCCGGCCCGGCGGGCCGCGATTTCGACTTTTTTTCCAGACAACGCTGTCCTGAGGGAGACCGTTTTCTCTTAGTATTGGGTTCCGCTTCTAAGGCCTCCAGCCAAGAGACATCGGTAAGGCTGAAATTCCGCGCTTCTTTCACAAAACTGGAAGCTGTCTTCTTCAATGAGTTTTTGAGGATTGGGACGACTTCGGCGGCTGCGTCCTTATCCAGGCTCTCCAAAATGGCCATGTTTTGCCGGGTCATCCGGGATGTAAGTTCTCGCCGAATTTTCTTCTGCCAATTCTTCGCTCTAACATCGCCGCCCGGGATATCGAAACTCCTCAGATGGGCGTTTTCCGGGCCTGCCTCTTTCCAGGAAGAGACGGAGAACTCGATCCTGACCATCCCGGCCTTGGGAATATCGTGCCTCAGGTCTTTTACCAAATGCTTGGCCATCTCGCTGAGTCGGGGGTTGTGGCCGACCATGAGCAGGTTGCCGTAGCGGTCATCCATATCTTTTATCAATCGGAGCAGAGAGGATCCGTCGCTGGCCTTGTAAATGGCGTCGAACAGAAGAATCTTCTGGATCGGGTAGTCAAGACGTCGGGCGAAAATATGGGCGGTTTCCAAAGCCCGGTCGGCCGGGCTGGAGATCAGCAGGTCGACCTTGACGCCTTCCTTTTTCATTTTCTTCCCCATGCTTTCGGCCTGCTTTTCCCCTTCTGGAGTCAACGGGCGTTCGAAATCCGAACGGTTGGACTTAGGGCCAACGGCCTCGGCGTGCCGGACAAGAATCAGCCTTTTCATCGATGATCCTCCAAAGGTTTTAATCTATTTTTGATTAATAGCAGGCGGCTTTGAGAAGCGTCAATGGATTGGGACAAAATTCATCACAATTTCATCAAATCTTGTTCAAAAAATAACTTTTCAGCCCTTCCTCGGTCTTCCATCCGGTTGGCGCACGACTTCTGATACGGGACAAATTTACGCATGGGTCCCCTGGAACTATGGAAGCCAAGAGCTCAATTTTTTTCTGCCGATACTGATTCCTGTCTGCATGGCCGGCAACGGTGCTTTTTTCTGCCGACACTCTGGCCAGAAGATGTTCTCGTCGGCTGCCGCTCTCTCGCCGTCCCCGATCATTCCGAATACCGTCCCGGCCATTGGACCCTGGTTGACAACGACCAACCGAACTTGGATATAAACCCTATTTCTGAGTGAGAGCCAATCGTCTAAGCAAATCCGTCCACGTCTGTCGTCTGGGATCTGGGTTCGGTGTCATCAAGCCGACAGCCGTCGGGAGGTGGATAGTGAAGCTGGTTAGGTGGAACGCTGGAGGCGGCGGGGCCGATCGGCTCGGCTCCGCATGCCCGGAGCCTCCTTTGAACGACTGCTCTGGATCCGCGACTTCCTCCATCGCTCAGGCTGAGAGAGGGACCGCGACAGTCCACCTTCGAAAAAACGCAAGGAAAAAAGCTTCGATCAGGCTGCCGGAGTTCAGTTCGGCAGGACGACGATTTCAACGCGCCGATTCTTCGCCCGGTCTTCCTCTGTCTCGTTGCTGGCGACGGGACGACTTTTCCCGTAGCCATGAACTTCGAACCGAAATTCTTCCAGTCCCGCTGATTTGAGGAAATCGGACACAGCCGCGGCTCGCTTTCCCGACAAGACCTGATTTTTCCCGCCGTGCCGATAGAATCGGTATGCCCTGAAATGATGATCGTGGCGCCAGGATACTTCTTTATCTCTTCTGCGATACCGGCAAGCTCCTTTTTTGCCTCGACTTTGAGCTCGAACTTGTTGAAATCAAACAAAACGGAACTGCTCAAAGAAAATTGAAGGACGGACCCGATGGCTCCCACGGCATCGATATCAGCTCCCGGCCCCGCCGCAGGATGATTTCAAATCGGTCAAGCGGACAAAATGAAAGAGCTGACCAGGCTGGATATAGGGCTGGATATCTACGTCGGCCTTTCCGCCCTTGATGGCTCCGACCTCAATCCAGGTTGCGCCGTGCTCGGAGATCGCCAGATCTGTCGGCTCGACGTCGGGGCCAATCTCGAAGACGTAAAGGTCAGGCCCGGGGATGTCGATAAGGCCGTGGTCGACGAACCGCAAAGTCAGCACCCCTCCGCAGCCGAGAGTGACATAATTCTTGTCCTCTGATTCGTCATAATCGGGAATTCCCAACCCTTGCTTAGGATCTCGATCGCGCTCCCTGGAAGCAGCGGGCGATCCCAATTGGAAAGAGACGACCTCATCGGCGAAAGAAACATCGCCGAGGGGAAAATGGACTTTTCCCCCATGGCCGTCAGGATATTCCTTGCCGCCCGGCGCAACCTGATGGGAGAAGGAGGCAAAGCGAAAAACGGCGAAAAAAACCCCGCGCCTTCTGCGGAGAGAAAAAGCGCGGCAAGGACGATCACCCCAAGAATAATCATTCTCGGCCTCATTTCAGCCTCCTCGGTCGGATCTCTTTTTGCATCGCCTGAATCTAAGGATTCCCCTATGTCATTGGAGAAATATGCAATTCCGTCCGTAATCTGTCAAGATTCCTGGCTGAACGGTTATTGAAAGTTGAAATCGGCAATTTTAAGACCAGGACAAGCATTTGTTTTCTCATGGAAGATTGTCTATAATTAAACTGGCCGCAAAAGATGAAGAAAGTGGTGCCCAGAATCCTGATCGCCGTCCTTTCGGCCGGACTGCTTCTCTCCCAGAGCCTCGTGGACATTTCCAAAGCCGAGCAAGAGCGCAGGGAAAAGCTCAAAGGGAAAAATGTCAAAGTCATCACCAATGATGACCTGAAATCGATCCGCAAAACACCGGCTGTTCAAACACTCAAGCCGGACCAGAGCCAAGCTCCGCCCGGCTCAGGGGGGCAGGCGGAGACGGAAGAACAGGAAGAGCCCGCCGCCGCGGAAAGAGAATCCCGAGCACTCCCTGAAGTGGAACCGGAGATTGCGTATGCCCGCAGGGTCCTGCCGGAAACCTATCTCGTTAAGAACCCGGAATACGCCCTGGGTTTTCCCGACGGCCGCTACGCGGAGATCTCCATGCTCGGGCTTCTCGACCTTGATTTCAGCGCCCGGAATGGGCCGGGCGATGACATTGCGATATTTGCCAGATCTGCAAGCGGACAAGAAGGAACGCCGGCAGACGAGGGGGAAGGTGTGCTTGTTGGACCATTTGAGGGCTCCTGGACGCAGGGCTTTTGGTATGGCGTTCTCGTCTCGAGAGGAGATGGTGAGTGGGAAGCTATAGGCCGGGGAACAGGTGTCAGCCAACCGGAAAAATTTGACCTGGGCGGTTACTCCTCGATTACCAAGATTAGGATCATTTTTAAGCCACATAACAACCCTGATCTCCCGGTAAAGCTTTTTCGAATTCATTCCCAAGAGAAGACCATCGGCATCGACGCCGTCGAGGCGCTCCACTAAAGCACCGTCGAGTAGAAAAGGGATCAGTATTTCGTTTTCCGCTGCGATCTCTATCTAAGGGACTGGGCTGAAAACCATATGAAAATCAAGGTGGAAAAGAATATTCGGATCGCCCGCTTCGCAGGCCTTCTTCATCTTGTCCACGGCACGGGCGATGGGTAGGACGGGAGGTCGAAGAGGCGGCTAAAAAAGTCGTCGTGGTCAAGGGCCATGATAAGAGCGGCGGCCTGGGAGATGCAGTCGCCGCGGCCAATCGGATTTTCTCTCCGCCTTACCCTGTTTCCAGCCGTTTCCATTCTTCTGGTTAGGCGCTAACCCGGGTTGACGTTTTCAAGCTTTGATTCTGCCTTCGGACGAGGGCTTTTCCCCCTCTTTCAGGCAAACCCGGCCAGCTCCCTGACAATGGCCCGTTTCTTTAGGCCATTCTCCCGCCAGGGGAGTGTATCGGCCTCGACATTTCGAGCGCACCGTTCTTTATATCGCCCGGGTGACTTCCCATATCCCCGACAAAGGCCAAGTAACCGTCCGTTATTACGGCCTCTACGCCAATGCCCATCGCGGGAAAGTTAAGAAGGCAGGCCTTTATCGCCGAGAGACCACCGCGGCCTCAGGTCGCCTCGCAGGAATTCCTGATGGAGTCTGAGGCTTCGGATGAGTATTTTTTATTTAGCTACTTAGTTGAGGCGTTGATGGCCACCAATTTCCATTGCGGATGCTCGTAAAGATAGCCCAGGTCAAAATAAACCATGTAGGGCTTGGTAGCGTAGTAGCCTTTAAGCCTTAAAATGCCATCATTATCAATAGCGGGAGGTTCACTTAGCACCGGCGCCTCATTCTGAATTATGGTCAGGTCAACTTTCTTCTCAATAAACTCGCGAAAAGCTTGCCTTAAGGAAGCCTCGTCGGTTTGATTCTGCCAGAGTTTGGCTATATGGCCATAAAACTCAGACAAATCACCCTTATTAAGGCCGTCGCCCAAAAGATAAACCGATTCATTTATCATCCCTGCCAGAGCTTCTGAAGAGGGG
>CAZNVB010000242.1:0-5461 GCA_964576265.1 uncultured Eubacteriales bacterium | reverse complement strand
GGGCGGCACTCGAAATTTTCAAGAGGAGCCCGGGGGAGGCGGTCGAGTTCTTGACCGATTTCTCGGTTCGCAACGCCGAGGCCGTCGTTGACGCCTGGTGGAAGCTCGGCGACGCGCTCCTCGTCAAATACAACCACCTCTCGATCTACGACAGCGAGAAAAGGACGGTCGGCCGGGTGCAAACTCCAGACGGGTGGAACCGCGCCGTCGTCGAACGCGACCAGCTCGTTCCCCTGGAAAAGCCCCGGCCACCCGCTAAAGAACAGGCTTTTTCGCTGGCGAGATAAGCCACGAGGCGCACGAAATCCGGCTCCTCAGCGCGGGAGATCCGCCGCCTCAGAATCCACCGCCGTCTGATCCCGGCAACGGGCAGAGCGCAGGTCGCAACGTCGCTCTCGTAGAAGGTCAGCCCATTCGGGCCTTCTTTTGCCGCCCTCCGCGCAGTCTCTTTATTCCTTCAGTCCTTTGGCTCCAATTTCTTTTCCTCCCTCGACCAGGTGATGAATCATCAGGTTGAAGACGTCCGCCGCCCGGCACTCTCGGGTCACAGGATAGGCGTCGAGCAGGCTGCGGACGGACTCGTTGGACGCCTCATCCAAGCCGACCTTAAGAAAAATTAGATTCTTCTGTCCTTCGACAAGATAAACGGAACGTCTCCCTTCGTAAAAATCCCAGCAGATGCCGGTTCGGTCGAGCGGGAGAAGTTGTTTAAACTCCTGCGGTCGGATGATCTCGGGAAGGCAGGGATCGGCCTGGACTTGGACGATGACGTCAAAAGGCGGGCTCCAGGAAAACGTCCTCTTGTCGAAGAGGCTGAAATCGCTGAAATAATAAATCGACGGCCCTTTCCCTTCCTTGAATATTCCTGAAAAAATCCCGATCATGATCTCGTCCGCCTGTCCGTAGGATTTTTGCATTTCTTCAGACATTGCCATCTGGTAGGAGGTCATCACGAAACCGGAGGGCACGGACGGCAATTCCGGCCTGGGGGCGGGCGCAGGCCGGACTTCGGGTGCCCGGCCGCAGCTGACGGCCAGGCCAGTCGCTAAGAAAAGAGCGCTCAGGCTAAAGCGCAGGTCCGCTCTCACAGCCATACCTTTCCGCACCGCATGACGCTATTCTCTCCAAGGCAGCTGAAAAAATCCACGTCCCGCCTTTGCGTTTTTTATATCGGGGTTAAGAGAGAAAAGTTAGGAACGAAGCGTCTTCCTCGGGCAGGGACGTCTTTCCAAAGAAACATTCCGGAAGTCTTAAGCAGACGGCCTCAGGCAATATCCGACGGCGGAAGTCAAATCGCGCCCGGCTTTTTCGATTCCCTTGTCCACTCCGAGCGCTCAATCGCTCGTCATGATAAAAAGAGGCTTGTGATGGAAGCTCTTGTATTGCGGCCGGAGTCGGTCGCGGTCGTAATATTTATCCACATCGACGGCTTTTTTCTTGCTGATGACGACTTCGATCGGAACGTCGTCGTACTCGCCGTTTCGCAGGCAGACCATCCGGCCCGTCTTTTTTTCCAGAATGAGATCTAAGGCCAGGTTGCCGTAAGCCATCGGAACGATGGAGTCGACGGCGTCGGGGTCGCCGCAGCGGACAAGATAGCTCAGTTTCTGATTGATGACGTTGATCCGCCGTCCGTTATTATAGCGCGGGGAAAGTTCCTTGAGCCGCTCGGAAACATAATCCCCGATTCCGCCGAGTTTCTTATGCCCGTACATGTCTTTCTCTTCGCTGGCGAAGACCATCTCTCCTCCCTCGACCATCGCCCCCTCGGAGACGAGGACGACCGAATACAAGCTGGGATTCTCCGCCCGGTCTTCGGTCAGAAGCTCACACAGCCTCTCCATGTTGAACCTGTGTTCTGGGATCACGCAGCGGTTGGCGGCGCCGGCCATCGTCGGAAGAAGCGCCGTGAACCCGGCGTAGCGGCCGAAGACTTCGATGACCAGAAAACGCTCATGGGAGCCCGCCGTCGTCCGGAGGGCATGCGTCAGGCTGATCGTCCGGGTAACGCAGGTGCTGAACCCGAGGCAATAATCGGTCCCGGGGACGTCGCCATCCATCGTCTTGGGGATGGCAATGATCTTCACTCCCTTCTGATGCAGGGTGACGGCATAGCTTAGAGTATCGTCGCCCCCGATGGGAATGAGATAGTCGATGCCCAGGAACTCGAGGTTCTTCAGGACTTCATCGGTGAGGTCGTTGACTTTGGCGTTGTAAGAGTCCCGCAGGTGAGCCGGGACGTTGACATCTGGGACGTGGCTCGGCCGGGTGCGGCTCGTATGGAGAAACGTCCCGCCGGTACGGCCGACCTTGTTGACGATTTCCTCCGTTAAGGTCTGGCAGCAGAGGGAATTGTCGGCCCTTTTCTCCCGGTTGATCTCGACGAGCCCCGCCCAGCCGCGGCGGATGCCGATGACTCTGTAGCCTTCGTGAATCGCCCGAATCGTCACGGCCCGTATGGCGGGGTTGAGCCCCGGGACATCGCCGCCTCCGGTGAGGATGCCGATGATGCCTTTCTCTGTTTTGATGTTGGCCATCGTTTTTCTCCTTGTCCGGCGTCCGCTCCTTTATCCGCAGATCAAAGGAGTTTCCGGACTGACCTTGTGATAAGCAATTTCAGCCCGAGCGGAGGACACTCGGTTATCAAAATATACCCGGATCGACGACGGCTGTCAACTTCGTCGCGATGGAGGGCCGCGGGATTGCAACCCGGGCGCGTTTCGATTAAGAATAGGGCGATGCTTCGCCATCTCCCGGTTACAACTCCACGCCCCGATATCCAGACGTTCGTTCGGGTTCTCGCCGGCGAGCTCAAGGCTCCTGCGCCGCCGCTCGTCGAATATCTTGTCGATGACGTGGTCATGGGACAGATTGTCACGGCTCTTCTGGGACGCTGCTGGGCGGAGGAAGGACCGGACCGGGATTCGCAGAAGAGATATCTCGACAATTTCATCGAGTTCTGGCTGCGGATGGGCTACGATTTCGTGCGCTTTGAGCGAGGGCTGCCGTTCAAATTCCCCCAGATGATCGCGGCCGACCCGGCTCCCGGCTCCGCGAAGCAGAGAGCCTGGGCGGAGGAACATCACGGTTCCATTCGGAGCTGGGAGGATTACGAAGCCTATCCCTGGCCGAGAATCGAAGCCATGGATTTTTTTCCTTTCGAATACATCAACTCTCACCTTCCCGACGGCATGGGATTCCTCACCTGCCACGCCGGCGGGATCTTCGAACATCTTTCCTGGATCATGTCCCTCGAAGGATTGGGATTTGCGCTCCACGACCATCCCGACCTGGTGAGGGCGGTTTCCGACCGGATCGGCGAGCTCCTCCTTCTTTTTTACCGGCACTTGCTCGACCTCGACCGGGTGTCGGCCATCTTGAGCGGCGATGACATGGGGTTCCGGACAGGGACCCTGATCTCTCCCGCCGACCTGCGGACATACTGCCTTCCCTGGCACAAGCGGATTGCCTCCATGGCTCATGAGAAAGGAGTCCCTTACTACCTCCATTCATGCGGCAATATCACCGCCGTGATGGGAGATCTGATCGAAGAGGTGGGGATCGACGGCAAACATTCCTTCGAAGACGCCGTCCTTCCGGTCGAGGAATTTCAGGCCCGCTATGGCGACAGGATTGCCGTTCTCGGAGGGCTCGACGTCCACATTTTGGCCCATTCCGGACCCGAAGGAGTGAGGCAGAAGACCCGGCAGCTGATCGAGGTTTGCGGCCGGCGAGGCCGGTTCGCCGTCGGTTCCGGCAATTCCATCCCCAGCTATATCCCGGTCGAGAATTATCTGGCGATGGTTGATGAAGCCCTAGAGCGATTCTAAGATTATTTCCCCGGACCAATCGTTCTCAAAGTCGACCGCGGATCTCTTTGTTCAGGCGGTCGAAGAACCGAACCATGAATTGATGCCGAGAGCGGGCGATCCGTCTTCCCTCCCGGGTGAACATCCGGTCTTTGATCCGCCTCAATTTCACTAAAAACTCTCGGTAAGCCGTGTCTTCCCGGGTGTAGGGTTTGGTCCGACGGACGACGATCGCCGGGTCGTGGAGGCGAGCGCCGACTTCCCCGGCAAAAAGGAAGGCTCGGCCGATGCCCACCGCGCCGATCGAGTCCAGCTTGTCAGCGTCAAAGAGGATTTTGGCCTCCAGGGTTTTCGGGAGACGCTTCCCTCGGAAGCGGTGCGACTCAATGCAGCCGACGACTCTGCTGATGACGCCGCGGTCGAGCCCGTGTTTCCAGAGAATGCCTGCCGCAAGTTCGGCCCCTCGGTCGGCATGACTGATTTTCCCGTTCGTTACGTCCTCCTCTTCCCTTCCGATATCATGAAGAACGGCGGCCAGTTTCAAGATTTCGAGGTCGGCTTTTTGCTTCCGGCCGATGCGGAGGCAGAGTTCGAGGACTCGCTCCGTATGGTCCCAATCATGGCTTCCTCGGGCTTGGCTGAAAAATCGTCTTGCTTCCCTTTTGATCCGCTCAAATTCCTGCTGCGTCATCATGCTCTTTGCCCTCCGAATTCCAGCCTACGCGGCTTGCTTCTTCGGCTCGCTTCGACAATCCTAACGATCCTTCCATCCCGTTCGAGATGAGCCCCTTTTCTTCCGCGGCGTCTTGCACCATGTCAAGGAGGAGCAAGCCCTAATTCTGAAGGCTGAAGCTTAAACAAAAAACTCCGGCCTCCTCTTCACCTCAGAGAAAAAAGCGCGTCTCGAAGAGTATATCGCCGCCGGCCAAAAGAATTGACGGCGGAATCGGCTATGTCCCTTCCAAGTCCATCTTCAGGCGGAGAAGCTTCATCATATCTTTGAGAGAGATCACGCCGACGAGTTTCCCTTTTTCAACGACCATCAACCGGCTGGTGTTTGTTCGGCTCATCAGGGCAAGCGCCGCTAATGCATCTTCATCGGGAGAAATCGTATTCTCCTTGGAGCAGCTCAGAGAGATATCCCCGACTTGACGGATCGGCCACTCGTCTTTGGGGATTTGCTTGATTTGATTCAGGGTGACGCAGGCGACGATCTCTCCATCTCGGACGACGGGGTACATTTTGAAGTGGTGCTTGAAGACGAAACGGTTGACCAGTTCTTCGATCGAGGTCTCGGGCGAGACCGTTACCGGGCTCTCATTCATGTATTTGCGGACGGTTTCGCCTTCGAGATAGCGGCGGATCAAGAGCTGTCTGAAAGCCTGCTCCGAGGCTCCCTTCAGGAACATTCCAATAAGAAACATCCAGATGCCGCCGATGAAATTGCCGAAGACGAAATCAAGCGCGCCGACAATCATCAGAACGATCCCGAAAGCCGACCCGATGCTTGAAGCGACTTTGGTCGCCCAGCGGATGTTGTCTTTCCAGCCCCAAAGAACCGCTCGGAGGACTCGACCGCCGTCAAGGGGAAAAGCTGGGAGCAAATTGAACCCGGCCAGGATAAGGTTCAAAATTCCCAGATAGCTCATGAC
>CAZNVB010000241.1:0-4517 GCA_964576265.1 uncultured Eubacteriales bacterium | reverse complement strand
TCATAGAAGTAAGGGTTTTCCGGCAGGTAGCCGATTCGCTCTTTGGCCCGGAGCGACAGATGGGGATGGTCGAAAAGTCGGATGCTTCCTTTATCGGGAAAAATCAGGCCGAGAACGCATTTCAGGGTCGTCGTCTTTCCGGCTCCGTTCGGGCCCAGATAGCCGAAAATGCTTCCTTGGGAGACGGCCAGGGTGATCCCTTTGAGAATTTCTCTTCGGCGGGGGATAAATCCGACGTGGAAGGATTTGTGAAGATCGTCGATCTGAAGGACTGCGGCCATCGGATTCTCGGCTATTATAAAAGAAAAACTGCAAAAAAAAAAGTTGTTAACCGCCTTCTCCTGCTTCGAGAAGGATCGAGCGGCTTCAATCAAGAGCGATGTGCTTCAATGTGTCCGGATCGACGGTGAGGTAGAAGTCGCTTCCCAGATAGAGCAGAGGCTGGATTTTGACCGGATTGAGGATTCCGTCACCGGTGAAGGCGCGGGGCTCCTCATGGACCGCTAGGACTTCTCCCGCAAAAAGGTCGTGATCGCCGTACGCCCGGGTTTCGACCAGCCGGCATTCGAAGGCGACATAAGCGTCCTCGAGAATGGGCGACTGGATGATTTTCGGCGGAGCGAGTCGGACTGCGAAATCGGCGATTTTATCGCTGTCGTGGCCAGACCTCCGGCCCATTTGAGCGGAAAGTTTGATTTTATCGAAGCTGATGAAGTTGACGGTGAATTCGCGCGCTGCGGCGATGAGATCATGGGTGAAACGCTTTTTAGCGATCAAGACGCCGAAAAGCGGCGGTTCGAAAGAGAGCGCCGTATGCCAAGCGCAACTCATGAAGTTGACTTTTCCTTCGGCCCGGGCGCCGACCAAAGCAACGGTGTAGGGATAAAAAAATTGAAATGTCCGGAATTTCGTTTTGACGGATTTCATGGTTTTACCTCAAACCTTCTATCCGGCGAGCGTTCGCCAGGAGCCATTCCTGGGTAAAGAGGTGCTCTCTTTTCAGACCCAGCTGGAGGCTTAGCTGGTCGCGGATTTCGCCGGCCGGGACGAGGGGGATGAGCTTTTCATATTTCGTGATCAACCGCTCTTCCGCCGGGATCAGTGTTTCCAGGGCGGAAAGGCGATCTCGGCCTTCATAGACGACCGGCATCGGATGATGGCTCGTTTCTTTTCCTTCTTCACCCACGACGGCATTCTCGATCCGGATGACGCTGCCGAGTTTGATCAGCAGGCCCGAGTTCTTGTCCCAGTGGCGCATGTGATTGATGGAATTTTTGAACAGGCGCTGACTGAGATCTTGGTGATCGCTGAAAAGAAAAACATAGCGGAGATAACGGTGCATCAGCTCGTTTTCCAGCTGAGTGATTTCGTGCAGCAGCGCGACTTCGGGCCGACGGGCCGCCTCCGCCGTTTCCTTAAAGCAAAGGGCCCCGGCGGCGCCCGTGTTTTCCATGACCTCGATCATCGTCTGGAACTGCTGTGAATGTCGGACCTCGTCGTAGGAAATGTTGAGAATCATGTTCCGGATTTTGGGGAAACGGTTGCCCGGAAATTCCGCCGTTTGATAGAGGTCCGTCACCAGGTCTTCGGTCATCTTGTCTCGTTTGAGATTGTCGATGATCCTGGGATACCGGACGACCTCGTCGGTTTTGAACGACGGATCGCCGCCCAGCTGAGTGATGATGATCCCCAGCTGGAGGGCATGATACATTTCGTCGATTCCGATCTGGATCGTCTGAGCCCGAACATCCGTGGGAAGTTTCATAATCGGATCCGGGTAAATGAACTTTCCTTTGGGCATCGAATAGGCGTGGATGGTGTATTCGAAACTCACCGCCCATTCGTGCTCCAGGGCGACTTGCAGAAGATGGAGAGCGTCCTCTTCGGTCCTGATTTCTCGAACTTTTTCCACAACTCCTCCTTAAAAGCTTGAAAATGATTGAGGTGGATAATTGGCCATCATTATAACACAGCTTGTCGCTTTTTTGAGCGTCATTTTCGCAAATGTCGCTATCATAATTTCTACGAGGCCCTGTTCGCCGGTTGGAAATCGCTTTCCATTTTTTGGGGGTGAGCGGGCGGCGAGAATATCACCCCCAAAACCATCTCCAGGGGGGATTGCGCCGTTCATTCGGACATGAAAGCATGAGATCATCGCAGCCTGACGGCTTCATTCTCTCATCCAAGGCAAAGCCGAGGTTGTGAAAAAGGGAGAGGGGCTAAGTTCCCTCTCCACCTCCCCCACCCTCCTTTCAACTCCCTTGAGTCAAGAAATTGAACCAAGGGAGTTATATTGCTTTTTTATCGCGGAAAAGGTAGTAAAAAAGAGGCGAGATGAGAATGAAGGCCATGATCGAAGACCGTTCCGTGCCCCGCCTCAGGGAGGACCTCGAGATCATGCCGACGTCTTATCAGGGCAGACGGGCCGTCGTGGTCAGGGATGCTCTCGGTCTAATCCGGGATCCGGTCGTCATTGAAGGCGATGCCCTGACTTTGCTCAGCCTTCTCGATGGAAAAAGGACGGTCCGCGATCTCCAACTCGAACTTGTGCGCTTTAAGCGAGGAATTCTGGTCAGCACCGAATCGATCTCCCGGATGATCGCTGAGTTCGACGCCGCTCGTCTCCTTCAGAGCCGCGCTTTCCAGGAGGAAAAAGGCCGACTTTTAAGAGAGTATGCCGAGATGAAGATCCGTCGGGCTTCTCATGCCGGCGTCTCTTATCCGGCACAACCCGATGAGTTGCGGACTTACCTTGATTCCATCATTAAAGACGGTGAAATAGAGGAATCAATAGCCTGGAATGGTTCCGTTCTGGGACTCGTCGCGCCGCATATCGATCTCGAAATCGGTCGCAAAACCTACGGGATGGCCTATCGGACGATTCGAGGCCTGCGTCCGAAGAGGGTCTTTCTTTTGGGGACCGGTCATGCTCATTCCGACGCCCTTCTTTCTCTCACTGAAAAGGATTTCGAGACGCCTCTCGCCGTCACCGAAACGGATCGAGAAGCGGTTTGCGTTCTAAGGCGGGCCGGAGGAACAATCGTTGCCGCTTCCGACATCGCTCATCGCCGCGAGCACTCGCTCGAGTTTCAGCTTATCTTTCTCCAGCATCTCCTGGGATCGGAATTCCGTCTGATCCCTGTCCTTTGCGGTTCTCTTTCCGATAAGCTCAGGAACGTTTCGCGGCCCGCCGAGATTCCGGCTCTGCGGGATTTCCTTGTCGCCCTGCGTTCTCTCTGGGATGATGATCAAGAAAGGGCGCTTGTCATCGCCGGAGTCGATTTTTCGCATATCGGTCCGAAATTCGGTCATCGTGAGACAGCCGCCGGCCTTCTCGCTTTGGCGAAAAGCCATGACCACCGCCTCATCGAGGCCATTTCACATGGCGATGCTCAGGCTTTCTGGGCGGAAGCGCGCCGGGTCGGCGACAGGTACAATGTGTGCGGGCTTTCGACCCTGGCGATTCTTCTCGAGCTCTTCCCGGAAGTCCGGGGGAGACTTCTCGATTATCAAATCTGGAATGAAGAGGCGACTCAGTCGGCGGTGAGTTTTGCCGCCCTTCTTCTAACGGCCGGAATCAAGGAAGGAGGTTCAAGATGACGGATTTTGGCGGAGCGATCAAAGATCGCCGCAATTTCCGGCTGGCGATCCTCGGCGTGCCTTTTGATGAAAAGTCCTGCTACTTGCGAGGCGCCGCCCAGGGGCCCGCGGCCATCCGAGCGGCTTCGACGGGCAAGGCCCTCAACCCTTTCACCGAGCTTGGAGTCAACCTTGAAGAAGAGACAATCATGGCTGATCTCGGCGACGTCGATACGTCGGGCGACGTGGATAAGACGTTTTCCAGGATAGAGAAAGCGGTGCTTGAAATCCTGGACAAAAAGGCCCGGCCGATCATCCTGGGGGGCGACCATTCGATCACTTATCCGATTCTCAGGGCTCTGGCCAAGGTTCACAAATCTCTGGCCATTCTTCATTTCGATGCCCATCCTGACCTCTATGAGGATCTCTACGGCGACCGTTTTTCCCATGCCTCTCCTTTCGCCCGGATTCTGGAAGACGGCCTGGCTCAGGAGCTCGTCCAGGTCGGCGTCCGGGCGGCGACTTCGGACCAGAGAGAGAAGGCCCGGAGCTTTGGCGTCCGGATGATCGAGATGAAGGACTTCCATGACGGCCTGAACCTTCCGTTCCGACGTCCTCTTTATATTTCCTTTGACCTGGACGCCCTGGACCCGGCGTTCGCGCCCGGAGTCTCGCACCATGAGCCCGGGGGCCTGACAACCCGTCAGGCACTCGACATCATCCACTCTTTAAACGCAAAGATCATCGGCCTGGATGTCGTTGAATTGAATCCACTTCGCGATCCGGCCGGGATCACCGCGGCGGCGGCGGTCAAGATCATTAAAGAGACCGCCGGAATGATGGTGAAAAAATAGAGAATTATATCAGATAAGATATAAAGTGCGGGCTGTTGTCAGCAAAAGGGGGGTTGATGATGGGAACCAAAAAGGTGGGGGCTT
>CAZNVB010000240.1:0-7156 GCA_964576265.1 uncultured Eubacteriales bacterium | reverse complement strand
CCATCGGACGACGGACGGCGGCCGGAGCTGGACCATCATCAGCCCCGATCTGACGACCAACGACCCGGCGCGAATGGGACCGTCTGGCGGGCTGACTTTAGACAACCTGGCGGTCGAATACGGCTGTGTCGTTTTCGCCGTCGCCGAATCGCCGCTCGAGAAAGGCTGCCTCTGGGCGGGGACAAACGACGGCCTCGTTCATGTCACGCGAGACGGCGGCAGAACCTGGACGAACGTGACCAAGAACATTCCCGGTCTTCCCGTCTGGGGGACGGTCAGCAACATCGAGCCGTCGCGTTACGAGGCCGGCGCCGCCTACATCACCGTCGATTTTCACCAGATGAACAACCGGGATCCCTTCGTTTACAAGACCACGGATTACGGCCGGACATGGGTGTCGCTCGCGGCCGGAATCCCGAAGAGCGTCTTCAGCTACTGCCATTGGATTCACGAAGATCCGGTGCGGCAAGGGCTGCTTTATCTTGGAACGGAAAACGCCCTTTACGTGTCGTTCGACGACGGAAAGACTTGGTTGCCCCTTCAGAACAACCTGCCCCACGCTCCCGTCCATCATATGGTCGTACAGACCCACTTCAACGACCTGGTCGTCGCCACCTACGGACGCGGGTTCTGGATCATGGACGACATCACGCCGCTCCAGCAGCTCACGGCCGATGTCCTCGGGTCTGAGGCGCACCTTTTCAAGCCACGGCCGGCCTATCGGCTCCACAGCGTGGCCGGCAAGTTTGAAGTCAATCCCGAGGCGTTCATTCATTATTATCTCAAGGATGTTCCCGAGGCCGACGTCACGGTGAGTATTGTCGATGATGAGGGGAGGACGGTCGTGACCTTGCCGGGGACCAGAGAAAAGGGCATCAACCGCGTGGCCTGGAATCTGAGGTATCCGGGAGCCCGGCCGGCCAGATTGCGGACGAAGCCGGCCGGCAATCCGCATGTCGTCGAAGAAAAGCGATTCCGGGAGACCTGGGAGCGCGAAGGCTGGTATCCGCTTCTGAGCTGGGGAGCGATGGCCGGGTTCCGGGGATTTATGGCGGCGCCCGGAATCTACACGGTCAAGGTCAAAGTCGGCGACCGGGAGCTCACCGAGAAGCTCGAGGTCCGGAAGGATCCGCGCTCGGAGGGAACCGAAGCCGATATCCGGGAGCAGATGAAGCTCCAGTTCGAAATCCGGGACGAGCTCGACAAGTGTTCCGACATGATCAACACGCTCGAGTGGATGCGGAAGCAGATCTATGACCTGAAGGATGTTCTCGGGGCCAGAAAAGTGGAAAAGGACGTTTGGAAAGCGATCGATGAATTCGACGAGAAGCTCCAGTCGGTCGAGTACGAGCTTTTCCAGCGCACTTTAGCCGAGGCGGACACAAAATCGTTCCGCGACCCGCAGAAAATTTATATGAAGCTCTCGGTGCTTGCCGGCGATGTCGCGAACAGCGTCGATTTTGCCCCCAACAAACAGCAGCGCGAGGTCTTCGAGGTGCTGAAGGAGCGGTTGGCGGTGCAAAAAGCCCGGTTTGACGAGCTGCTCGCGACCGACCTCCCCGCCTTCAACAAGATGCTCGCCGAAAAAAACATCATAGGGGTCAGGTCTTAACAATCGACAAATCTCGTAACGCCATGATGTCATTCGGCTGAATTCTGCCCAGAAGAATCTCTCAATCCGAGATTATTGATAGAAGTGCCGGGGAATTGCCCCACAGCTTCTGAAGCGGACTTCTGAGTTAAGCTTGAAAGAGGCCGTGGCTTTTTCGCTAACCTTCGTTGATTCGATACAGCTTCCCTTGTTTGCTTAGGGTTCAGACATGAGAAGAGTTTTACGATGTGAACAGCTGATCCCGTTGGTTTGGGGGAGCGCAGTCGAAACGACGCGAGGAATGGAATCGCAAGGAAAACCGCCCAATTTCCTTTTTCGAGATTGAAAGCAAAGAATCAAATTGCTAAATTGTCCATTGTTAAGACCTGACCCCTTTTGGGAGGAGAAGGAATGAACATCGACAGATTTTTCCGCCTGTGCACGGCGGCATTTTTGGCTTTAGTTTTCCTATCGGAATTATCGACAATGGCCCAGGAAAAGCCGGACGAGGTCTTGCTTCGAAGCCTTTCCTTCCGCAACCTCGGCCCTTTCCGGGCCGGATCCTGGGTGACGAGCTTCGCCGTTCCGGCGTCGCCGCCCCGGGCGCATCTTTACACCCTCTATGTCGGCACCCGGAACGGCGGCGTCTGGAAGACCGCCAACAACGGCACGACGTTCGAGCCGATCTTCGACAACCAGGAGGCGCTTTCCATCGGCGATGTCGCCCTGGCGCCGTCAAACCCGGAGATCGTCTGGGTCGGAACCGGTGAAGCCTACTGTGCCCGGAGCTCGAACTCCGGCGACGGGATTTATAAATCCACCGACGGCGGCAAAACCTGGAAGCCGATGGGTCTCCGCGATTCCCATCACATCGCCCGGATCGTCATCCATCCCACAAACCCCGACGTCGTCTATGTCGCCGTCATGGGGCACCTCTTTTCCACGAACGAGGAGCGGGGCGTCTTCAAGACCGCGGACGGCGGCGCGACCTGGAAGAAGGTGCTCTACATCAACGAAAAGGTCGGCGCCGTCGATCTGGCCATGGTCGTGTCCGATCCCGACATCCTTTATGCCGCGATGTACGAGAAGACCCGTCTGCCCTGGCATTATGAAGCGGGAGGACCGGAGAGCGCCATCTATAAGACCACGGACGCCGGGAAAACCTGGACCCGCCTCGGCGGCGGCCTCCCCACGGGCCGTCTCGGCCGGATCGGGTTCGACATCTTCCAGAAAAATCCCTCCATCCTCTATGCCATCGTTGAAAACGTCAACCCGCGCCCCGCGACCAAGGAAGAGATCGAGGAGGACAAGCGCCGCGGCATCGAGCCCCGTCCGCGCACCTTCGGCGTCGAGGTCTACCGCACCGATGACGCGGGCGCAACCTGGCGGAAGATCAACGCCGGCAAGGAATCGGCCTTCGACAAGGCGCCCTACTCCTTCAACCAGCTTCGCATCAACCCGCACGACCCGGACAAGGTCTATTGCACCGGCCAGGCCCTCGTCAGCACGATGGACGGCGGGAAAACCTGGACCGGCCTGGGCTGGCCTCCAGACGGCGTCTTTCAGAAGGCCTTCGGCGACTTCCGCGCTCTTTGGGTCGACCCTCTTGACTCCGACCGGTTGATCTTCGGCAGCGACGGCGGCGTCTATGTTTCCTACGACGGCGGCAAGACTTGTCATCATTATTACAATATCCCGCTCGGCGAGGTCTATGCGGTCGGCATCGATATGGAAGATCCGTACAACATCTATTGCGGCCTCCAGGATCATGACTCCTGGAAAGGCCCCTCCAACAGCCAGGCCGGCGAGATCTCGCTCACCGACTGGGTGACGGTGGGCGGTGGGGACGGGATGTACAACTGCGTCGACCCCACTGACAGCCGCTGGCTCTACAACAACCGCGAATTCGGGACGATGTGGCGCTTCGACCAGAAAACCGGCGTCCAGACGCTCATCACTCCCCGCCGGGGGAAAGAACAGGAGCCGCTGCGCTTCAACTGGACGCCGCCGATCATGCTCTCGCCCCATAACAGCGCCATCGTCTATACGGCCGCCCAGGTCCTTTTTCGCTCTCTCGATCGAGGCGATCACTGGGAAGAGATCAGCCCTGACCTGACGACAAACGACAAATCCAGGCAGGGAGGCGCAGGAAATATCACCTTCTGCACCATCACGACCGCCGCCGAATCGCCTGTCAAACCCGGCGTGATCTGGGTGGGCACGGATGACGGCAAGGTTCAGGTAACCAGAGATCACGGCGCCGCTTGGACCGATTGCACGGCCAGGATCGCCGCCACCGGCGGACCCGCCGAGCTCTGGGTCAGCCGCGTCTTCGCTTCGCCCCATGATGTCGGCACGGCCTTTGTCGCCAAGACGGGATTCCGTCAGGATCTCTTCAAGCCCTATCTTTTCAAAACGACGGATTTCGGCGCGACCTGGACTTCCATCGTCGGCGACCTGCCGGAAAAGCCGATCAATGTCGTCGTCCAGGATCAAAAGAACGCCGACCTTCTTTTCGTCGGAACCGATCACGGGCTTTATGTCTCGCTTAACGCCGGCCGGAACTGGCAGCCGGCAAAAACGATCCCCTGGGCCAAGGTGACGGATCTTGTGATCCATCCCCGGGAAAACGATCTTGTCGTCGCCACCTACGGCCGGGGGCTTTGGGTGGCCGACATCACGATGCTCCAGGAGTGGAATGAAAAGATCCGAAACGAGGATGTTTACTTGTTCGCCATCGAGCCGCGGGTCCAGAGGCAGACGACGGCGATCGGCAACTATCAGCTTCTCGGCGATAGCCACCTCTTCACCCCGAATGAACCGGATGATGTCGTCATCCGTTATTTCTTGAAAGCGAAAGCGCCCGACAAAGTGAAAGTGACCATCACCGATCCCTACGGCAAAATCATCCGCGAGCTCGACGGTAAGGCCGAGCCCGGCCTCAACACCGTTCTCTGGGACATGCGGCCGAAAAGGGAAGGGGGGCCGCCGGCCGGCGGATTCGATTTCGCCTCCTGGCGCCGCCGGGTCGAGCCGGGCGAGTATGTCGTGACTATCGAAGTCGCGGGCAAGAAGTTGACTCAGAAAGCTCTGATCCGCGGCCGTCACGGTTGGTCGATCGGCCCCTTTCCCGCCGTGATCAAATAAAAAACGGGGACGGTTCTATTTTATTATTGAACTCGGCTGAAATCCTTTTTGAAATAGAGGGGGGTATCACCGTTTCTTTCCGGCCGTCTTCTCTCGGCGGAGCCATTTCAGGAGAGCATCCAGAAGAGCGAGAATCTCATCGCTATGATGAGTGCAGACTTCGTAGAGTTCTTCCGGTCCGACCTCATGATAAAAGTGAACCAGGCGATTCCTGTATCCGGCCATCCTCTTCAAGAGGTCTTTCTCCTCGAGGCGGATGATCTTTTTTTCGTGGAGTCCTTCTGCAATTTCTTTATATTCGGCTGTCGGCAATGCAAATCCCCTGGCCAGGATATGGCGTCCGATATCGAACAGCGCTTCGAGCGCGCGCCGAAGGTAAGACTCTGCGGCGGCGATGTTTCTGGGGTCGGCAAGGAATTCTCGTTTTTTTTGCACAGGCAGCGCCTTCAAGGCGGACACCATCCGCCGAACCCATAAGGCCCTCTCGCTGATGACCGCAGCGCTGATTTTTCCCTTCGTCATCTCTGCCCCCCAAGGATCATCGCCCTCTTCTGGCGCTCAAACGGCATGAGATCGGAAGCGACTCTCATAATGTGCAGCTGATATTCGGCCTCCAAATCCGGATCATCGGCGTAAAGGAGTTCGCCCTGGACGATCTCCAGAGCCAGAAAAGGCGGGGCCTCGGGAAGGACGACGACATCCACCCGCGGGACGCCGAAAATCTCCTCGAGAGAAAGCGCAATCCGGACCTTTTCCTCTGCGCTCAATCGGCCTTGTGGCAGGACGCCGATATCCAGGTCGGATGGAGAGGCTGGAAGTGCTTTTCGGCTCCCTTCGACCATTTTCTTGGCCTCTCGAGCCCGACTGCCGAAGGAGTAAATGAAGCGGAGCCGATACGCTCTGGCTAACGACTTGATTTTCCTTTGGATTGACGACATCGGAACCTCCGCGCTCGGATATTATAGCATGCTCTCGCCCGATTCAGCCAGGGGAACATCCCGCTGAGCGACCCGCTGACCCTGAATTCGGCAGCCGTCATCCGGGCGGCCTATTATTGAATGAAACTGGACCGGCGTATCGATAACGCCGTCTTTTTTTCTTCCGGCGCCTCTCTCGACGGCGTTTGTTGTGATTCACTCCTTAAAGTCATCTCTGAAGGCGGGACACTTCTAGGGAGAATCATGCCCGCCCTTTTTCTTTGCCCGCCAGCCGTGAGCAGATGATGAAATCTGTCAAGCGGATTTTCGCAGACCCAGGCCCGGTTTGACTTGGCCGGGGAAGTGAAATATATAGAGCTCAGAACAAAAATCAGAATGCTGACAAAGGGATGGGATCAGAATGAAAACGCTTGAAACGCTCAGGAAGTTCATTTTTTGTTCGGCCGTCATCGTTTTCTCGACCGCGCTTCCAGGTCTTTCGTTTCCGAGCGGGCCATCGGCTGTGAGAACGGCGTCGGACGAGCAGCTCGCCGTCCGGAACCCTTCCTTCGAGGAGATTGAAGGGAATTTCCCAGCCGGCTGGAGGACAAGGACGTGGCAGCAGAAGGCGGCGTTCGAAGTTGACTCGACGGTGGCCCACAGCGGCAGGCGGAGCGTCAAGATCTCATCGGAGGAAGGCGCCGACGCGGCCTGGACGACCGTCGTGACGGTCAAACCGTTCTCCCGCTACCGCCTCAGCGGCTGGATCAAGACCAGGGACCTCGAGCCCGGGACGGGCCGCGGTGCGCTCTTCAATTTCCACGGCACCGAAATCCGGACGGCCGCGCTCGGCGGCACACGGGACTGGACGCTCGTCGAGGTCGTCTTCGACAGCGGAGCGAACGACGCCTTTGCCCTGAATTGCTTGTTCGGCGGCTGGGGGAAAGCGAAGGGGACGGCCTGGTTCGACGACATCGAGCTCGAGCTCCTATCCTCGCGCCCTCTCCGGCCCGAAGCTTATATCGACGCCCGCAAGACGTTCCACCTCATGTCGAAATACATCTACGGCCAGTTCATCGAGCACCTGGGGCGGTGCATCTATCAGGGAATCTGGGCCGAGATGCTGGAGGACCGTAAGTTCTTCTATCCCGTCGGAAGCTCCGAGTCGCCCTGGAAACTGCTGGGCGAGCCGCACAGCCTCTGGATGAACCCGGTCGTCGCCTTTGTCGGAATTCATTCTCCTGAAATTCGACTGAAAGGGGACGGCGGGACAGGTGGAATCTTCCAGGAAGAGTTGGCCTTGATTCAGGGGAAAAAATATATCGGCCGCATCGTCCTGGCCGGAGACCCGGGCGCCGCGCCGGTTCGAATCAGTCTCGTCTGGGGACCGGACGCCGGAGACAGGGAGACCGTCAGTATTGCCGATGTGAAAAGCGGCTATTCCACTTTTCCTCTCTCTTTCACCGCGGGCGCGACGACCGAGAATGCCCGCCTCGAGATC
>CAZNVB010000239.1:0-5507 GCA_964576265.1 uncultured Eubacteriales bacterium | reverse complement strand
GAGCGGCCAGCCGACAGGGATCATTTTTCGAAATACTCAGGCCTTTGCCGCCATGCAAAAGGCGATAAAACCGAAATCAGAGGCGCGCTTGCTTGATGAAAACCGGGCGGCCCTAAAAGCCCTGAGGGAATCCGGTATAGTCGAAATTCACGATATCTCGACTCCGTCCCAGATCGAACGCTTCGTCAAGCTCCAGGAAAACGGAGAGTTGACCTGCCGGGTCTGGCTCCGCCCGGACCTGTCGCTCGGTTCCTCTCTTAAGGAACAGGGTTTGACTATGGGGCTACACCCCAAAACCAAACAAAAGGACGGCTGGTTGCGTTACGGCGCGCTCAAAGGATACATCGACGGTATCATGGGCACCCACGGAGCTCTGTTCTTTGAACCGTACAGCGACCAGCCGGAAAACTCCGGCCACTGGCGTCATCATACGTCTGACGACCCGGCACTCAAAATCGGGAACATGGAAAAAATGTACCGGTTGATCAAAACCGGCCTGGAAGCCGGCTTTGTTCCGAATGTCCATGCCATCGGTGACCGCGGTGTGGCTGAGATGCTAAATCTTTATGAACGGCTGAAAAACGAGGGGGTTGACCTTTCCGGATTTCGGGTCATTCATGCTCAAGTCATCCGACCGCAGGACTTTCCGCGGTTCAACGCTCTCGGAGTGATCGCTGAAGTCAATCCCTACCACATCGCCGACGACATGCGCTGGATGGAAGAACGAATCGGCCACGAAAGATGCCGAGGAGCTTATGCCTTCAAATCTTTGCTGGATAACGGAGCCACCCTGAGTTTCGGCTCGGACTGGCCGGGAACCAGTGCGGCGGAATACCATATGCACCCGAAATACTTAATCTATGCTGCCGTCACCAGAAAAACTCTCTCCGGCCAGCCGGAAAGCGGCTGGTTTCCCGAACAGAGAATCTCAGTGGAAGAAGCCCTCCGAGCCTACACGATCAACAATGCCCGGGCCGCCTTTGAAGCCGACATCCGCGGCTCCCTCAAAAAGGGCAAGCTGGCGGACATCACGGTTTTTGACCGGAATCTGATGCGGATTTCTGCGGCGGAAATTTTGCAGACCGAAGTCATAATGACCATCGTCGACGGGAAAATCGTCTTTGAAAAAAGATAGAACGAAAAGCCGTCAGGCTGCGGCTCAGCTTTTGGTCATGTTCTCGCCGCAACAAACGAAAACATGCTCTTCAGCGCAACAGCCGACATCATCGACGATGATTCGATAACCGCAGACCCGGCATTCGTAAGCATCCTTCTTTTCCGGCTTCGGCAGAGCTTTTTTCTTGGCCGGAGCCTTGGCGGCTTTCTTGACGACTTTGGCTTTGGCGACCATTCACGACCTCCCATTTTCAATCATGGATTTTCCTTTTATTTACCAGCTTACATCCGGCATGTCAATCCCATCCCGGCCTTCCTTTCGGCTGCCGGGTTCCTTGTGGCGAGGAGAGGTACCCGATTGCCGATCGCCCTGAGCGCGGCTGGGCCTTTCTTTCCGTCCTGATGATCGGCCCGCAGTTCGGAGCTGTGGATCAAGGTGATAGGCGTTGATTCGGGACAATCTTGCGCTTTTCATGGGAGACTTGTCGGGGATGATGATCGGTCGTCTTTACCGGAGATGAATCCCGTCGGGGTCGAGCTCCTGACGGATGATCCGCAGTTCATCGGCTGAGGGTGGAGGGGTCGTCCTGAGCCTCGGGCTGACTTTGACCTCCCAACCGATATTCGCCTTGACCTCGCTGACCGTCACCCCCGGGTAGATTTCCCTGAGAATCATTTGATGCGTGTCTTTCGTGAAGCCATAGACCCCGAAGTCAGTGATCACAAGCGCCGGGCCTTGGCCGGGGAAATGAAGTTTTTCCCTTGGATTCGTCTCATTCAGAAATCCGGGGCTGGTGAGGAAATCGATCTTCTCCGGGAAAGACTTCGGAGACTGCTTCAGGACGATGATGATTTTCCGGGCGTGGATGGCGATCTCGCAGGCGCCGCCGCTTCCCGGAAGTCTCACCTTCGGCCTGGCGTAGTCGCCGATGACCGTGGAATTGATGTTTCCGAAGCGATCGACCTGGGCTCCGCCCAGGAACCCGACGTCGATCAACCCGCCCTGGAGATAGTAATTAAAGACTTCGACCATCGAGCAAACGGAAATCGAGTCCGTGGCCAGGCACGGGTCGCCGATCGAAAGCGGCAGCCGGTCGGGCCGGGCTCCCACCGCTCCCGATTCATAGATAAGGACAAGGTCGGGGGCGTGAAGTCGTCGGGCCAAGTTGCAGGCGAGGTTCGGAAGCCCGATGCCGACAAAAACGACCTGGCCGTTTTGGAGCTCTTTTGCGGCTCGGACGACCATGATTTCGGAGGGTGAATATTCGGTCATCTCAGTATCCGTAGTTGACCGAACCCGAGGGACGGCGGTCGGCTTTCAACTTGTCGAGATAGGCGGCGCCAAGCTTGGCGGCGTATTCTTTTCGCCCCGAAACACCATACACCCATTCATCGAGATATCGATCGAGCGACACCTTCTCCCTCGAGATTTTCGCCCACTCGACATAGAACTCGTTATCCCGATCGTAATAGCCGAGGGCATAGCTCGGGTGAGCGGCAAAGGGCTCGATGACCACGGCGTCGACGATCAGCCCGGGAATGAGCGTCCGGTTGGGGTCGGCTCGGATGACGGATGTCGGCACAAGCTCCTCGGCGACGATGATGACCTTAGTTGAGGCGAACGCCGCCTCCCTCTGAACGCCCATCAGACCCCAGATCTGAGCGTTTCCTTCTTCATCGGACCTCTGGACCTGGACGATGGCGACATCGGGATGAAGAGCCGGCACAGTCGCGAGTTTCTTGCCCGTATAAGGACAACGGATAAACCGGATGTTTCTATTCCTGCCCGGCAAGTCGCTTCCCTCAAAGCTTTTCAAATGCATGAAGGGAAGATGCGAGGCTCCGGCCATGAACCGTGCCACCATCCCAAAATGGCTGTATTCCTCGATTTCGACTTTTCTCGGAATCCCTTCTTCCACGGCCCGTCTCAGCCCGTAGAGCGAACCGACGCCGGGATTCCCGGCCCAGCTGAAGACGAGCTTCTTGACGCATCCGGCTGCCACCATCTGGTCATAGATCAGATCGGGCGTCAGCCGGCAGGCGGTCAGATCCCGTTTTTTCTGCCGGATAATCTCATGGCTGGCGGCAAAACAGATGAGATGGGTGAAGCCCTCGATGACCAGGGTGTCGCCGTCCCGGACATACCTTCGGATGGCCTCCGACATGGAGATGACTTTTCCCGCCATGAGAATTAGGCCTCCTTCTTGAAGTCGTTCAGAACCTGTCCGAAGATCTCGACGGCCGTATCGATTTCCTTTCGGTTGACGACAAGGGGAGGGCAGAAGCGGATGACGTTCTCACCGCAGGGGAGGAGAAGCAGGCCTTTCTGAAAAGCCCGCTGGACGATCTCGCCCGCCTCTTTTGCCGCCGGCTCCTGGGTCTCGGGGTCCTTGATCATTTCCACGCCGATCATCAGACCGAGACCCCGGACGTCGCCGATCATCGGCTGGTCTTTCTTCAGCCCGAGGAGCTTTTCGAGCAGCCGCCTTCCCATCCGGGCGGCGTTGTCGATCAGTCTTTTTTCCAGAAGTTCGAGCGTGGCCAGCGCTGCTTCGCAGGCCAGAGGGTTGCCGCCGAAGGTGCTGCCGTGAGTCCCCGCCTTCCAGTTCATGTATTTTTTCTTCGAGACGACGGCGCCCAAGGGCAATCCGGAGGCCAGGCCCTTGGCCAGGACGACGACATCCGGCTCGACGCCGAAATTCTCGATGGCCAGGAATTTCCCCGTCCGGCCCATTCCGGACTGGACTTCATCGACGACATAAAGGATGCCGTTCTTTTCGGCGAAAGCCCTGAGTTTCTGATGGAACTCCGGCGGCGGGACAATGTATCCTCCTTCGCCCTGAATAGGCTCGACGAAAATGGCCGCGATCTCCCGCGGGCTCATCAGCGTCTGGCAGATGACTTGGTCGAGCGCCTCGGCGCAGTGAATTCCACAGAACCTGTAAGTCAGGTGATAGGGACAGCGGTAGCAATAGCCGTAGGGGATGTGGTGGACTCCGGGAAGGAACGAGGAGAAAAAGCTCCGCTGCTTCGCTTTGCTCGCCGTCAGGCTCAGGGCGCCCATCGTTCTTCCGTGGAAGGAGCCGAGGAACGAAATGATGTAGGGACGCTTGGTGTAATAACGAACGAGCTTGATGGCTGTCTCGACGGCTTCGGCGCCGGAATTGGTGAAAAAGACGCTTTTCTCTCCCTCCATCGGAATCATCCGGGTCAGCCGTTCGGCCAGATTGGCGAACGATTCGTAGTAGAAATCCGTGGAGCAGATATGGAAGAACTTTTCGGCCTGCCGCTTGACGGCTCTGACGACCCGGGGATGGCTGTACCCGGTGATGTTGACGGCGATGCCGGCCATGAAGTCGAGGAACCTGTTTCCATCGACGTCCTCGACGACCGCGCCTTTTCCCCGGGCGATGACCAAGGGATATTCTTTGAGGTAAGAGCTGGAGGTGTATCGTCTGTCCTTGGCGACGATCCTTCGGGCATTTTTGCCGGGGAGGGGAGTCCTGATGTCGGGGACTTTAAGGGTCATGGGACGACCTCCCGGTGTGTTCGTTATTCATCGGATTCTCTTCAGAACAAGGGCCATTCCCTGTCCGCCGCTTACGCAGAGCGTGGCCAGGCCGAGCTCTTTTCTTTCCTGGATGAGGCTGTGGATGAGAGTCACGGCAAGACGCGCCCCCGTACAGCCGATCGGATGGCCGAGGGCGATGGCTCCGCCCCGGATATTCCGCCGCGCCGGGTCCCAGTCGAGCACGCGCTCACAGGCGAGGACCTGGGCGGCGAAAGCTTCGTTGATCTCGATGAGGTCAAAGTCGGAAAGCGCGATCCCGAGCGTCTCGACGATCCTCCGCGTCGCCGGAACAGGGCCGAGGCCCATCTCTTTGGGATCGACACCCGCGGCCGTCACTCCCAGGATCTCGACGAGAGGCACTGCCTCCAGGCGCCTGGCTTCCGCCTCGGTAGCCAAAACCATGGCCGCAGCGCCGTCGGTCAACCCCGAAGAATTCCCTGCGGTGACCGTTCCGCCTTTTTTGAAGACTGGCGGGAGCTCGGCCAATTTTTCCACTGTCGTCTCCGGACGGGGATGCTCGTCTCTGGACACCAGAACCTCCTGGCCGCTTTTCTCCCTGACCGCGATGGGGACGATTTCGGCCTCGAATTTGCCCTCTTCCTGTGCTTTTTTCGCCTTCCGCTGGCTCTCATAAGCGAAAACATCCTGTTCGCGGCGTGAAATCCCGAATTTTTCAGCCAGAGCTTCGGCCGTTTCGCCCATGATCATTTCGGCCAGGGGGCAGAAAAGCCCGTCGCGATACATGGCATCGACGAGAACTCCGTCTCCGAGCCGGTAACCCCAGCGGGCGCCATCGAGAAGATAGGGGATCTGGGACATG